>JAZSEG010000148.1:0-13257 GCA_045531575.1 Oscillospiraceae bacterium | reverse complement strand
ATGCGGCTACGCCGCAATGCCATGCGACGTTACGGCGCAGCCGTTTTAAAATCTGTCGGCGTTAGCCGACACATTCATTCCTCATTCCTCACTCCTCATTCCTAATTAATTTGAAACGCTCCGCGTTTCAAATTCCCATTTATAAATGTCAGGAAATAATATCATACGCTGTTTTAATATACAGAGAGGAAATCTCAGGAAAGGTGGTATGGTAATGATCGCTGTATCAGCGGACAGCATAGGCACGCTGTTCGACAAATACTCAGATATGGTATACAGGGTATCGCTGAACCTGCTCAGGAACTGCGAGGAGGCTCAGGATATCGTAATGGATACCTTCGTGGCACTGATGAAGCAGGAAAGCTTCACCGACGAAAATCACATCAAGGCTTGGCTGATACGCACTGCCGAAAACAAATCCATAAACGTGCTGAAGTCTGCAAGGATGCGCAGGAATCAGCCTATCGACGAGATGCTGGAGAACACGCTCTCCGCTCCCGCAAACGATAGCGAATATGAGCTGCTGGACATGGTGATGCGCCTGCCCGAAAAGCTCAGGACAACTATCTATATGTACTACTACGAGGACATGTCGGCGGCTGAGATAGCGTCGGCACTGGGCATCAGCGAGAACACCGTCTATAAGCGCCTGGAGCGCGGAAGAAGCTCGCTGAAGATAGATCTGGAAGGAGATGCGATATGAATAAGCAGGAATTTAAATCCGCATATAACAAGATAGCGCTCTCCGAGGAATTCAAGGCTCAGGCGAAAGCGAAGCTCGTGGAGCAGTTCGGCAAGGCAGAGGAAAAATACCCCTGCGACAATGTTATCGAGGAGCATCCCGCAGTGGCGATAAAGCTTACTCCGAAGCGCAGGAATCCGTGGAAGGCTATGATCGGCGTTGGCTCTGCGGCAGCTGTTATCGGTCTCGGAATATGGGGCGGCAGTGTGTGGCTTGACCGTACTCAGAATCCGCTGGACGATCAGCCTACAACAGAAGTATCGGAAACATCCGAAACAAACGAATCAGTGGACATTGCATCCGATATGGAGCTGCACCGCATAACTTTCCCTGCATATTATTATGACCTGGACAGCAAATTGTACAACGCCGCAATGGATATGGAGCCTTTCGGGCTTACGATAGCGCTGCCGCAGGAGTGGGATATAGTCATTCCGCGCGGCGATGACACTATGGGCGTATCCATGGTCTTCATCATGGACGGTGAAGAATGCGTTGGTGCAATAGACTGCGGCATTTACAGCAAATTCGATGATGTGGAGTTCGGCGACCCCTCCTATAACCAGACCATTCTCACCAACATTATGGCAAGAAAAGGAAAGCCGATGGAGTTTTACGACGATTTCACAACGGCTGAAAAAGTTACGGGCGAATGGTCGATGCAGCCCTTCGGAATCAGAGCAGTAACAGATGACGTCATCGTAAGATCAGATGACTCAACGGCTGTGGTCACCTGCACCATGTACCGCAACTACGGCGGCATGGAAAACGCAGACGTTCTGCATTACGGCTCTGGAATACTCGCATACAGTGCGTATCCGTATGAATATGCGTATGCCTGCTTTGCGGATGAGCTTGACGAAACACTTCTGAACGATATCGTAAGCTCCATAGAACTAACCACGGCACTGGAGCAGCAGAGCGTCACATTCCCTGCGTATTACGATAACCAGACCGAATACAACAAGAACGTCTTCTCCGCAGTGCCGTTTGAGCTGGATATATCTCTGCCCGAGCGCTGGGAGATAGTCGTTCCCGAAAAGGAGCAGCGCTGCGGATTTTCCGCAGTGGATATCGTGGCTGACGGAGAGATCATCGGCACGATAGATTTCAATGTCTACGACAAATACGAGGGCATCGAATACGGCGAGCCGAACTATCATCAGATGGTGTTCAATCAGCTGTTCCTCGGCAGCGTTGTCAACTGGAATGCCGACTACACCGAGGTAAAGACGGACGGCTGGCTGAAGTCCGCGACCTGCAGCGTTTATCACGATCCTGCCAATGGCTATGCAGACGATGTGGAGTACACCTCGGGCATACTCGCTTATGAGGATGATATGCAGGTTTATGTGAACATCTCGTTTACAAGCGAGCTTGACCCGAAGCTGCACACAATGATAGCGGAGTCCGTAAGCATTACAGAAAGCACCGAAGCACTGGCAGACAGACTGGCAGAGATCATGATAGAACAGGAAAGCGGCCTGCGGTATAATACGGAAACAGACCTGCGCATCGACGCTGTGGATATTCCCTGCGGCACTTATATAGCAGTAGAATTTCCCAGCGATAGCGGTGACTCCATAATATCAACATATGAAATCAGAAACGGCAGGATCAACGGCAGATTATCGTTCTACCCCACGATCATGTACGCATTTGAGGATAGCTTTATTTACAAAGAATGCACCGTTCTTCCGAACGGCCGTCATCAGGAACGTTATATTCATTATGTTCCCGATGTTGACAGAACATATGATACTTTTGAGATCATCGCCGAATTTGAATACAGCCTTCCTCCAGATGATGAATGGCAAATGGCATATGACATTATCGGCAATATGGGTGACGGAGATGTATCGCTCACTCCCGATGAAATGATCGACTGTGAAATCGAAATAACCGAAGACTGCACCCATATTACTACTTTTAACTTCGGTCGTATACAGCACACAGAATGCAATGCGCAAGACCTTGCCACCATCATCAGACAGTCGCTGTATGGAATGGAAAGTCTCCCCGAAGAAGAGCCTACCCCCATGCCGCCCAATCTGTATCTTAACGCAGAGGGAGCCGAGCGACCGCTGCTGATGTGCAGCTACACATGGGGCGAGGGTCCGGATGAATTCCACCACGACGGCTGGACTATAGAGGATGCTGTTCAAGCGTTCAAGAATCCCATCTACCCTGCTTCCTGGTTTGATGACGCAAGGCTTATTATCCCCGAGGGCGGCGTTATCACCTCCGTAAACCTCCACACCGACGAGCTGCACTACATCGAGCTGCAGTTCACCGCTGACGGCGCTATAATCCTCCCCGAGGAGCCTGTCGGCGAGCATATCCGTGTGACTATCGAATACCCCGAGGGCGCCTGCGAGTACCTCATGACGAAAGACTTCCCCGAAACCGCCGAGCCACCCGCAATTACGCTGAACGGCAATAAGCTTACCATGGGTTCGTATATCTGGAACGGCACGCTCAGCGGCGACCATCCGCTAAACGTCGATGTATGGCAGATGTTCCAGAGCGGCGAGCTGCTTACAGTTATGGACGAAAGCACCATACAGCTTACCATGCCCGAGGGCGCACGCCTGCTAGATGCCATCTGCTTCGGCGAGGATATGGAGAGCGAAATGATGCTCGGCAGCGAGGAGAGCGGCGAGGTCAGACTCCCTGCGGCAACGACAAAGAACGAGGGCGTTATAAGACTGGGTGTTGAGTATCCTGATGGCAGTGTATCTTACTGGCTCGGCTTCACGAACAGTACGATCGAAACTCACCTTGGCGAAAGCATTGCAGCGGTTGCATCCTACGGAACGGAATTTGAGCTGAAACAAAGCAAAAGCGGCTGGGATGATTCCTCCTTGTTCACGCTCAGCGAAAGCGAATACATTGAGTTAGCTTTACCCGAAAACGTTAAGATAACAAACGCCCGTGCAATAGATCTCGAGGACGGCAGTCATGACCTGATATTCACCGATGACGGCAAGGTATGGATGCCTTACTTTGACAGGATGGTAATAAGCGTTACTGTGGCTTCCGATAAGGAAGAATCCGAATATCAGTTCATACACAGCAGCTGCGATGCACCCGTACTGGTAGTATATTCCGAGGAGAACGATATTGATTTCGCTGCCTTCTGCAGCTACTGGGGCTGGGCATATATGGTATATGAGGCGAATGAGGATGGCTTCGGCTATGAGCAGGCTCTTGCTATGCATAACAGAAACGGATTTTTCGATCTGTGCGATGTCGGAGAAATAAAACTTGCACTGCCTGCTTACACGAAGAACGCGCATGTGGAATACTACGACGAAAACGGCATTGCTCATGAGATAAAGCCGACCGAGCGCGACACATATATAATGCCCGACATGACATCACCTGCCATGATAAAGGTCACAATCAAATGCATGGGCACCTGTGAATATTGGTTCAGCCATTACCGGAGCACCTGTGGAACAGAAGAACTTGAGCTTGAGGATCTGGAAAATCCGCCCGATGTACAGATCATAGCAGGCGACAACACGGTCACTCCCTCAATGGCATCCAGCTACTGGATCTATGGTGACGAAGAGCTTTACGCTGATGCAATGTGGATAATCGATGCAGAAAACGAGGGAAAGGTGCCGCATATAAGCGCTCCCACATCAGGCAGCATAACCGTTCAGATACCGCACGGCGGCAAGCTGCAAAGCGCAGTCATCGAGAACGAGAGCGGACTGCAGACGCTCGAGATCATCCCCGATGGTGTGATAACTCTCCCCGCCGATCCCATTGGATATCTTTTCCGCATAAACGTCACATACTCTCAGGGAAACTGCCAATACTACTTCGCTCTGGATGACTATTATACTCCTCAGGCATGACACCATTGCCGACACCAACCGAAATCAACACCAAAGCGATGGTTTGCACTACCTACAGAAGTATTACAAAGCCACTTTTGCTATTGATTCCAAAATTGGCTTTGTTTTACTTACGGCATTGATTATTTGTGGTATATTTTAACTCACTCCTCATTTCTCATTGAATTTGGCAAGCCGAAGCTCCAACACAAAAAGACCCGAGTTACCTCGGGTCTTTGGTGTTTGATATGCATTATTTCAGGAAGCCTTCGATTATCTTTGCCTCTGCCTCCTCCTCGGTGAGACCGAGAGTTCTCAGCTTCATCAGCTGCTCTCCTGCGATCTTTCCGATAGCCGCCTCATGGATGAGCGCTGCGTCAACGTGGCTTGCGTTCAGCGCAGGCTGAGCGTCAACAGTGCCGTTCTCCGCAAGGATAGCGTCACAGGCGGAATGGCCTGTGCAGCGGTTGTTGCCCTCTACAAGAGAATAGAACTCCTGATGGGAATTGCCCTTTGCAACGGAACGTGAAACAAGATCTGCGCCCGAATCCTCGCCGTTGAGCTGCACCTTGAAGTTGGTGACAGCAGTCTCGTCGCCGTCGGTCATGATGCGCTCGCGCACGATTATCTTGGCGTTCTTGCCCAGCACTGCGGAAGTGTTTCTGGTGGAGCGGTCAACGCCGCCCAGCTGGATGGTATCCATCTCAAGGCGGGAGTTCTCCTCCAGATAGCAATCGGTGACGGGGTCTATCTTCTTCAAACCCTTGCCTGTACCTGTGCCGACGTGCTTTTCCTTGTACAGCACCTTGCTGTCCTTGGCAAGGAAAAAGCGGTGGATGCCGTTGTGGCGGGCGGTCTCCTCGCCGTCGCTGTGTACGCCGCAGCCTGCCACGATGATGACATCAGCGCCCTCGCCGATATAGAAATCGTTATATACGAGATCATCCACATCACTGTGGGTAACACAGGCAGGAATGAACACCGTCTCGCCCTTAGTGAAAGGCTTTACGGTGATGACGATGCCGGGATTGTCCGTCTTAGGCTCGATAGTCACGTTTTCGGAGGACTTGCGGCCTGCGCACATGCTGTCCTGACGGATGTTATAGGCGCCCTTGAACTCGGTGCCGTCATAGTCTGCGATCATCTTCAGCAGATCGCCTGTGATGTCGTTGAAATTAACGTTCATGATATCGCTCATTACAGACAAGCACCTCCGTTTCTTCTGGGGCAGGAGCAGGTATACTCTCCCTTAAGCAGTGCGGGGAGTATCTCCTCGCGGGGACCTGATGTCCTTATCTTGCCGTTTGCGACTACCACTATCTCGTCTGCGATGGAGAGGATGCGCTCCTGATGGGAGATGACCACCAGTGTTCCCTCGGTGTTCTGGCGGATGTCCTCAAAGGTCTCCACGAGTTTGGAGAAGCTCCACAGGTCAATACCTGCCTCAGGCTCGTCAAACACGGAGAGTCTTGCCTTTCTTGCAAGCACGGTCGCGATCTCGATGCGCTTTGCCTCGCCGCCCGAGAGAGCGGTGCTCATCTCACGGTCGAAATATTCCTCGGCGCACAGACCCACCTTGCCGAGAAGCTCACACAGGGAGGTCTCCTTTATCTTTTCGCCTGCAGCAAGCTCCAGCAGGTCACGCACAGTGAGACCCTTGAAGCGGACAGGCTGCTGGAATGCGTA
Organism: Oscillospiraceae bacterium; assembly: GCA_045531575.1. Taxonomy (GTDB): domain Bacteria; phylum Bacillota; class Clostridia; order Oscillospirales; family Ruminococcaceae; genus CAG-115. Next base: position 6,981 of record JAZSEG010000148.1, on the reverse strand, counting down.
AGCCACGCCCTTCTTTGCACGCTCGGTTATGTTGAGCTTTGTAATATCCTCGCCGTCAAGCAGGATGCTGCCTGCATCGGGAGTTTCAACGCCCGCTATCAGCTTTGCAAGAGTGGTCTTGCCGCCGCCGTTGGGGCCTGTTACGACTATAAGCTTGCCTGAAGCCTTGTAGCTGATGCCGTTGATTATAGGCTCGCCGCTGGGAAGCTTCCAGACTAAATCCTTTATTTCAAGCACGGAAATGTACTCCTTTCGGGGTGTTTTGTTGCAGTGTGTCAAATTTTTAACGTTTGGCATACTTCAATATAATATCATACCACATTTTAGCTTGCTTTGTCAAGGTCGAATTATACTATACCGCTGAAGAATGCAATGTTTTGACACTCTTGGTTGAAGAAAAAACAAAACGTATTGGCAAAAAGCAGCTTTTCTCCTTGACAACAGGCGGACGCTTTGATATAATGAAATATGTATAGCGTTTTCATATCAAGCTATTGAATTGCCCATTCCGAAAGGATGATATATAATGAGTTCCATCAGAATGACGGTCGCAAAGGCTATGACAGAGTGCCTGAAGGCAGAGGGTATCTCCACTGTTTTCGGCTATCCCGGTGCGGCCATCTGCCCGTTTTACGATGAATTATACAACACCGATATAAAGCACGTTCTCGTGCGCCATGAGGTGAACGCAGGTCATGCGGCAAGCGGCTATGCCCGTATGTCGGGAAAGCCTGCAGTTGCAGTCGCTACTTCAGGCCCGGGGGCGCTGAACCTCATCACCGCCATCGCTACCGCTTATATGGACAGCATCCCCATGGTGGTGATAACAGGTCAGGTGAACACCGATCAGATAGGCCGTGACGTATTTCAGGAAGCGGACATCACAGGCTCTGCGGAGCCTTTCGTAAAGCACAGCTACCTGCTGAAGCGCCCCGAGGACACCGCAAGGGTATTCAGGGAAGCTTTCTATATCGCAGGCAGCGGCAGAAGAGGCCCTGTGCTTATCGATATTCCTTACGATGTGCAGCTTGCCGAGATAGATTTCGATTACCCCGAAACAGTGGATATCCGCAGCTATCGCCCTAGCAGTGTGGGCAACGGTCAGCAGATAAAGCGTGTGGTGAATGCCCTTGCCGATGCAAAACGACCTCTCATCTGCGCAGGCGGCGGCTTATTTGCGGGAGACGGCGCAAAGCTCATGCGTGAGTTTTCCGAGCTTACGGACATCCCCGTGGTCTCCACGATGATGGGTCTCGGTGCCATGCCTACGGATAATCCCAGATATTTCGGAATGCTTGGAATGCACGGCTGCAGGAGCGCAAACTACGCCGTAAATCACTGCGATACCCTGCTGCTGTTCGGTGCTAGAGTAGGCGACCGTGCCATTGCGGCGATGGAGCAGCGCAGCGAGCTTACCGTTATACATATAGACATCGACCCTGCGGAGATAGGCAAGAATCTTGCAGTGGATATTCCTGTGGTGGGAGATCTTTCCCTTGTTCTTGGGCAGCTTATCGAAGCTGCAGGCGCTCCGACCACTCACACCGAATGGATAGCCGAACTTGACGCTCACCGCTTCTCTCAGCCTGCAAAGCCCGCGGCTGACGGATATGTGGATCCTAAGCTGTTCATGCAGATGCTTGACAAGGCACTGCCTGATGACTCCGTAGTGGTTGCGGACGTGGGACAGAATCAGATCTGGACTGCCTCCAACATCACCTTCCACGGCGGACGCTTCCTCACCTCAGGCGGTATGGGCACTATGGGATATTCCATCCCCGCTGCGATCGGCGCAAAGGCAGCCTGCCCCGAAAAGGAGGTAGTTGCAGTGTGCGGAGACGGCTCCTTCCAGATGCAGATGATGGAGCTTGCTACGGCGCTGCAGCACGGCATAAACATCAAGGTCGTGGTGATGCGCAACAACTATCTCGGCATGGTGCGTGAGCTGCAGGAGCGCGGCTACAACAACCGTCTCACAGCAGTGGCGCTGGACGGAAGTCCCTGCTTCACAAAGCTTGCGGAGGCTTACGGCATCGAAAGCGTGCTTGTAGACAGTGCCGAAAAGGCGGCAGACGCTGTGAAGCGCCTTATCGCTTCGGACAGACCGTTCCTTATCGAGGTTTCGGTCGCTGAATTCGAAAAGACTATTCTTTGATGGAGGTAACGGCATGAAGCATACTATCTCCGTACTGGTAGAAAACAACGCAGGTGTACTTGCAAGGATCGCAGGACTGTTCGCACGCAGAGGCTTCAACATCGACAGCCTTGCGGTGGGCGTGACCGATGACGAGCAGGTATCCCGCATAACCATAGTCGCAGACGGCGACGACTACACCCTTGAACAGATAGAAAAGCAGCTGAACAAGCTGATAGACGTCATCAAGGTAAAGACGCTGAAGAGCGACAATGTGGTATCCCGAGAGCTGGTGCTTATCAAGGTGGGATGCACAGCGAAGCAGCGCTCCGAGGTGATGGCTATAGTTGAGATAGCGCATGGAAAGATATCCGATATCTCGCCTAATACCGTCACCATCGAGCTTTCGGACAGCAAGGAGAATCTCGCAAATTTCGAGGAGCTTCTCCGCCCCTACGGCATAAGGGAGATCGTCCGCACAGGTACCATTGCCCTGCAGAAGGGCGAAGCCACCGTTAAGGTGTGATATTATATGTTATGAGAACAACGTTCTCATAACTCTGCGAAGCAGATAGCCGCAAAGCGGCAAACATATATTTCAGGGTTCGCTCAGCCGTCCAAATCTTTGATTTGGAAAACGGCGTGCGGTTCTTATAATATATGTTATGAGAACAACGTTCTCATAACTCTGCGAAGCAGATTGCCGCAAGGCGGCAAACATATATTTCAGGGTTCGCTCAGCCGTCCAAATCTTTGATTTGGAAAACGGCGTGCGGTTCTTATATTATGTACAACCTCGTAACGACGATATGCGTATCGTCATTGCGTCGAATAAAAATCTTTAAAGGAGATATAAAACAATGGCAAAGATCTATTACAAGGAAGACTGCAACCTGTCCCTGCTGGACGGCAAGACCGTTGCGGTGATCGGATACGGCTCTCAGGGTCACGCTCATGCGCTGAACCTGAAGGAGAGCGGCGTGAACGTCATCATCGGTCTGTACGAAGGCTCCAAGAGCTGGTCAAAGGCTGTTGACGCAGGCTTCAAGGTATACACCGCAGACGACGCTGCAAAGCTCGCTGATGTTATCATGATCCTCATCAACGACGAGAAGCAGGCTGATCTGTACAAGGAGAGCATCGCTCCCAACCTCACAGCAGGCAAGACTCTTGCTTTCGCACACGGCTTCAACATCCACTTCGGTCAGATCGTCCCCCCTGCAGATGTTGACGTTATCATGATCGCTCCCAAGGGCCCCGGCCACACTGTTCGCTCTGAGTATCAGATCGGCAGAGGTGTTCCCTGCCTTATCGCTGTTCATCAGGACGCTACAGGCAGAGCGCTGGATACAGGTCTCGCTTATGCGGCAGGTATCGGCGGCGCAAGAGCAGGCGTTCTCACCACCACATTCCAGTGCGAGACCGAGACCGACCTGTTCGGCGAGCAGGCTGTTCTGTGCGGCGGCGTTACAGCCCTGATGAAGGCAGGCTTCGAGACCCTCGTTGAGGCAGGCTATGATCCTCAGAACGCTTACTTCGAGTGCATCCACGAGATGAAGCTGATCGTTGACCTCATCTACAAGGGCGGCTTCAAGATGATGAGATACTCCATCTCCGATACCGCTGAGTTCGGCGACTACGAGATCGGCAAGCGCATCATCACCGAGGAGACCAAGAAGGAGATGAAGAAGGTCCTCAGCGAGATCCAGGATGGTACATTCGCACGCAACTGGATTATGGAGAACAAGATGGGCAGAGCTCACTTCAACGCTTGCAGACGCATCGAGGCTGACCACCAGCTCGAAAAGGTCGGTGCAGAGCTTCGTAAGCTGTACGAGTGGAACGAGGACTGATGATCCCGCATAACCGCATATACGGTTGATCCCCAAACATCAAAGACCGCTTCTGTAGCAGTTCAGAAGCGGTCTTTTTGTTTTATTCAGCGCTTATCAGATGATGAAAGGCTCGCCGATACGCTCGTACTTCAGGCTGTGCAGCTTGAGTCCGTTTGCGGCAAAGTGCAGTCTTACGCTCGTGAAGCGGGAGAACACGTTGATCTCCTTGTGCAGCTCCACAGGCTTGCCGCCTGTGCCGTTCCAGACATAGGTACCGCAGGCGCTGCCCACGCTGAACAGCGTTACTGCGCTCTGTGCAAGCTCGGAAAGCTCGGAGGATGCAGTGATGGTGACTCTGTATCTGCCCTCACGCTCGAAATCAAGAGCAAAGCAGTGGTTCTCGCCCTTCTTCGTCATCATGCCGCCGAGATCAAGCTCAAACGTGTCATTCACATAATAGTACGGCACATCGCCGTCCTCGCCGTTGTTATCCTTAGGACGATTTATTATCTCCGCAGCGTCGTTTATGCCCATCTCACGCTTCATCGCATGGGTGGTGATGAGCATGCCGAGGATATTCTTTGCACAGCGCTGCAGCTCTCCCCTTGTAAGCTCGCCCTTTTCGAGGGATGCAAGGGTGTTGTCCTCATGGTCGCCGCCGTCAGCGCAGACCATGTAGGTATCATTCTGAGCCATCGCCATTATTGCGAAGTCACGCTTGTCTGCCTCGCAGCCGCGGCGGTTGATGTGCGCCCACCAGTCTGTCATGGCAAAGCCTGTGAAGCCCCACTCCTCACGCAGGATGGTGGTGGTGAGATCGTATCTTCCTGCCGTCCACACGCCGTTTACCTTGCCGTAGGTGGTCATGATAGTAGACGCCTTGCCCTGCTTTACGGCGATCTCAAAGCCAAGGAGATATATCTCCCTCAGCGCTCTTTCAGATACCACTGAATCAAGGAAGTGGCGGTGAGTCTCACGGTTGTTGCCGCAGAAGTGCTTGATAGTACCCGTAACACCCACGGAATGCAGACCGTCAAGCTGTGCCACTGCGATTGTACCCGTCAGGTAAGGATCCTCGGAGAAGTATTCAAAGTTTCTGCCGTTTAAGGGATGGCGGTGGATGTTCATACCGGGACCCAGCAGGCAGTCAACGTTGTTTGCGGTCATTTCAAGACCCATCAGCACGAAAAGCTCGGTGATAAGCTCCCTGTTGAAGGTGCAGGCAAGCAGCGTACCACCGGGGAGGCTGAATGCCTTTGTGCCGCAGTCCATTCTCATGCCAGAGGGTCCGTCACTGCAGCAGCCGCAGGGGATTCCAAAGCTCTTCAGGCCCTCAGAAACGCCGCCGAATGCGGATGCAGTTCCTGGGGTCACCTTAGGGCTGCCCATGCCCTCGCCACGGATGATGCAGGCAAGATCGTTATCCGAAAGCTGTGCAACGAATTCGTCCATGGTGCAGCTGCCATTCACCACATCTGCCAGCTTATAGCCACGGTCGCCTGTCTGAGGAATCTCCGCAGGGAGTGCGGCAAGGCGGCGGTCGAACTCCTCCTGCTGTTCAAGGGGGACATCTTCGAATGCGACAACGCCGTTGTCGTTCCTCATGCGCTTGAACGGCTGCACGGGCGCCAGAGCCTGCTTCAGCTGCTCCACTACGATATCCTCGGCAAGCACCTTGTTCCAGATGCTCTTTGCGCTGCGCACATCGCTGCCAACATAAAAGTTATACTGACCTGCTTCGAGGATGCGACAGTAAGGATGTCCTGTCACACCGCTGTCATCATAGCTTGCGAAGTCCTTGAGATCAACTGTGATCTGAAGCTGCTGCTCCTCGTTGGGTGCAAGGGTCTTTGTCTTAGCGTAGCCGCAGAGAACTCTCGCAGGCTTACCAAGCTTGCCCTGAGGCGCTTCGAGATAAACCTGCACGACCTCCTTGCCGCTGAACTCACCTGTGTTCTTCACGCTTACCGTCAGTGTTGCGGTCTTATCCGCAGGAGTACGACCTGTTACGGAATTGCAATGAATATCAAAGGTGGTGTAGCTCAGACCAAAGCCGAACGGATAGCGCACCTTGTCCTTTGCAAAGGTCTCGAAATAGCGATATCCGACATAGATATCCTCCACATACTTATCCTCCATTCCGTCGCCGAAATAAGGCGCAGAGGGATAGTCGGAAACATTATAAGCGATAGTATCGGTAAGCTTGCCGCTGGGGGATACCTCGCCCGTAAGCACCATAGCGGTACCCGTGCCGCCCACCATTCCGCCCTGCCATACATACAGCACAGCCTCGGGGGAATACCTGTCCATAAATCCCATATCTAACAGCGCAGGAACGTTCAGCAGAACGATCATTTTATCAAACGCCGCACGCACCTTTTTCAGCATATCCTCCTCGATGGCTGTCAGCAGGAATGCGCCCTCCTTGATGCTGTTATCCATCTCCTCGCCTGCGGTGCGGCCGATGATGACAATGGCGGTCTTTGAAGTCTTTGCGGCATTCTGCACGACATCGTCAGTGAGCGGCATCTCCTCCTGCGACCACGGCTCAGAACCCCAGCCCTCTCCGAAATTGAAGGAATAGATGGAATCCCACTCGTCATAGATGCTGTAAAGCTCCTCATTCAGCTTAACTCCCGCATTGCGCAGACCCTCGGGAATGCTCACCACATGGGAAACATTCACCATGCCGCCCGAGCCTGTGCCGCTCTTATAGTAATGAAGCTGTATGCGTCCGAATACGGCAACCTCCTCATTCTTGTCAAGAGGAAGAACATTGTCATTCTTCAGCATTACAATGCCCTCTGCTACAGCCTGTGCGGCGGTATCGCAGTATTTGTTCCAGTCAAGGATGCGTTTTTCCATAATGGTATCTCCGATCAGATTATTTACTCCAATTATACATCATATATAATTTTTAGTCAACCGAAAACAAGTCTTTTATATCAAAATAATGAAGCAATCGTTCAAAATCAAAAAACAATAAAAAATTATCGTTTTTCGATAAAAACC
>JAZSEG010000035.1:0-2433 GCA_045531575.1 Oscillospiraceae bacterium | reverse complement strand
CGTATCCACAGACAGAACCTCATCAACAACGGCATCCTGCCCCTCGAGTTCGTGAACGAGGCTGATTACGAGAAGATCGCTCAGGGCGACTCCCTCGCTATTGCTGACATCCGCAAGATCGTTGAGACAGACGGAAAGATCATCGTTGAGAACAAGACCAAGGGCGAGAGCTACGAAGTAAAGTGCGAGCTTTCCGAGCGCGGCAAGGGAATGATACTCGCAGGCGGTCTGCTTAATATGACCAAGAACGGCTGATAAGCACTTCTTTCCGCTCTTACGAACGGCTGATAACACATCTTTAACAGCGGACACGGCTAGCCGTGTCCCTACAGGATGTGAAACAATATTTTGAAAGGTAAATGATAAAATGGCTGAAAAGATTCAGATGACCACCCCTCTCGTTGAGATGGACGGCGACGAAATGACCAGAATTATCTGGAAGATGATAAAGGATATCCTCATCAACCCCTATGTTGACCTCAAGACAGAGTACTATGACCTCGGCCTCGTTCACAGAAACGAAACTGACGATCAGGTAACTATCGACTCCGCTAACGCTACAAAGAAGTACGGCGTAGCAGTTAAGTGCGCTACAATCACTCCCAACGCTCAGCGTATGACAGAGTATGATCTGAAGGAAATGTGGAAGTCCCCCAACGGCACTATCCGTGCTATCCTCGATGGTACAGTATTCCGTGCGCCTATCATCTGCAAGGGCATCAACTCCCTCATCCCCACATGGACCAAGCCCATCACCATCGCTCGTCACGCTTACGGCGATGTTTACAAGAACAGCGAGATGAAGGTAGCAGACGGCTCCAAGTGCGAACTTATCGTGACAGATAAGGACGGCAACGAGACCCGTCAGCTCATCCACACATTCAACGGCTCTGACGGTATCATTCAGGGTCTGCACAACATCAACGGCTCTATTGCTTCTTTTGCAAGAGCTTGCTTCAACTTCGCTCTGGATACAAAGCAGGATCTCTGGTTCGCTACAAAGGACACCATCTCCAAGCAGTACGACCACACCTTCAAGGATATCTTCGCTGATATCTACGAGGCTGAGTATAAGGCAAAGTTCGAGGCAGCAGGCATCGAATACTTCTACACCCTTATCGACGACGCAGTTGCAAGAGTGGTACGCTCTGAGGGCGGCTACATCTGGGCATGCAAGAACTACGACGGCGACGTTATGTCCGACATGGTTGCCACAGCATTCGGCTCCCTCGGCATGATGACCTCCGTTCTGGTATCTCCCGACGGCGTTTATGAGTACGAGGCTGCTCACGGCACCGTTACCCGCCACTACTACAAGCACCTCAAGGGCGAGGAGACCTCCACAAACTCCGTGGCTACCATCTTCGCATGGACAGGCGCTCTGAAGAAGAGAGGCGAGCTGGATAACATCCCTGCCCTCTCCGAGTTCGCAGAGAAGCTTGAGAAGGCTACCGTTCAGACCATCGAGGAAGGCGTTATGACAGGCGACCTGTATGTACTCTCCACCCTCGAGAACAAGCGCAAGGTAAACACTCAGGACTTCCTCACCGAGATCAATGCAAGACTTCAGGCTATGATGTAATATCAATATAAGAAAGACGGTTTTTCAATGCAGAAGAATAACATCTCTAATTCAGTTATCCGCAGACTTCCCCGCTATTATCGCTTTCTGGGCGGTCTTCAGAGAGATAACGTCGCAAAGATATCTTCCCGTGAGCTTTCCGAGATGATGAGACTCACCGCCTCTCAGATAAGGCAGGATCTTAACTGCTTCGGCGGCTTCGGTCAGCAGGGCTACGGCTACAACGTAGCTGAGCTTCGCAAGGAGATAGCACACATCCTTGGTCTGGATGTATCGCAGAAGATCATCCTCATCGGTGCAGGCAATCTCGGCCGTGCCATCACGATGCATGTAGATTTTGAAAAGTACGGCTACGAGCTGGCAGGTATCTTTGACAGCAGCATCGCCATGGAAAGCATCGAGATCGCAGGCATAAAGATAATGCACACCAACCGTCTGGAAGAATTCTGCAGAAAAGAAAAGCCTTCGATGGCGGTTCTCTGCATCCCGAGGACAGGCGCAAAGGAGACTGTAGAGAAGCTCATGGAGCTTGGCATCAACGCTTTCTGGAACTTCTCCCACTACGATATCAACTACGACTTCCCCGAGGTAAAGGTGGAGAACGTGCATCTGACAGACAGCCTGATGACGCTCTCCTACGCCGCTAAGGGAACAAATGAGCCTATAAGCGAAGAGGAGTAACTCTCCAATAAACAAATCAAGCCACTTCTGATGATTTATCGGAAGTGGCTTGATTTTACAAATCGGAATTTACCAGTGACGCAGTGACGCTGCGCTTACACTGCTTACACGGGCGCAAACTCCATTTCGCATTCCCCTAATGGGAATGCGATTTTGCTGCGCAAAACCAT
>JAZSEG010000174.1:0-6786 GCA_045531575.1 Oscillospiraceae bacterium | reverse complement strand
TGCGAACATGGGGAGGATATCCTCTGCGTGGAAGCGCTCGAAGTCGTAAACGAACACTGCGGTCTCGCACATCCACTGACCGTACAGCTTGCCCCACAGCGCCTTGCCCCAGCCTGTATCGGAGATGGTGAAGTGGATGCCGTTGGGATCTACATTGTGCCAGTAACGAGCAGTTGTATAGTGACCGAGAGGATATTTGAAGTCATGCATAGCGATCTTGGGATAGCCTGTTGTTCCCGATGTGAAGAACATCAGCATGGGATCGCTGCCGCAGGCGGTATCGTCTGTTCTGGGGAACTTTGTGCTGTATGCGGAAAGCTCCTCGTTGAAGTCGTTCCAGCCTTCACGCTTGGTGCCTACGATGATCTTTGTTCTGAGGGAAGGACAGTTGGGCGCTGCGAGGTCTATCTCGTCAGCAACATTGCCGTCCGATGTGCAGACAACTGCGGAGATCTCGGCAGCGTCGAAGCGGTACTCAAAATCGTGCTTTACCAGCTGATTGGATGCGGGAATAACAACAGCGCCGAGACGGTGCAGTGCAAGGATAGAGAACCAGAACTGATAGTGTCTCTTCAGCACCAGCATTACCTTATCGCCCTTCTTGATGCCGAGGGACTTGAAGTAGTTTGCTGTCTGGCAGGAATACTTCATGATATCCTTGTAAGTGAAGCGGCGTTCGTTCTTGTCGTTGTCAACATAGATCATCGCGGTCTTGTCGGGACACTTCTCTGCCAGTGCATCAACGATATCATAAGCGAAGTTAAAGCTTTCCTCGTTGTGGAAGTTTACTGCGGAGAGCAGGCCGTGCTCATCAGTCTCGCAGGAAACGAACTTATCCGCAACAGGGTGGGAGATACCTGCCTTGTAGAAATTGGAGTGGGTATAAGAGCGGATATGCTCACGGTACTCGGTATCCTGCTCGCCATCCTGAGGAGCCATAACGAAAGCGTAGATCTCGCAGTCCTCGCCGCCCAGTGCGATCTCATCGTGGGGGATGGAGCTGTCGTAGTAGATGCAGTCGCCCTCATGCAGAGTCTCGATATGTGTGCCGATTATCATACGCAAGGTGCCCTTGATGACGATATCCATCTCCTGACCTGCGTGGCTCGCAAGGTGTCTTTCGCCGCTGAGCGCTTCCTCAGAGTAGGGGATAACTACATGGAAAGGCTCTGCGATCTTATCCTTGAACTTGTGGGCGAGGCGGTTGTATTCGAAGCCTGCTCTGCGCACGATGGGCTTGCCCTGACCCTTGCGTGTTACAGTGTAGCCTGTAAGCTCGGGGGTATCGCCTTCCATCAGCTCTGCGATATCAACGCCGAAGATTCCTGCACACTTGTGGATGAAGGTGAAGCTGAAGTCTATCTCGCCGTTCTCCATCTTTCTGTATTCTTCTGCGGAAAAGCCTGTTTTTGCCGCCATGGTCTCAGCGGAAATGCCCGTATCCTCACGCAGGGTACGGATTCGCTGTGCGACCTCACGGATCTTTTGTTCTGTTGTGTTCTGATTTGGCATGGTGTTTCTCCTTTCGTTATTGTTGGGGCAGTGCTTAAAAAACAAAAAACTCGCCCCAAAGCTTAAACTTTGAGACGAGTATAAAACCCGCGGTACCACTCAAATTGCGGTGCAGCCTTATTCTGCTACCGCCACTTTCAGACTCGCCCGTTTGCGGGGAAGAAGCCCTATGCATTAACGCAGCCTCACGAGAGCGCTTACTGATGATGTTTCAGCACTCCAACTCAGAAGGGATGTTCACTACCCGGCGTTACCGTCTCACACCAACCAACGGCTCTCTGAAAACGTTGCAGATAACGAATGTGTCTTCGTCTTTGTTTTTGTGATGTCATTATAGCACGTTAAATTCCAAAAGTCAAGAGGTTTTTTGAAAAAAATTTAAAAAATCCGCCATGATAAAAATGTACACATTATCTGACAAGAAACGACAGAGTCGTACACGCTTGACAAATCCCCGTACGATGCCTTATAATCAATATATCACATCTGAAAGGTGAGGATATATGCGCATAGATAAATTCGTATCAGAGCAGGCAGGAGTATCCCGCTCGGACGCAAAGAATATGATAAAGAGATCTCAGATATATGTAAACGGTGCTGCTGTGAGATCAGCCGACACGAAGATAGATCCCGAAAAGGACAGGGTAACGGTCTGCGGAAAGGAGATATCCTACAGGCAGTTCATGTACATCATGCTTAACAAGCCTGACGGCGTGGTCTGTGCCACCCGCGACGGACTCAGCTCCACCGTGCTGGAGCTTCTGCCGAAGGAGTTTATAAGAAAAGGACTTTTCCCTGCGGGAAGGCTTGACAAGGACACCGAAGGCTTCGTTTTCATCACCGATGACGGCGCTCTTGCGCACAAGATGCTCTCCCCGAAAAACCACGTTGAAAAGGAATATGTGGTGACGCTTGAAAGACCTGCGGAGGAGCGGTATATAGATATCTTCGCATCGGGCATGACTATCGACGGCGATGAAAAATGCCTGCCAGCAAGGCTCGTGCTGACGGAGGATCCTCATGTAGTGAGACTGGTGCTGCATGAGGGAAAATTCCATCAGGTGAAGCGCATGATGGAGGCAGTCGGGAACAAGGTGACCCATCTTGAAAGAGTGCGCATGGGCGGCATAGAGCTTGATCCCTCGCTTGCTTCGGGCGAGTGCAGGGAGATCACTGCCGAGGAGCTTTCAAGGCTGTATCCTGACGGCGAATAAAAAACATCCCCATTTTCAATGGGGATGTAATTGTTTTTATCAGATGCGCTCAACAGGCTTGAAGCCTGTGGTCTTTGCGAACTTCATATTGTGCGGGAAGGAGCATACGAAATCGGATGCGTCTATCCTGTCGAAGTTGATATCAAGGAAACGGTTGCGGTCAAATGCAACGGAAAGGATGGTAGCCTCTGTATCGTGACCGGTGGCGGTGTCAAGCACCATATCCACAGCATGAACGGTCACCGTATCCACAGGAAGTGCGGCGAACATCTCCCGTGCAAGTCTTATGGTGCAGCTGCACACATAATCCTGCATGATATCGAAGTATGCGGACTTTGACATTGCCTTTTCGCTCAGCTTGCCTGTTTTGGTGATGGTGAGCTGAGTTTCAGGCAGCACATCCTTTGCCTTTATGGTGAACTCTATCTCCATGTGGGAGGGGTCGTCCGTGCCGAATTCAAAATCGCTGCCCAGTTCCGCAAGCTCTGCAAAGGGGTCTGCGTTTTCGATGGCCTCGCAGTATGCGTCCAGATCGCCTGCCAGCATGCGCTTTGCAAATTCCTTGCTCTCTGTCTGCCCTGAGGCTTCCTCTGCGTCCAGCCTTCTTGCTTCCTCAATGGCTGCCTGAAGCTCCGCACGGCGCTCCTTTTCCATGCTCTTCATTATCTGCTCAGCAAGGGAGGGGCGATAGTTGTCGTATTCCTCCTGCGCCTTTTTCTCCCTCGGACCCATTCCGCCGTTTCCTGTGGCAGCACGGTTTGCGAGAACATGCCAGTTTACAGGCATATCGCAGTCACGGTGAACATGTGTGATGACCTCGATGTAGTTCTCGTACTGTTCAAATGCAGCCTGAGCCTCCTGAAGCTCCTGAGTCTGCTGTGCTGCTGCGGCTTCGGCAGCCTTTGCCTTAGCGGCGGTGTTCTTCTTCGTGGCGGCGGTATCCTTTTTGGTAGTCTTTTTCTTTGCGTTGCTGAGGTTTTTGGTGTAATACAATCCCGTGCCGGGGAGACCCACCGTAGCGGTGCGCCTGCCGTTGCTGTGCATGGAGTATCTTGCACCCTTGGTGCCTACGCTGACTCCCACACCTGTTTTGGAGATGTTGAGATTCACGCCCTTGCAGATCTTGATCCTCTTTCTGAACTGAAGTCCCATAATAATGCATCCTTTCGCATCTGTGTGATATGCTATGATATCAGTTTAGCACATTTTGTCTGTAAATGCAAGCAGAAACACAAAAAAGGTACGCCGTATCTGAGGCGTACCTTTACTGATATGTCAGGCGGTCTGTTCGGGAGCAAGATCCTTTTTCGGGAATTTCCTGCGCATAAACAGATAGCAGATGAAGTGTGCTGCAAAGGTTATAGTCCACGAAAGCGGATAGGACAGGAACAGCATGAATTCCGTGTGATATTCGGGGATGGCGAATATCGTGAATATCCACAGTATCCTGAGTCCGCAGGCACCCAGCAGCGAAACTATTGTAGGCGTTACGGCGTAGCCCATGCCACGGATGGCGCCTACGATGCAGTCCATGAGACCGCATGTGAAGTAGAAAACGCACACAAGGCTCATTCGTGTCATGCCGGGCTGGATTATCTCAGGACGAGGATCATAGATGCCCAGCAGGAATTCGCCGAAGAAGTAAGCGAGATTTCCTAGGATGAGTCCTGTTACAGCGGCACACGCACAGGAGATAAATGCTACACGGTTTATGCGGCTGTACTTTGCGGCACCGATGTTCTGGCTCATGAAGGTGAGCGCACCCTGAGAGAAGGAGTTCATGGATACCCATACGAAGCCCTCAATGCTGGCGGCTGCGGCGCTTCCTGCCATGGCAATGGGTCCGAAGCTGTTGATGGAGGACTGTATCACCACATTGGAGAGGGAGAACACCACGCCCTGAAAGCCTGCGGGGATTCCTATTCCGAGTATCTTCAGTGTTATAGTCTTATCGGGACGCAGCTTTCTGAAATCGAAGTGGAATGCGTCGGTCTCCTTGATGAGGCAGCGGATGACCAGAAACGCAGAGATGCACTGGGATATTACAGTAGCAAGCGCAACGCCCGCAACATCCATGTTAAGCAAGATAACAAAGATCAGATTAAGAACGACATTTATCACGCCTGCGAATGCAAGGTAATAGAGCGGACGCTTTGTATCGCCCTTTGAGCGGAGAATAGAGCTGCCGAAGTTATATATCATCATGGCTACCATTCCGCCGAAATAAATGCGCAGATACAGTGTTGAAAGCTCCAGCACCTCAGCGGGGGTCTTCATAAGCATCAGCATCTTGTCTGCGAACAGCACGCCTATCGCAGTGAGGATGAGTCCGCTCACTATGCTGAGGAAGATGGAGGTGTGCACCGTCTTGCTGACACGCTCGTTGTCCTTCGCACCCATGTAGCGGGATGTCATGACGTTTGCGCCTGTGGAAAGTCCGAGGAACAGGTTGGTTATCAGATTCACCAGCGAGGAGGTGGAGCCTACAGCGGCAAGAGAATTATCGCTTGCAAAGTTTCCCACCACGATTATATCCGCAGCGTTGAACAGCAGCTGCAGTATGCTTGAGAGCAGCAGCGGCAGGGTGAGCTTCAGAAGCTTCGGGAGTATCGGTCCGCTGCACATATCTATCTCGTATTTCTTTGTTGACATATATCTGCTCTCCTTTCTTTTTATATGTTCTGATTTCAAGTATACGCCTGTTTTGTGAAACTGTCAATGTCAATATTCAACAAACAAAATGCACTGTAAAATCCCGTTTTTGATGCAGATAAAATTATCGCCATATCCGCAGGGGATATGGCGATATGCTTATTTCAGTATCACGCTGGTCTGAGCGTCAAGGGTAAGCGATGTGCCGTTAAGCGATGCGCTGCCTGCGCCTATATACGCACGGATCTCTGTAAGCGGTGTTTCTGTGGCAGCTTTCAGATCAACGGTGATGGCTTCGGCGGTGGTGTTGTGGATGACCGCCACGCTGCTGCCGTTATACGTCGATACTGCTCCGCCGAGCTTTGTATCGTTGAACTGCAGCGCCTGATAATCGCCGAGTGCTATCTCGGGGTATGCCTTCCTTATCATGAGCAGCTTTTTGTAGTGGTTGTACAGGCTGTTCGGGTCAAGAAGCTGATCGGATACAGTGCCGTTCAGCTGTTTATCGGCGGTGTAGGTGGTGCCTTCGGGATCGGAAACGGTGTCGCCGTCGCCCCACAGCATTGCAAGGCGTCTGTTTGCGTCGGTGTTTGCGGAGCCTCGTGAGCCTTTCATGCCGATCTCCTCGCCGTAATAGATGAACGGCGCACCGGGGAGCAGCAGATACAGATTCGCCGCCATCTTAGCTTCGCCGCTGGCAACGGAGAGGAAGCCTGCTGCCCTGTCCATATCGTGATTTGCAATGAATGGCATCATCATGGCGGAGCTGTTCTGCGCCTTTATATCGCTGAGATATTGCTCCACATACGCCGTGTAGGAGTTGACATCTCCGCCCTTTGCCGCAGCTGCGACCTGACCGCTCAGCTGAGACATGGAGAAGTTGAAGCAGTCTGTAGCAGAAAAATACGGCAGGGTGATGGAGTCATGCGCCCATACCTCGGCAACGGTGAAGATATCGCTTTTTGTTTCCTTCAGAGCGCCGATATAGCTGTTCCAGAAATCCACGTTGCGTTCCTCCTCGCCGAGGAAGATGTATTTCGCAGCGTCAAATCTGAAGCCGTCCACGCCCATGCCGAGGTAATATTCCGCCACATCCGTTACCGCTTGTGTCACAGCAGGGTTATCGAAATTCAGCTCGGGCATATCCCCTGAGAAATTGCACTCATAATATTCGGCTGTGCCGCTTATCTGAGAGAAAACTCTTCCGTCCGAGGAAACGGAATCCGATACGCTGTAGAAATCGTAATATTCGTTTTCGGTATCGCCGTTTCTTCGTGCAGCGGCAAATTCGGTGAACCACGCATTCCTGTCGCTGGTGTGGTTTATGGCGAGATCCAGAATTATCTTCACATCCCGCTCATGGCAGATGGCGATAAGCTCCTGCAGATCCTCCATCGTGCCGAACTGC
>JAZSEG010000023.1:0-3307 GCA_045531575.1 Oscillospiraceae bacterium | reverse complement strand
TCCATAATGCAGCGCTGCTTGTTTTCAAGCTGCTTTGCATATACAACGATGGGAAAAGCCTCTGTTACAAGGTTCAGTATGACCTTATCGTCCACATTGGGGTACTTTCTTTTACACAGCGTCACCATTCTTCGCCAAGTGGATTCGCAGGAGTTGGAGTGGATTGTGGTTATAACCGTATGACCTGTTCGCGCCGCCTCCTGCGCGGAGTCCGCCTCAGAGGAGCGCATCTCACCGACAACTATATAGTCGGGGTGGAAGCGGAGAGCCATATCTAAGAGATTATCCTGCGTTATAGATTTTCTCTCATCCTCAGACTCTCGGGTGATGGTATGGATTACCTTGTTGCAGATCTTTCCGTTTTTGTCACGCTCCACAAGGTCAAGCTCTCGGGAGCCGTTCTCAATAGTGAATATTCGTTTGTCAAAGGGAATAGTGGTAAGCAGCCATCCTGTGAGCGTAGTCTTACCCGAAGAGGTCGCACCTGCTACCGTTGTGGATACACCGTATCTCACAAGTGCGGAGAGCAGCTCCATCATCTCGTCAGTCGCTGTTCCTGATTTGAGGAAGTCCTCCTTGCGGAGCTTCTGTGCGTTTACGATACGGATGGATGCGGCAACGCCCACATCCTCGTCTACAAGAGGTGTTTTCAATACAGCAATACGGATGTTCTTGGAGAGATGTCCGAGGATTGCAGGCGAGGTGTTATCCAGCACCATTCCCGACACATGGAGCATACGGCGGACAACATTGATTGCGTGGTCGGGAGACTCGAATCTTTCGTCTATCTTGACGGAGGTGCCGTTACTGTACTGCACCTCTATATCGTCCCACGAGTTTATATTTATCTCCTCAATGCCTGTGCCGAAGATGTATTTCGTGAGGAAGGAGAACTCCGCCATTTCCGTATACAGAGCGTCAATAAGCTCAGTCTGCGTCATATTCTCAACGGAGATTCTGTAATCAAGGAGGTACTTACCGATATACCTCTTTACCTGATTTTTCACCTCATCGTTACCCGTATTTACATTGTTTATGCCGTCTATAACAAGTGCAGAATACTTGCTTGAGATATATGACTGCACCTCGTTCAGAACATCGGAGAACTCTCTTTTCTTTTCGGATTTAAAGAACAGATTTTGTGTACTGTTCTGTGTTACTAATCCATTCATAACTCAAATACCTCGTTTGCAATTTTTGACACAGCCTTGCGAAAATCCTTGCTTTCCTTGCCAGTGAGCGCACCGAACATATTACCTGTAAGGAACTGCTGATGCACCTCATCGGAATGGGCTATTCTGAAGCTGACTCCGCCCACGACCTGCTCCACATTCTCGTCTGCCTGAAAATCTCCCACATTACTTGCCGCCTTATACTGCTTGTTGGCATTGAACTTGTTGTCGAGGAGCAGAGGGAGCTGAGAATTGAGGTAGGAGATGGATTTGAGGTCGCAGGACACAAGGCGGAGAACAGCGTCGGATTCTATAAGCGACACCGCCGACAGCACATCGTTGGTAATATTACTTGTGCAGTCGATGATGATATAGTCTGCCATTCTGCGAAGCTCCGAAAGCAGCTCCGTCACCTGTGTTTCGGTGAATGGTGCGTAGCTGAATGCGTTTTCGCCGTTTTTCATGGCAAGCATAGTGAGATACTCGTTACGCTTGTGGAGTATGGCGTTCTGCTTGATGAGGTTTTCTGTAACATGAGCCGCACCGAGGATTGCACCGAGGGAGTTTTCTTCCTCAATATCCGACGCAGGACAGATATACGGGAGAGGGGGTGCCGTCATATCCGCAAGTAGAAGAATTACATTCTTTTTCTGCGAGGCTATATATCTCGCCAGCTTTACCGCCATTGTGGTCTTGCCCGAGGCGGGACTTCCCCACACCGCAAGCACCTGATTGTTCTCCCTGTCGGGAGGCAACTCAAAACAGTTGGATTCCGCTTCGTGGATATCGAACTCAAGGTCAAGCTCCTCATCGTCATCGCCTCGGTTC
This sequence comes from Oscillospiraceae bacterium, assembly GCA_045531575.1. Classification (GTDB taxonomy): domain Bacteria; phylum Bacillota; class Clostridia; order Oscillospirales; family Ruminococcaceae; genus CAG-115. Next base: position 1,307 of record JAZSEG010000023.1, on the reverse strand, counting down.
ATAATGCTCTTAAACAGATTCGCCATCGGTTGTCACCTCCGCTTCGAGTGTTTCGCCCTCGTCTGATGTTTCGGTTTCCTCGGGAGCTTCGATTATAACTGTATCAATTACAGGACTTTTTTCTTCTTCACCCTCAACGGGTACATCCTCGGGAATTGTATCTTCCGTATCTGTGGGTTCTGTCGGATCTGCGGGGACGGTCACATCCTCTGCCTTTTCGGACTTTTCTTTTTCAGCCTCGGCTAATTCGGAGAGGAGCTTTTCCTGTGCGGCTATGAATTTCTGTGCGTTATCCGAAGTACCTCTGTAAACGAGTGAGATGTGAATCTCGCCCTCCGCTTCAAGCTCCGCAAGAATACTTGCCTGTTCGGGAGTCACAAGAAGCGTTACTGTTTCGGGAAGGTCGGCTTCCTCCTCGCCGTCAGAGGTCACGACCACCTCGCCCTCGTCATAGCCCTCCTTGTCGGTTACGGCGATGACCTCCACATACTGAAGCTCATCGGGGACAACGGTTTCGCCCTTTTCTCTGAAGTCAACAGCGATGACCGACACAATATCTCCCGAGATGAGCTTGCCCGAAAGACCTCCCGCAAAGGAGGGAATTGTTACGGAGATCGCCCTCTTTTCGCCTGTGAGGTTATACAGATATGCGTTCTCGCTGGCGGGGGTATCGCTTATCTTGCTCGGGAGTACATATTCGCCCTTTACCAGCTCCGAGGACACATACTTTCCGACGACCTCCTCGGACGAACGGATAACCTCCGAGGGGAGATTGTATGCGCCGACCTCCACCACCTCTATATCCTTTGCGGTGATCTCCTGACCGATTTTTACATCCTTTTTCATACGGATTATTTCCGTTGTCTGATCCTTTGCCGCATTAAAAAGCGGCGTGATTGCAAAGCAGATTATGAGCGACAGGGCGATACAGATAACGCCCAGGACTGTTCTGTTTTTGAGTAATTTCATGATGTTCTTCCTTTCGTGTTTTCAGATTAACATAATTGTGCATAAATATCCCAACAGCATAAAGGGGACGAACGGCAGATATTTCTCCGCCGTTTTTCCTCTTACTTTCTGCACTGCGGCATATATTCCGTAGAAAATGAGCATTGAGGCCTGGGAAATAAAGAGCAGGACAATGCTGCCCTCCAAGCCGAGGCAAATTGACAGCGCCGCATACAGCTTTATATCTCCGCCGCCCACACCTCCGCATACCAGCGCTATTATGAATAACAGCACCGCAGGTATAAGCCCCAGCAGCTTACCCGGCTGAAAGCAGAGCAAGGCTGCAAGGGCTGTAAAAA
>JAZSEG010000123.1:0-2964 GCA_045531575.1 Oscillospiraceae bacterium | reverse complement strand
CCCTGTTATGGCGGCATCCGTGCCGCCTTTTGGGGCAACTGCGCAGACATCGTGTCTGCCGCCCGAGGATGCTATAAATTATAATGTTGCAATAAATTGTTTTGTCGCACGGGCGGCAGATTGCCGCCCCTACGATGATTTGTTATTTTATTTCGTGCGTCAAATTCCGATTTATCGGTGCAATAAAAGCAATACCCTCAGGAAAAGGATTCCTAAGGGTATTTTGTTATAGTATGACTTCGATATCCAGCAGACGAATCAGCTCAGCCGCCTGCAAGGTGTTTATCTTTGCGCCCTTCAGCTCACGCAGGTCTTCGGAGAGCATCATGCCGCTTATGGTGCAGTCGGAAAGATCCATGCCCTTCAGGGTGGTGCCGAAGAAATCCGTTTTGGAGAGATCGGCGCAGAGAAAGCGGCTCTTCTTGAGTTTCACCTGTATGAAGGCGCTTTCCGCCATGTTGGCATCGGAAAGGGAAGTGCTTTCAAAAACGCAGTCGCTGAAGTTTGCGTAGCGATAGAAGCCGCTGCGTATATCGCACTTCCTGAACAGTGCTTTAGTGAAGCTGCAGCCGTTTGCGGAGCAATCGGCGAGGACGGTGTCACGGAAATATGCGCCGTTGAAGGTGCATTCTGCGAAGGTGCAGCCTGTAAGCTCGCAGCCGATGAAGGAGGCGCCTGTGAGATCACAGTTTTCAAAGCGGCAGTTCGTGAGCCTTGCACGGTTGAAGTCAACTCTCTGTGCGGAAATGTAGCAGATGCTTTCATCGGAGCATTTCAGATCATATATCGGCTCCTCGTTTTCGGCGGCGTTGCGTATGATATCTTCGGTCATAATGTCATTCCTTAGTGATTTATATAATGCTGTTACACCTGATTATACAACATTTTGACAGAAATTTCAATGTTTCAGAAAACTTTATAGACATTGTTCGATTATCAGTCTAACATCATCGTTAACCCGTTGACAAACGACGGTAGTCGTGTTATACTTTAAATTAGATAGTTATATATATTGTAACTTATTGGTGTGTTGTAAAAACGATTACACAATGGAAACTCAGGAGGATATTTATGAACAAAAAGAGGTTTGCATTATTTACCGCCATTCTGATGGTAATTCAATGCTTCATCGGAGTCCCGATTGCAGAAATTGGGGGTCCGTCGCAGATGGTCGCATATGCGGATCAGAGCAATGCGGTATCTGTCGAGACGGCAGGTATGACTGTTTCGGCACTCAACATCACTATTAATGGTCAGCCACTCACTGAGGGCATGATCGTGCGAGACGGCGATATACTGGAATTTGAGTTTGACTGGGAGCTTCCCTCAAATTTCACCTATATGGACAGCACGTTCTATCTTGATCTTGTAAAGCATCTTTGTGGTGTCACACTTGATGAAGATACTATCAGTGTAGGTGACATCGCAGAATATACAGTAAGCGGAAATAAGCTGTTCATCGATCTGTTCACAGGTTCGAGCGGCCGTTCCGGTTCCTGCAATCTCAACGGCGTTATCAATCTTGACGGCGTGGAGCATGACAGCGAGGGCGGCTTTACTCTCAAGGTCATCAATCAGGAAGTGCCTGTTGTGGCTCCTGAACTGGTTCCCGGCCTCTGGGTGGATAAGAACAACAGCGGCAATGTATACAAGCAGGATGGCAAGTATTATCAGGATTTCACCATCACTATCGGCAGCAACGGTCAGCCTTCTCTGAACGTTGATCTGACAGATATCGTTGGCTCTGATGTATACAAGTCCATCTCCAATCTTTCTGTGCGCACCAGTTCCGTTGCTGCGGCTGATTACACAGGCTATACCATTAACGATATGGATATCTCTGACGGCAACTTCAGCCTCAGCTTCAGTGAGATAGCCGTCGGTGATGCAAATCAGGTAATCATCACATACTCCGCCGAGCTGGACATGGCAAAGGTGCAGGCAGATTCTCTCACAGAAACAGAGAGAAAGAACACTGCTACTGTAAAGAGCGACACACAGGAAAAGACTGACTCCGCATTATATTATGCATATTTCCCCTCTGTAGGCAAGAGCGGTAAATACGATCCAGTTACAGGCGAGATAACCTGGACTATCACTATCTGGCCGAACCTCTATGCAGGCGAGGAGTTCGTTATCACGGACATTCCCGATGCAAACTGCCTTGCAGGTGCTGAGGCATTTTTCGGCTCTGATTTATCTATCTCCTCCTCCGAGCTTACTCCTAAGGCTGATGGTTCCTATGTTATTACATATACTTCCCCTGTTTCCGATTCCGTAAAGGAATCCCTGCTTGCTACAGACGTGGCAAACAAGATCAATGTTGAATATCCTGCCACAGGCTACGAAAAGGAAGCCGAAGGCAAGGCAACCGTTCCCGGCACTATAGGCGATTTCGTTGACAAGACCTTCACAGGTCCCGATGATGGCAAGATCTCCTGGAATATCCATGTTGATGTTCCCAAGGATCAGAATGTTACATCCATTCAGATCGCTGATCAGCTTTTCCCGAATGACAACAGCTCGTATAATGAATATGTAGGCGCAGGCAAGCCTATCAATCTTCTGCCTGAGTCACTGAATGTTGTCGTTACCGTTGACGGTGTTGCACAGACTCAGTATTCTGTCGAGTATGTCGAAGGTCAGATGGGTTACAGGCTCGTTACCATGGAAGACGGCAAGTATACATCGTGTATAGGTTATGTGTATTACACTGATTATGGCTATATCCGCTTTGATCTGATCGATGCAGTAAACAGAATATGCCAGCCTAACGGTTCGTGGGAGGATGTTCCTTCCGGAATCTTCAGCGATAATTTCGGCAAGCAGATCGAGATCGATCTTTCTATTGATTCTACATACGAAAATTCGGTTATGATCGTAACCAATCAGGGTAGTGCGAACATTACCATCGATGGCACGAATGTTTCCGATACAGATACCGAGCGTTATGTAAAGAGCTAC
>JAZSEG010000141.1:0-3095 GCA_045531575.1 Oscillospiraceae bacterium | reverse complement strand
CTCGCACCCACGCCCTGCAAGAATATCAAAGCAGACCACAGCGATTATCTGAAACTGCTGCGCCGCCTGCGTTCCATAAAGCGTGTGAAGAAGATATTCATCCGCTCGGGAATACGCTATGATTATATCCTCGCCGACAAGAACACCGAGTTCCTCGACGAGCTTGTGGAGCATCATGTAAGCGGTCAGCTCAAAGTAGCGCCCGAACACGCTAGCAATAAGGTACTTGATTACATGGGCAAACCTCACATCGAGGTTTATGAGGACTTTGAGAAGAAGTTCTACGCCTCCACAAGGAAGTGCGGCAAGGAGCAGTATCTCGTACCGTACCTGATGTCTTCGCACCCTGGATGTACGCTTAATGAAGCGGTAGAGCTTGCAATCTTCCTCAAAAAGCACAATATCCGTCCTGAGCAGGTGCAGGACTTCTATCCCACGCCCGGCACTATTTCCACGGCAATGTTCTATACAGGTCTTGACCCCTACACCATGGAGCCTGTATTCGTGCCGAGAACTACCGAGGATAAAGCCATGCAGCGTGCGCTGCTGCAGTATTTCAAACCTGAGAACAAGCGCCTTGTAGAAAAGGCTCTCATCATGGCGAAGCGCCGTGATCTTATCGGTTTCGGCAAGGAATGCCTGATAGCGCCCTCCGAAAAGCAGCAGAATAACAGATCCAACAGTTCTGAAAGGAACAGACGAAACAATGTCCAAAAAACGGCGAAAGGCCCGCAAAAAAAGAAAACAGGCAAGGGAAAACGCTAAGAAGTTCTTCCTCTGGCTGTTGTTCATGATCATATTACTTGCAGCACTTGTCGTTGTAAACGAACACTGGCTTCACTGCAAATATATCCCCACCACATCCGAAATAGCAGATCTCATCGGCTTTGAAAAGCGCCCCAAAATAACGGTTGAGCAGGACGAAATATCCGTTCATTTTATTGATGTGGGGCAGGGAGATTGCGTACTCATCGATACACCCGAAAAGGATATGCTGATCGATTGCGGCGAAACAGAATACGCAGGCAGAGTAATAATGTATCTGCGCAGCTTTGGTATAACAAAGCTTGATTATGTTATTGCCTCACATCCTCATTCCGACCACATGGGCGGAATGAGCAGGATAATGACAGCGTTTGATGTGGGAGAATTCATCATGCCCAATGTACCTGACGATATGGTACCACAGCTTGAATTCTACACCGATGCCATGGATGTGATATCTGCTAAAGGTATAACGCTTACTTATTCCGAGATCGGTAGCAGCATTCCGCTTTGTGAGGGTACTCAGCTTGATATTATCGGTCCCATTGGTTCTGGTTACAATGATCTCAACAGCTATTCTATCATTGCAAAGCTTATCAGTGGCAACCGCAGCTTCCTGTTCACAGGCGATATGGAAAAGGATGCCGAATATGTGATGGCAGGCTCGTGGCTTACAGATCTCAGTGCAGATGTGTTGAAAGTTCCACACCACGGCAGCGCATCGTCAAGCTCGGTGGAATTTGTAATGCGTGTCCATCCCGAATATGCGGTGTTCAGCGTTGGCGCAGATAATAAGTATGGTCATCCTAACAGTGATGTTGTGGCTTTCTATCGCTCCATAGGCTGCAAAACGCTCATGACGATGCACAGCGGAGATATTGTGTTCATCACAGACGGCAACGAAATAAGGTATGCAACTGCAAATGAGCGGCATACTACAGCCGCATAACAGACAAAAGGCAGGAATCAACTTCCTGCCTTGTTTTTTATTATCTTTTTGTAGTGCCTGAAGAACAGCACGTTAGATATAACCGAGGATATCGCCCAGCCTATTGGCCATGACAGCCAAATTCCCGTAGCACCGTAAACAGGGCAGAGGAAGAACGCAAACACAACACGCAGTATCAGATCTGAAAACGTGGTTATCATGAATGCATTGATGTTGCCGCTGCCACGCAGCACGCCGTCACTGTTCAGCTTCAACGCCACTGTTATAAAGAACGGCGACACGATCGTCAGGAAGTGCATTCCTGCTTCTGCGGCGTTGATATTGTTAGCGTCAGCACTATCCATGAATATGTAGATTAGCTGTTCCGCAAATATCACATAGCACAGCGAGAAAGCCACAGCTATACCTGCTGCAAGCGCAGCACCAACCTTGTATCCTTGCTTGACACGCTCAAACTGCATTGCACCTGTATTCTGTGCGGAAAAGCTTGAAACGCTGTTGCCAACTGTGGAGAAGCATGTAACCGCAAAGGTGTTAAGCTTTATCGCAGAGGAATATCCTGCCATGACGTCGATTCCGCAGGAGTTTACAAGCCCCTGTATAAAGAGATTTCCTACTGAAACAAAGCTCTGCTGCAATATGCTAGGTATGGAGAGCCTTGATATCCTAGCCAGCATATCCCACCTGAAATAGCTGAATCTCTCGCTTGGAATGCCCTTTATACGCTTTATAAGCACGATGAAAGCCAGCACAGCGCATATACCCTGACAGATGAACGTCGCCCATGCAGTACCTGGTACACCCATTCTGAACACCACAACGAAAAGGATGTCCAGCAGCACATTGCCAACCGATGATCCGATAAGGAAATACAGCGGCGTGCGTGAATCACCGAGAGACGTGAATATACCTGTGCAGATGTTGTACATCAGCATGAATATCATGCCGAGAACGTAGATGTTGAGATATGCTTCGGCATCGTCAAAGACGGCATTGTCCGTTTTCAGCAGTCTGAGGAACGGAGCGCTTGTCAGCAGTCCGAATATCGTCAGAAACACAGCCAGCACAAAGCTTGATATGATAGATGTGGATACCGCAGTTTTCATGTTGCGGTTATCCTTTGCGCCAAAGAATGTAGAAATCACCACCGAGCAGCCTATATTCATTCCCGTACCTATTGCGAGATATATCATAGTGATAGGGTAGGAGGCGCCTATAGCGGCAAGAGCATCCTTGTTTATGAAATTACCTGCAATAACGCTGTCAGCGATGCTGTATAGCTGCTGAAAGATAACGCTCACAAGCAGCGGAACGGAGAATTTCAGCAGCAGTGGAGCCACAGCACCTTTAGTCAGATCCTTGACCATGTTTTCACCTCAAT
>JAZSEG010000260.1:0-6230 GCA_045531575.1 Oscillospiraceae bacterium | reverse complement strand
AAGCTGCTCTTGTAGCCGAGATGCTCTATTTCACGGCGGAGTATCTTGACGCAGGCGGAGTGGAAGGTGGAGGCGTTGATCTTTTCAGCCTCCTCGCCTATCATGGAGATGAGTCGGGATTTCAGCTCGCTTGCAGCCTTGTTTGTAAAGGTGATGGCGAGGATATTCCAAGGGTTCACGGGAGCTACAGCCACGATATCCGCAAGGCGCTGAGCGTTCTCGGGAGTCTTTTCCATAGCGGGGAACTGATACAGGAACTCTTCCTCTTCGGGAGAGATGCCGCGCACCTCTTCGTCGTTGTAGGCGTTTCCGAAGCGCATCATGTTCGCAATGCGGTTACAGAGTACGGTGGTCTTGCCGCTGCCTGCACCTGCTATGATGAGAACTGCGCCGTTTACCTTGAACACTGCCTTTCTCTGCATCTCATTGGTGCGGGAGAAAAAAGCGGTGAGTGCATTTCGTTTAAGTGAGGTATAATCCAAAATAATTACCGTCCTTTATATTAATGAGGAATGAGGAATTAGTAATGAGGAATTAAGGTGTCCGCTCTGCGGACAGATTTCAATATACAGTATCTGACCTGTATGTTACGGCGAAGCCGTTTTGAAATCCATCCGACGCAGTCGGATACCGAAATTCCTCATTCCTCATTCCTAATTTCTAATTCTTTGTTATTCTGTCACAATAGTGGTATTCTCTCTGGTCGCGGTGGAGTAGTCTCCGTTAAGGGCGATGAAGGGGTTTACCTCGGTGCCGATAGCCTGAGGAAGAACGCCGTTCCAGTTGCTTATCTTCAGATATTCGATGTAATCGGGAGACTGAGCGATCTGCTCCTGTACCACCTGAATAGCATAAGCCTCAGCGTCAGCCTTGATCTTCTGGGACTGTGCATCAGCCTCAGCTGCGATTACCAGCTGCTTTGCTTCCTCTTCCTTCTCAGCTGTCTTGTTCTGCATCTTCAGAGCATCCTGAGCTGCGATCACCTTAGCCTGAATGGACTGCTCGAAAGCGTCGTCAAAGGTCAGGTTCTCGATAGCGAATGCTGTAACGATGATGCCGTTGGGGGCAAGCGCCTCCTTGATCTCGATATAAATTGCATTCTGAACATCGGAACGGTTCTGTACCAGCTTTTCAGCCTGTACCTTACCGATCTCGTCCTTGGTGATCTTTGCCACATTGGGAACCAGCAGCTTGGACTCAACGTTTGTGATGCCGATGGTACGGATAAGCTCGGAAAGCTTTGTGCCATCGTAGTAATAGTTCACCTTCAGCTGCAGCTCGTTTACCGTCTGGGTATCGCTGGTATAGGCGTCCGTCATAACGGAGTAGATCTGCTCACGGGTGTCCACCTGCTGGATCTCCTCGATGAAGGGGATGTGGAAGTTAAGACCTGCCGTGAGATCGCTTGCAACGATCTTACCGAACTGATACTTAACGCCGATGAAGCCTTCGTTTACAACTGTGAAGCTGTTGAACAGGATCACCAGCACAAATACAACGATCAGAGCGATCACCACAAGAGTAGCTATGCCCTTGCCGCCGTTGTCCTCTTTCTTTTCTGTTGTGAATTTCATAGTTGCCATAGTGTTTTTCCTTTCTGGTCGTGTGCGCCGCCACAGTACGCACGGGGCTGCTCGTTCCGAGCGGTTAGTTAAGAGCCTCCGAAAGCTCGGAGTATTTATCCTCAAGCTCCACCTGCGGCACTACGGCTCTGCGGCTGATGCCTGCGTTTGCGTAAGCCTGTGTGAGCATGAGCTTGATACGGTTGACCTGATTTACCTCGGATGCGCCGGGGTCGAAGTCCACCGCAACAATGTTGGATTCGGGGTACTGTCTGCGCAGCTCGCCGATAACGCCCTTGCCTGTAACGTGGTTCGGGAGACACGCAAACGGCTGCATACAAACGATATTCGGTACGCCCTCGTGGATAAGCTCGATCATCTCTGCGCAGAGGAACCAGCCCTCGCCTGCGATATTACCTGGAGACACGATGGAGCGCACGCTTTCACGCATCTCGAAGATATCGCCGGGGCAGCCGAACTTTGTTCCCTTTACAGCCTTGCGGTAGCTGCCTTCGATGAATTTCAGCACGTTCACCGCAGCATTGTTTCCGAACTCGCCCTTCTTGGATATATACAGCAGCTCGGATTTTGTCTTGCCGTGGGAGCATACATAGTAGAAGAAGCCCATCAGGTCGGGTACAACTACCTCGCAGCCCTCGTTTTCAAGCAGCTCGATGAGGTTGTTGTTTGCTATCGGGTGGAACTTTACAAGGATCTCTCCCACAAGTCCTACCTTAGGCTTCTTGATATCGAGAACAGGGAATTCGGAGAACTCCTTCACAATGTTGCGGACATTCTTGTTGAAGCGGCTGAGGGAGAGCGATTTAAGCTCGCCGTGCAGGAAATCTCTCCACTTTTCATAGAGAGCATTTGCACTGCCCTTTTCCACCTCGTAAGGACGTACCTTGTACAGGCAGCGGGAAAGCACGTCGCCGTAAACTATACCCATAGCCGCACGCAGTATCATACCTGCGGACATCTTGAATCCGCTCTGCTTTTCGAGACCTGCGAAGTTCAGCGAGATCAGCGGAATATTGTGGAAGCCTGCGTCCTTGAGCGCCTTTTTCAGCATTCCCACATAGTTTGTGGCACGGCAGGCACCGCCCGTCTGGGTTATCATAACGGAGGTGTTGTTCAGATCGTACTTGCCGCTCTTCAGTGCGTGTATCAGCTGTCCTATAATAAGGATGGAGGGATAGCACGCATCGTTGTTTACATATTTTAGACCCTCATCAACAACAGTCTTTGAGCAGTCGGTGAGTATCACCGCATTGTATCCGCTGTGGCGGAATGCGTGTTCAAGCATATCGAACTGCATGGGAGCCATCTGCGGGCAGAGGATGGTGTGATTCTTTCTCATCTCAGGGGTGAACTCAGGCTGTCTTACAAAGCCTACATGACCCTGCACAGGCACAAAGCCGTGGCGCTTTCTCTCCTCCACAACGGAGATGAGGGAGCGCAGACGTATTCTTGCAGCGCCGAGGTTGTTTACCTCGTCTATCTTCAGGCAGGTGTACATCTTGCCGTAGCTGCGCAGAGTCTCCTGCACCTGATCGGTTGTGACAGCGTCCAGACCGCAGCCGAAGCTGTTCAGCTGAACGAGCTCCAGACAATCATGCTTGCCTACGACATGGGCAGCACCGTACAGTCTGCTGTGGTACATCCACTGGTCTACGACACGGATAGGACGAACTATCTCCTCGAGATGATAGATACTGTCCTCAGTGAGAACTGCGTAGCCGTAGCCTGCGATCATCTCGGGCAGGCCGTGGTTTATCTCGGGGTCCACATGGTAAGGACGACCTGCAAGAACTATACCGGGCTTGTCTTTTTCTTCAAGGAACTTCAGTGTTTCCTCGCCCTTTGCACGGATATCCGCCTTGAATGCGGCGTCCTCTGCATAGGCCTTTGAAAGCGCCTCGGTAAGTTCTGCCTTTGTGATCTTCATATCAGGCAGATCCTTGCTGAACTCCTCGAACAGACGCTCAGCCATACGCTTCTCGTGGAAGATGGGCAGGAACGGATTCAGGAACTTCACATCCTTGCGAAGCTCTGGAACGGAATTCTTTATAACCTCGCTGTATGTAGCGACAACGGGACAGTTGTAGTGGTTGTCGGAGCCGCTCTCCTCCTTCATCTCATACGGCATGGAGGGGTAGAATATCAGCTTCACGCCGTCGTCTATCAGTGCCTGAATGTGTCCGTGAGCAAGCTTTGCGGGATAGCACACGGATTCGGAGGGCATGGTCTCGATGCCACGGTCGTATATCTCACGGGAGGACTTGGGCGACAGCTTCACGCTGAAGCCGAGTTCGGTAAACAGCTTGTGCCAGAAGGGGTAATTCTCATACAGACCGAGAACTCTGGGGATACCGATAACTCCACGCTTAGCTGTCGCTTCGGGCAGACACTCACGGTCAAACAGCAGATGATATTTATAATCGAACAGGTTAGGGAGCTTTTCGCCCTCTGCAACATTGCCTGCACCTCTCTCGCAGCGGTTGTTGCTTATGTAGCGCTTGCCGTCGGAGAACTTTGTGATGGTGAGCAGACAGTTGTTGGAGCAGCGTCCGCAGCGGGCGGTGGTCTTTTCTGCCTTGAAGGTATCGAGCTTTTCGGCGGATGCGAGTGTAGTACCCTTGCCGTCGTCACGCTCGATGGAGATGAGCGCACTTCCGTAAGCGCCCATGAGACCCGCCTTATCGGGACGGATTACATCCTTATCAACTATGGACTCAAACGCACGCAGAACGGAGTCATTCATGAACGTACCGCCCTGAACGATTATCTTCTCGCCCATGGATTCGGTATCACGCAGCTTTATTACCTTGAACAGTGCATTCTTTACAACAGAGTAGGAGAGACCTGCGGAGATATCCGCAACAGTTGCGCCCTCCTTCTGAGCCTGCTTTACACGGGAGTTCATGAACACTGTACAGCGGGAGCCGAGGTCTACGGGATTTTCCGCTGTAAGACCCAGCTTTGCGAACTCTGCACTGGTCATGCCGAGAGCGTTTGCGAAGTTCTCGATGAAGCTTCCGCAGCCTGAAGAGCAGGCCTCGTTCAGCAGGATGCTTTCGATCTCGCCGTTCTTTACGGTCATGCACTTCATGTCCTGACCGCCGATATCGAGGATGAATTCTGCGCCGGGGAGTATCTTATCCGCAGCCTTGTAGTGTGCCATGGTCTCGATCTCGCCGTAGTCAGCGCCGAGCGCCGCCTTGATGAGATGCTCGCCGTAGCCTGTGGTGCAGGCCTTTGCTATGTATGCGCCCTCAGGCAGCAGGGAGTATATTTCTTTAAGTATGCCGATGACAGACTTCAGCGGGTCGCCGCCGTTGCCTGCGTAGTAGGAGTAAAGGATCTCAGCCTTTTTGTTCAGCAGAACAGCCTTTGTGGTGGTGGAGCCTGCGTCCACGCCGAGGTAGCATGCGCCTGTATGCGCTGCGATATCCGCAGTAGGGATGACAGACTTTGCGTGGCGCTCCTTGAATGCCTGAAGCTCTGCTTCGTTCTCGAACAGCGGTGCAAGTCTTTCCACCTCACGCAGCTGATTGGATTCAAGCACAGCGGACTTTGCCACGAGAGCGTCCATATCTGCCTCGTTGCTCTCATCGGAGAGCGCACAGCCCATTGCAACGAAAAGGTTTGCGTTGGGAGGGAAGATGATGTTTTCGGGCTTCAGCTCCAGCGTTTCGATAAAGCGCTGACGAAGCTCTGAGAGATAGTGGAGAGGTCCGCCGAGGAATGCAACGTTTCCTCTGATGGGCTTACCGCAGGCAAGTCCGCTTATCGTCTGGTTGACAACGGACTGGAATACGGAAGCTGCCACATCGCTGCGCTTTGCGCCGTCGTTAAGCAGAGGCTGGATGTCGCTCTTTGCGAAAACGCCGCAGCGGGACGCTATCGGATAAATGGTGGTGTGTTTCTTTGCAAGCTCGTTCAGGCCGCCAATATCGGTGTTGATGAGCGCCGCCATCTGGTCGATGAAAGCGCCTGTACCGCCTGCGCAGGTGCCGTTCATGCGCTGCTCCAGGCCACCTGTAAGATAGGTGATCTTAGCGTCCTCGCCGCCGAGCTCAATCGCAACATCAGTCTGAGGAATAAGCTTGCGGATGGCGTTGGTGCCTGCTGCGACCTCCTGCACGAACGGAATGCCTAGCCATTTGGATACCGAGATACCGCCCGAGCCTGTTACAGCTATCATCACACGCTCGCCCTTGAGCTGCTCGCCTGCTTCTGCGATTATATCAGATACAGTCTTGCGTATATCGGAGAAGTGACGCTGATATTTGTTGAACAGCAGCTCGTCGTTTTCACCGATGACAGCCACCTTGACGGTGGTGGAGCCTATATCAAGTCCTACTCTTTTCAAATCATCATATCCTTTCTTTTGTCGGAAGTGCCTATATATAAATATGTAATTGCGAACAATTAAACCTATTATAGCACACTTGTAGAAAAAATACAAGTATTAGCGGCAAAGATGTGGAAAAATCGGAATTTGCCAGCGACGCAGTGACGCTACGCTTACACTGCTTACGCGGGGCGCAAACTCCATTTCGCATTCCCCTAATGGAATAAAGATGGTCGCTTCGCTCCTGATGTTCATCCTCGCCGACGGAGGGTCGGCGTTTTCCTGCGGAAAAACGGACGAACACACATCGA
>JAZSEG010000211.1:0-3779 GCA_045531575.1 Oscillospiraceae bacterium | reverse complement strand
GCGGAATCGTCGATGATGGCGGGAGTGTTACCTGCGCCAACGCCGAGAGCAGGCTTGCCGCTGGAATATGCAGCCTTTACCATGCCGGGGCCGCCTGTTGCGAGGATGATGTCAGCCTCCTTCATAACGGTGTTTGTCAGCTCGAGGGAGGGGATGTCTATCCATGCGATGATGCCCTCGGGAGCGCCTGCAGCCACTGCAGCCTCCAGAACGATCTTAGCCGCCTCAATGGTGGACTTCTTTGCCCTGGGATGAGGGCTGATGATGATACCATTTCTGGTCTTGAGGGATATCAGGGTCTTGAAGATTGGTGTGGATGTGGGGTTTGTGGTGGGGATAACTGCAGCCACAACGCCGATAGGCTCAGCTACCTTGCATACGCCGAACGCCTCGTCACGCTCGATGATGCCGCAGGTCTTTGTGTCTCTGTAAGCATTGTAGATATGCTCAGCCGCATAGTTGTTCTTGATGACCTTGTCCTCAACAACGCCCATGCCTGTTTCCTCAACAGCCATCTTTGCGAGGGGGATGCGCTGCTTGTTTGCAGCGGACGCAGCAGCAAGGAAGATCTTATCTACCTGCTCCTGAGTGTACTCTGCAAAGATCTTCTGCGCCTTTCTCACTCTCGCGAAAGCGGCTTCCAGCTTCTCCACGCTGTCAACGATCTCGTAGTTCTTCATAGTTGTTCTTCTCCTTAAAATATATACCCGTGCAGTGTCCTGCACTTGATGCCTTATTTATATATGGAGCCTTTTATCCGCCCCTTGATGATATTTTACACCATTGTTAAACTTTTGTCAATAGCATTTTTCAATTTTGTAGGATTTACCGTTTAACGACCTTAGTCGAAAAAAATATAGTGTATTATGTACAACAAGGAAAAAGTGAATAGCGAAGATTGAATAATGAATAATGAATAATGAATAATTATGGTGTCGGCTTGCACCGACGGATAAAAAAGAATAGTGAATAAAAACGTGATCTCGTTGAGATCAGCGCCGCAGGCGCACATTTTCTATTCACTATTCACTATTCTTTATTCATTATTCACTGTTTCAACTGTTCGGGTGTGAGCATCGAAGCCACCGCCTCGTCATATACGAGATATCCCTCGCCCTCGGACGGGAATACCTCCATATCGGCACAGGGTACGAACACGCCGTTTTCATAGGTGTATATTCCGTTTACCGTATCGCCGCTCATGCAGAAATAGTATTTCTCCGCCACAAGGATAATGCGGTCAGGCTCTTGCGCTAGGACACCAGTGCTGTCCATGACTTTTGCGGTCTCTGCGGGGATCTCTCTGCTGGGTACGGGGAGATATTCTCCTCTCACCGTATCATAATAGAGAAAACCTTCAACGCCCTGATAGCCTCTGTACGCAAGGAAGCAATCCTGCTTTATCAGCTCTCCCCTGTAAACTCCGAACAGGGTATCTGCCCTGCCGTCCTTAACGCCGTATATTCTCAGCCTGTACGAGGGAGTACCCGGCTGATCTCCGATCTCCACCACAAGCTGCTTGCAGATTCCGTAATCCAGTATCGCCACAGCACCGCCGAGAGAATAGCCGCTCGGCTCCTCCATTATGGTGTATTCCTCTCCGCAGAACACAAAAACAGCATAGACCAGCCATTCATCCATTCTGGGAACCAGCTGGGGGATGTTTATCTTCATGAAGCATTCTTCCCTGCCGTCGCCGTCGAAGTCCTCAATATACGCCTCGGAAAAAACAGGCAGGATATCGCCGTTTTCGTTGATATATTCATGTATATCAAGCTCGGTATACCTGAATTTCAGTGTGGAAAGATCAGCCGCCTTTAATTCCTCGTTCTTCTCCCTGTAGATATCCGATGCCCTTACCGCTGCGATCGCTCCACTGAGCCATCTTCCGCAGACGGAGGGGTCTGTGCATCCCTCGTAATCCTCCATGGTATAATCCACGAAGACGTGACCCTCAGAGGGTATCGGCTGATATTTCAGCTGCACCGCCGCCTGTTCGGGAGTGAGCATCGTTTTCAGCACCTCTTCGATATCCTCTATCAGCACTGCGGAAAAACCGTAGATGTAAACGTTCCTGTCCGAGCGTATGCCGCAGTCCTCGCTTACAGGCACGAAAACGCCGTTCTCGAAGGTGTACACCGTACCCTCGTCCATAGCGCCCTCGCAGACAACATAATACCTGCCGCCCATCAGCATCACTGACGGCTGCATTCCTCGGGGAAGAACATTCTCCCTGTCGAGATAAAAGACCTTAGCAGGATCGAGATGCTCGCCTATGATCTTCCGCCACTCCTGCGCAGATGTATCATAATACATCGTGCAGCCTGTCGCAAACATTCCGTAGGTGGAGAGGAAGCACGCCCACTTCTTGAAATTCAGCCTTGCATCGATATGTATCTTCAGCTTGCCTTTCACAACGCCGAGCAGCGTGGAATGGCTCTCCGCACCGAACATTCCGAAGCCCTTTATCAGAAGCTGCTTAAATGCGCCGAAATCAAGCAGTGCTGCGGTATATCCCGTATGTCCGTAGCTGATTAGCTGCGCATTGCCGTAGGAATCCACGAAAACTGGATTGTAGCGCAGACGATAGCTGTCGTTCTCGTAATAGTACGCAGGCAGACCCAGTATGATGAACTGCTCCGTTCTGCCATCGCCGTCAAAGTCGTCTATAAAAGCTTCTTGAAGTCTCGGTGTCAGCACGCCGTTCTCATCGAAGTATATCGAAACATCTGGCTTTTCGTCGTAATACTGCTCCACTTCCTTTTCGGGAGTGACCGCAGAGACCGTCCTTGTGTAGAAATCCTGCTGCTTCAGCAGAGCTATCGCAGCATCCAGTGCCTTGCCGCATTTTGTGGGGTCGGTGATGCCCTTGTAGTCCTCACGGAGATCATAGTCCACAAAAATGTGGTCGGCGGATATCTCCACAAGCAGCTCTTTGTCCGCTTCGGATATGCGGTTTTCGGCGTAAAGGCTCTCAGGAATGGGGCTTGCGGCAAGATATGCCTCTTTCGGGGATATCATCGAAGCTATCACGGCATCGATGTCCTTCATCTTCACGCCATTGTCAACTTCCACAACACCGCCCGGGAGTCTTATATTACAATCACTCCCTGCTGAAACGAACTCGCCATTTTCATAGGTGAACACCCTGCCGCTGTCCATGAAGCCTGACCACGCAACGTAGTATTTTCCGCCTATCAGCGATACCTCAGGCGGATAGACCGTGTACTCTGCCTTTGTGTATTCTGCCAGAACGCCTGTTTTATCCATGGCGATGACGTCGTTTATCGGAACGAGATCACCCACCACATGGCGATATTCTCCTGCCACTGTATCATAGTACATAAAGCCGCCGCACGCCTGCCAGCCATCCGCTACAAGAAAGCACTTCCATTTGCTGTAGTCACCACGAAGCTCACACAAAAGCCTTGCACTGCCGTCAGTAACTCCGTAAACGCTGGATTGAGAATCCGCTCCGCATATACCATAGCCAATAACCACAAGATGCCTGAAAGCACCGTAATCCAGCAAGGCGGGATCGAACGTATAGTAATTATTCACCACCTCAGCCTTGCCATCGCTGTTCACAAGTATGAGATAATACCGCAGATGGAATCCGCCGCCGCTTTTGACAGGCATACGGTATACAACGAATACTTCCGTTTTTCCGTCGCCGTCAAAGTCCTCACTGTACGCCCTGTAAAACAGCGGCTGTACCTTGCCGTTTTCATCGAAGAAATCCTTTGCCGCAGGGTCTCCCTCATGTGTGCTGAGCTGCT
>JAZSEG010000016.1:0-2723 GCA_045531575.1 Oscillospiraceae bacterium | reverse complement strand
TCCTAAGACCGCTTGGCCTCCGACTTCTCCTGCAGCCGCAAGGGAATCTATATGGTTCGCAAACAGCAGGCAGGCGGGATTCCTCTCCATTGCGCAGGCGCAGTAAAGCACCAGTCCGCCTGTGGTGGAGCCGATGGTTTGCGGCAGGCAGAGCGCCTTGTTGATGAGCGGCTTGCCGTGAAGCTCCTTGTTGTTCTGATCGCCGCATTTTACTTCCTTATCGCCGAACTGCAGCGCCATCTGCAGCGAAGCAAGTGTATTGAAGCCCTCCGTGGTGACAACAGCCTCTGCCGTTACCTCGCCGGGGGTGATAACTCTTCCCTGGAACTGTTTCATTATTTCTTACCTCCTGTGATGGTGTGCAGGATCTCAGCATCCGTGTAGTATCTTGCGCTGGTGTAGGTGCGCAGCTTGTTGGACGAGGTGATGACAGGCATCTTCTTGCAAAGAGGATTGTTCATATACATAAGAGGACAGATATAAGACGTAATGACGCCTGTTGCCTTCAGCCTTGCTGCGTAGTCGGTCTTTTCAAACGCTTCAAGCACTGCGGGAGCGGCGGTGAACACGGTGGGTATCGTCACCTTCTTTACGCCGTTCTTCTGAAGCTCGGTCTCGAGCTTGTCCGTCCAGTCCTTCAGCTGCTGCAGCGACAGGTGCGGACATCCCACGAAGCACAGCTTCGGCTTTGCATCGGGATCCTTCCAGATAACGGGATATTCCCTCTGCACTCTCTCAAGCTCCGCATCGTCGATGATGTATTCCCTTGCGCCCTCTGCGATAAGGCTCTCGCCCTGCTCCACTGCTTCGGGGGTAAGTCCTGCAATATGATACAGTCCCACCGCACCATTGGAGGCGGTTGCAGCGCCGAAGTCCTTCAGATATGCACACGCCGCATCGTCCAGCTCGTTGCCGAGCCACTTGTCAAGTCCGATGACATACGGCACGTCCTCCATGACCTTCATGCCGATGGCAGAGCCGAGAAGCTGAGCCTCAGGCTTCTTTGTGGTGTTTACCTTAACTACCCATGTAGCCTTTCTGCCCTCATCTGTGAGCAGTCCGAAATACGGAACATATCCCACTATCGAGCCCATGATATCGATGATGCCCGAGTTGCGGTTGCACCTTGCACCCAGCACGGAATTTGCATAGACCACGGCACTGGACTCCGCCCATGAAAGCACATCGCCCTTCTTAGGCTTGTTGCCGACTTCATCCAGATAGCAGGTGCAGGAAAAAGCATTCTTATCCATCAGTCCGAGCTTTTCAAGCTGACCCTCATAGAAATCCTGCTTCGTGTACATAAACTTATTGAACACGAAATTCTGCAGGAAGTTTGCGGGAACGTTCTTATCCAGAGGACGAGGGTCTACGGAGAACTTCTGTCCCGATGCAACGCCTGCGTCAAACAGCTGCTGCATGAGGTCGTAAACAGGCGCCATGACCTTCAGACCAAAGGAGGTTACAAGATGGTTGTATTCAGAAGTAATGGGAACGAGCTTTTCCGCCTCGAAAGCGTCGCCGTACATAACGATGGTCTTCATTACCTTTGCAAGCGTTTCACCCTTTTCGCCGTCAAGGATCGCCTGCTGTTCTTTTGTAAGTATCATTTTCTTTCTCCTTATCAGATCATCAAAGCTTCATACAGATATCCCATGCGCCCCAGATAACGGTGCGGAGATTTCCCACAGCGGCAGCGTCGCCGATAACATGAACGTTCCTGCCCTTGGAAACCACGGGAGCAGGGTTATAGCCTACGGAGAGGATAACGGAATCTGTCTCTACAGTGAAGGTGTTTCCGTCCTTGCCCTTCAGGGTAACGCTTCCCTCGCCTATCTCGCAAAGCGAGGTCTCGAGATATACAGGCACCTTGTTGGTCTTGAAGAAATCACGCAGGTAGCTGGTGTTTGCAAGGCAGATGCCCTTGGTGGTGATGAGATCATCCTGCATCTCCACGATAACAGGCTTCTTGCCGTTAAGATAGAGATCGTATGCTATCTCGCAGCCTGTGAGACCGCCGCCGACAACAACGACGTTTTCGCCCACGGTCTTGTTGCCGAGGAGATAATCCACCGCCTCAACAGCGTTCTCTGTGCCCTTCACGGGTATCTTCTTAGCCTTTGCGCCTGTTGCAACGATTATCTCGTCTGCGTCGAGGGACTTGATATCTTTCACCTCGGTATTCATCTTAACGGTAACGGGCTGTCTTGAAAGCTCACGGATATACCAGGCGATCAGAGCCTTGTCCTTTTCCTTGAAGGAGGGCGCTGCCGCTGCGATGAACACGCCGCCCAGCTTGTCGCTCTTTTCGTAAAGCGTTACGGTGTGTCCACGCTTCGCGCAGAGGATAGCAGCCTCCATGCCGCCGATGCCGCCGCCGATCACTGCGATCTTCTTCGGCTTTTTCGCAGGCTCGATGTGATACTTCTTGGACTGCATGGTGAGGGGATTCAGCGCACAGCGTGAAAGTCCCATGGTATCGGTAAGATCCTGCGTATTCGCATGACCCTTTGAGGAGGAGAAGTTGAAGCAGCCCGCGTGACAGCAGATGCAGGGCTTGATGTCCTCAATTCTGTCCTCGATCATCTTGGTGATCCATTCGGGATCGACCAGGAATTGACGGGCAACACCGACCGCATCGATTTTCCCGTCGGCTACCGCCTGCGCGCCGATCTCGGCGTCCATTCTTCCTGCGCAGACCACCGGAATGTCCACAAACTGTT
>JAZSEG010000058.1:0-9550 GCA_045531575.1 Oscillospiraceae bacterium | reverse complement strand
GAGTAAAGATCCTCGTTGGAGGGGTAGGTGGTGTAGTTCACCTCGATGCCCGTAAGCTTCGTGAACTCAGCATTTACGTTCAGAGTACCCTCGTCCGCACCCGTGGAGATGTATTCGCCTCAGTTGTATACGTTGATGGAGATGCCTGCGTCCTTGAAGCGGGTGTAGTAATCCATATCCTCAACGGTGAGGGTCTGCTCGTATACCTCCTCGGTCTCGGAGCTTTCGGCGCTCTCGTCGGAAGCGCTGCCGTCTGCACAGCCGCACAGCAGGGATGCTGTCAGCAGCAGGGAAGCGGCGGCTTCAAAAAATCTTCTTTTTCTCATTATGTATCCGCCTTTCCCGAAGCCGTCTGTCTGTACTTGCGGTTTTCGATGAAGTTCTTAACGATAAGCACGATCACCACCACAACAAAGATGATGGTGGAAAGTGCGTTGATCTCGGGAGAAACCTTTCTTCTCACCATGGAGTAGATGGTGATGGGCAGGGTCTGGGATGTGGGACCGCAGGTGAAGTAGCTTATTACGAAGTCGTCCAGCGAGTAGGTGAACGCCATCAGGAAGCCGCTCAGCACGCCGGGCATTATCTCGGGGAGAATGACCTTGCGGAAAGCGGTGAACGGGCCGCAGCCGAGATCCTGAGCCGCCTCAAAGAGGTTGGGATCCATTTGTCTGAGCTTCGGCATAACGTTCAGGATAACGTAAGGCACGTTAAAGGTGATGTGGGCGATAAGCAGCGTCCAGAAGCCGAATTCCAGATTCATTCTCGCTGCGAAGAACACGAACAGCAGCATCAGCGAAACACCTGTTACGATCTCGGGGTTGATGACGGGCATATTCGTAACGTTCATAACTACCGCCTTGGGTACCTTTCTCATGGTGTGGATGCCGATAGCAGCCAGTGTGCCGAGAATGGTGGAGAGTATGCTCGCAGCCACTGCGATGATGACAGTGTTCATGAGGGATGAGATTATCATCTCATTCCTGAACAGCTTTGCATACCATTCCAGTGTGAAGCCTGTAAACACGGTGCTCTTGGATTCGTTGAAAGAGAACACGATAAGCACGAAGATAGGCACATAAAGGAACAGCAGCACCAGTGCGATATAGATCTTTCCTAATTTCTTCATTATCGCACCTCCTTACATCAGCACCTGGTCGTCGGGATCGAACTGGTTCATTATGGTCATTATCAGCAGGATTATGACCATCAGCACCAGCGATATCGCCGCACCCAGCTGTGGGTTGTATGCATTTCCGAGGAACTGCATCTCGATAAGGTCGCCGATAAGGAGATTGGAGCCGCCGCCCAGCATACGGGAGATGATGAACGTACTGATAGCAGGCACGAACACCATTGTGATGCCCGATGTGATTCCGGGGAGACTCAGCGGAACGATAACACGGAACAGCTTTGTCATGTAGTTGCAGCCGAGGTCGTCAGCAGCCTCCAGCACGGACTGGTCGATCTTCACCATTACGGAATGCAGGGGAAGTATCATATACGGCAGGTAGTTGTAAACCATGCCGAGAACTACAGCGCCCTCAGTGTTGAGCAGCTTCAGCGGCTCGATGCCGATAAGGCCGAGCAGGGTATTGATAACGCCTGTGTTGCCGAGGATGGTCACCCATGCACGGGTACGCAGCAGGAAGTTCATCCACATGGGGAGCATAACGATCATCAGCATAGTACCCTGATGATACTTCTTCATGCGTGAGAGCATGAACGCCAGCGGATAAGCAATGATAAGGCAGACAACAGTCGCAATGATGGCAAGCCATATGGAGCGCACGAAGATGTTCGTGTACTGACCTGCGTTTGCCACGTTAGCGAGGGTGAAGTGTCCGTCCTGATCGGTGAAAGCGAAGTACGCCACCATCAGCAGCGGAACAACGATGAACACCACCATCCACACAAGGTAGGGAGCGGCAAGAAATCTGAGCTTCTTCAATTTCAGTCTTCCTCCTTGCTCTTCTTCATGATGTGGATATCAAAGGGATCGAAGGTCATGCCGATCATGCTGCCGACAGGCTCAGCCTTTGTGGAGTGGATCATCCACTCGTGGTCTACGCCGTCAACTATCATCTCGTAATGCACGCCCTTGAACACAACGGAGGTAACGATACCTGTAAGCTTTGCCTCAGCCGCAGGAATGACCTTGATATCCTCGGGGCGGATAACGACGTCGATGGTCTCATTGGGGGAGAAGCCCTTGTCCACGCACTCGAACTGCTTGCCGCAGAACTCCACGAGGCAGTCACGGGGCATGGAGCCGTTGAGGATGTTGCTCTCGCCGATGAAGTCTGCGACGAAAGCGTTCATAGGCTCGTTATATATATCGGTGGGGGAGCCGATCTGCTGGATGTGACCGTTGTTCATAACAACAACGGTATCCGACATGGTGAGCGCCTCCTCCTGATCGTGGGTAACGTAAACGAAGGTAAGCTCAAGCTGCTGCTGGATCTTGCGCAGCTCTATCTGCATCTCCTTGCGCAGCTTCAGGTCGAGTGCGCCGAGCGGCTCGTCCAGAAGCAGGATCTTCGGGCGGTTTACCAGCGCTCTTGCGATGGCAACACGCTGCTGCTGTCCGCCTGAAAGGCGATGGATGGTGCGCTTCTCATAACCACGCAGGTTTACAAGCTCCAGCATCTCGCCGACACGCTTCTGTATCTCCTTTTCGGGCAGCTTCTTGATGCGCAGACCGAAAGCGATGTTCTCATACACGTTCAGGTGAGGGAACAGCGCATAGCGCTGGAACACGGTGTTTACGTCACGCTTGTGCGGGGGCAGATCGTTGATGCGCTTGCCCTCCAGCATTACGTCGCCGCTGTTCGGGGTGAGAAAGCCGCCGATGATTCTCAGGGTAGTAGTTTTTCCGCAGCCGGACGGACCGAGAAACGTTACGAACTCCTTATCCTTGATGTCAAGGTCGATGTTTTTGAGTATCTGCTCGCCGTCAAATTCCACGACGATGTTTCTCAGACTGATGATGTTCTCCATTTCAGGCATGATCCTCTCTTTTCATACAAAATGCGTCATACAGACCGCAGCTTTTCTGCTTTAAATACAGAATACACTAGTTTAAAGTATATTAAAAAACACCTCGGATGTCAATAGATTTTGTAAAAAAAATACGATTTAGCAAGATAATATATTAAATTTGTCATAAATAGGATGATTAGTGCCGAAAACGATGGAGATATCTCCCGAAAATTGCATGAATACAGCGGCTTTTCTGCGCTGAAGTATTGACTTGACGGGAATCTTTTGGTATAATATGAATAACTATATATAATATATAACTATGCTCTTTTTTCGCCGCAGGGGAAAGCGGCAGGGGGGAAACATGAAAAATACAGATAAACGCATTCTCTGCGTGCTGCTGGCGCTGACTCTTACAGGCTGCGCCTCGGCTCAGACAGAGAGCAGGAGCGATATAAACATCATAGACGCAGGCGGTGCAGCGCCCATCTCAAGCAGCGCAGAGCTTACCACGGCATCGTCTGCGGAGGAGCCTGTCATCAGGACAGAGCCTGCGCTGTCAGATGAGGTCTCCGTGCAGGCGCCCGAGCAGACCACATCCGAGCAGACCACATCCGAACAGACCACATCCGAACAGACTACATCTGAGCAGACGACGTCTGAACAGACCACCTCAGTGACTACCACCGTTCCTGAGCCTGAGGAGACCGAGCCTGCCGAAACAACCACAACCACTGCCGAAACTACCACCACAGCGGCTACCACGACAACTACAGCTGCATCGACCACCATAGCCACCACGACTACCGCCGTCACCACCCGACAGGAGCCTGTCGTTGCTCCAACGGTGAGCGGTGCGCTGAATCACGACGAGGTAAAGGGCGTGTGGATAAGCTACCTCGAATACACCGAGCTGCTCACAGGCAAGAGCGAATACACCTTCCGTGAGAACATCAGCGAGGCGTTCGACAACTGCGTAGATCTCGGACTCAACACCGTTTACGTCCACGCACGCTCCCACGGCGACGCTTATTACGACAGCGAGCTTTTCCCCTGGTCACGCTATGCTTCGGGCAGCATCAACAGCGCCCCCGCATTCGATCCGCTGGAGATAATGGTGGAGGAGGCGCACGAGCGTGATATCTCCATCCACGCATGGATAAATCCGCTGAGATTATGCAGCGCATCTGATATGAAGAACTACGGCGACCACATCGTCGCAAAGTGGAATAAGGACAGCAAAACGGCAGGAAAATACGTCGTAGAGGTGAACGGCACATATTACCTCAATCCTGCTTATGACGAGGTCATCGACCTCATCTGCGACGGCGCCGAGGAGATACTGCTGAATTACGATGTGGACGGTCTGCACATAGACGACTACTTCTATCCCACCACCGATTCATCCTTTGACAGCGACGCCTTTGCGGCAAGCGGCGAGGCTTACCTTTCGGATTTCCGCTTTGATAACTGCGACGAGCTTGTTTCCGCTCTTTATGACAGCGTAAAAAGCACGAATGCCGATGCGCTTTTCAGCGTGAGCGTGCAGGGCAGCATCGAAAACAACTACAATCAGCTTTACGCCGATGTGGAGAAATGGTGCGCCGAGGATGGATTCCTTGACTACATCGTGCCGCAGATATATTACGGCTTCGATAACTCCACACAGCCTTATTCCGAGTGCCTTTCCCGCTGGGAGGAGATATGCACCGCAGGCGGCGTGCCGCTGGTTGTGGGTCTGACGGTCTCGAAGATAGGCTATGAGGATGTGTGGGCAGGCGAGGGCGAGTTTGAGTGGATAGAGGACAGCGCCATTCTTGCACGTCAGCTCACAGAGGCGATGGAGTGCCGCAGCTACGGCGGCGTGAGCCTTTACAGCTACCGCAGCATCTACAGCGCCGCAGCTGAGGTGAAGTCTCAGGTGTGGGAGGAGATAAACGGATTCACAGCACTGTTGGGTTGATGTTATCGTAGGGGCAGCAATCTGCCGCCTGTGGATGATATCGATTCAGATATGTCATTAGTAAATTCTGATCCGTTCGATCGGCTGACAGAGCGGTCGTGCGGATCTTCACACTGCATGGGCGGCAGACACGATGCCTGCGCAGTTGCCCCAAAAGGCAGCCGCATTATGCCTTTGGCAAAACGCGGACGCCGCCATAACAGGGCAACGGGCGGCAGGTTGCCGCCCCTACAGGTCAGTAAAAATATACAGATACATAAAACGGGGAAAACAAAGATGAAGAAAACGTTGAAAAAGCTGCTCTCTGCCATCGTTGCGGCGAGCATTGCGCTAAGCTGCTTCACGGCGTACGCAGAGCCTGCGGACACCGCCGAAAGCACCGCCGAGAGCGTGACGGAGGATATTTCCACGGAAATAACTGATATCCTGCCCGAAATGTCCGAAAGCAAGGTGTACCTGCGCAAGGGCATGCGTGCGGCGACTGTCACTCCGGGTCTCGATTACTGCGTTGAGGATACCTCGGATATCACGCTGGCGGCGGAGCTTCCGCAGCTTGTGCAGGAGATCACGGGCTACGGCATGAACACCGTGCTCATCAACACCGACTATGAGGACGAATGCTTCTACGACTTAGAGCTGAACTCAGGCACCTGCGTTCTCAGCAGCACGATGGAGGCTTTCCGCGACGCGGGTCTCTCGGTGTTCGTGGTGCTGGATGTGAACAGGCTGCTGCAGCGCCTTTCCGAGCAGGGAATAGGCATCAAGAGCGGCTTCTCCGCAGCGGTGCATAAGTTTGCGATGAAGTACGCCTGCGACGGCATCATCCTCACGAATTATTACATGAGCGACGACTCCGCTGCCTTTGCGCAGTATATGGAGAGCGGCTCGGGCATCGGCTATGAGAACTGGCTGTACGAGACCAACGAATACATAGTCCGCAGTATATCCGAGATAATCCGCAGAACGAACAACAGCGTGGCTGTGGGACTGATGATTAACGATATGTGGGCGAACGACAGCGTGAACCCTGAAGGCTCACCCACGCAGGACACGGTTCAGGCGATGTACGACGGATTTTCCGATACGAAGAAGTATGTGGAGAAGCGCTACGTTGACATGGTGATGGTGAAGGCATACGGCTCTACCTCCGACTGGGCGCTGAATTTCGACACCGTTGTGAAATGGTGGTACGACCTCGCCGAGGCGCATGACGTAAAGACCTATGTGATGCATCTGAATGAGAAGATAGGTAACTACGACGGCTGGTATGAGGATCAGCTTCTGCGACAGATGACCGTGCTTGAGGATTACGAGAGCATCGGCGGCAGCGCATTCCACTCCCTCGGCGGTCTGAGAGACAACCGTCTCGGCACCACCGATACTCTGCTGAAATACTTCGCGGAGCAGATAAACACAGACACCATCTTTGAAGATCTCGAAATGATATCCCCCACGGAGCTTAGCTTCGTCACATACGACTCCAACGTGAAGTTCATGGGTACGTTCGACGAGAACTTCGACGTCTACTTCGACGGCGAGAAGATAAAGCTGAACGAGGCGGGCAACTTCTACTTCAACGAGCCGCTTTCCGTCGGCTGGAACAGCTTCACCATCGAGCATAAGGGCAAGCAGTACCGCTACGATATCGAGCGCAGGATAGACGTTATGACCTCCATCGAGGGCAAGGATAACGTCACTGTCGAGGGCGGCGCACAGATATCCCTTGTGGCGGTGGCATACAGTGGCGCTTCCGTTTCCGCAACCATCGGCGGCAAGACCGTCACCCTGAAGGAGAAGGAGGGCAGCTCGGAGGAGCTGGACGCAAACTCCTCCTATGCGCAGTTTGTGGGATATTACACCACGCCCGACGGCATCATCGGTCAGGAGCAGTATCTGGGCGAGATAGTCTACTACGCATCCTACAGCGGCTATGACGAGAGCATGGTTGGCGGCAGCGTAACAGTCGAGGCAAAGCCCGAGCCGCCCAAAAACATCGTTGCGGAGATACTGAAGGATCAGAGTGCCGCAGGCACGGGCGAGGTAGTCGGCACCATGCCGCCCATCGTGTCCGACAGCGAATACATACAGTACTTAAGAGTGCTGAGCAACTACACCACCATTTACGACGCAATGACCACAGGTAACATCGCATCCCCTGCGTTCTCACAGCTTCCTGCGGGAACCATCGATTATATCAGGAGCGAGTCGGGCGGATATTTCACCACCACCTCGGGCAAGCGTTTTGCCGCAGAGGATGTCACCACCTTCTACGATACGGGTCTCGGCGAGAACGCCCTGCTCGTAAAGGAGATAGGCAACGTCAGCGGAAAGAGCTACATAAAGATACATCTCGATTATAAATCATCCTTTAACGTGACCACGAACGTCGCATATCACGATCAGCCCGACGGCCCCTACGGAGTCACGAAGTTCAATGCGGACAAGGTGTATATCACCTTTGACAACATCACAAGCGTTACGAAGCTGCCCGATTTCTCTGCCTGCTCGCTGTTCAGCGGCGGTATATGGGAGACCGTTGAGGAGAACGGCGTGCCGAAGTTCCGCATGGCGCTCACGCTCACGCAGGCAGGCATCTACGGCGGCTGCGGCGCATATTATGACGAAAACGGCGATCTCATGCTGACTTTCACTGTGCCCACAGGCTCGCTTGCAGGTCAGGTGATAGTCATCGACCCCGGCCACGGCTATTCAAAATCGCCTGATAAGCTTGATCCCGGCGCTATCGGAAATGTAACGGAGCAGTCCGTGAACCTCGCTGTTGCGAAGAAGCTTGAAGCGAAACTGACCGCCCTCGGTGCGACAGTTGTCCGCCTGAAAACAGAGAGCGATTTCATCTTCCGTGACGACCGCCCGAACGTTGCAAGGCAGTACGGTGCGGATATGTTCATCTCCCTGCACTGCAACTCGGCGGCGAACGAGAACGCAAAGGGCGTTGAGGTGTACTACTTCACGCCGTATTCACAGCCTCTTGCAAGTGCGATAAACAACGAGCTTGCGGCGTTCTACAAGAATCAGATATACGGTACGGACTATTCCCGTGGCGACAAGTACAGCTATTACTGGGTAACACTTCAGCAGGATTTCCCCTCAGTTCTTGTGGAGATGGGCTTCATCTCCAACGAGGAGGAGTGCATGGTGATGGCGAACGACGCTAATCAGGACAAGATGGCAGCGTCCATCGCAAACGGAGTTTACAGCTACTTCGCCCGCAGCGGAATATCCTATTCGGGCGGCGGCAGCAGCGGAGTCCCTGTGGAGCCGTCGGTGCCTGATGTGCCGTCCGTTCCCGAGACCGAGGAGCCTGCGCCTGAAACAGAGGAGCCTGTCGTTCCCGATACAGAGGAGCCTGTCACACCCGAAACAGAGGAGCCTGTGCAGCCTGATATCCCGGTGACAGAGGAGCCTGACGATCCCGAGACCGAGGATGTCCCCGACGCCGAAACATGGGATCCATGGGCAGACTGGGAGACCGAAGAGCCTTACGACGACCCACCGTCATCAGGCGGAATCGAGAGCGGTGGCGGCGGAATCCCCGTTGAATGATAAAATTGTGCAGTTTTTAACCACTTTTTGTTGAAAAAAGGTTGAAAAATCCAAAAAAGTGTGCTATTATAAAGGTGTCAGATAAAAAATTCCTGTTTTTGCAGGATCAATATGTTTTTTTGAAAGGAATATTGAGTTATGGCAAAGGCAACAAAGAAGGCTGCTCCCGCAGCTAAGAAGGTCGAAGAGTCCGTAAAGAATCTGGAGAAGGCTGTTAAGGCTTCCGCTCCCAACATGGATGTAAAGGTTGAAGTAAAGACAACTGAAGCTCCCAAGCCCGTAGTCAAGGCAGAAGCTGCCTCCAAGGCAGTAGCTGCCCCCAAGGCAGAAGCTGCCCCCAAGGCAGAAGCTGCCCCCAAGGCAGAGGCTCCCAAGGCAGAAGTTAAGGCAGAGGCAAAGGCACCTGCAAAGGCTGCCGCTAAGAAGGCTCCCGCAAAGAAAGCTGCCCCCAAGGCAGAAGCTAAGCCTGCTGCTAAGAAGGCTCCTGCAAAGGCTGCAAAGGCTCCCGCTAAGAAGGCTGCTGCTAAGGCAGAGGCTAAGCCCGCTGCAAAGGCTCCTGCAAAGAATGCTGCTCCCAAGAAGAAGGAGATCACCGTTCAGGATATCGCAGCTAAGCTCGCTAAGAAGCTGGACGCTAAGAAGGCTAAGAGCATCGACGGTAAGGTTGCTGTTGACATCAAGCTCTATGGCGCATTCGAGGCTCATATGTACATCGAAGTAAAGGACAAGAAGCTCACAGTTGCTCCTTACGATTACATCGAGAAGGATATCGAGGCTGCTATCTCCGTTGAGAATGCACTGCTCATCGCAGACGGAAAGCTCACCATCGCTGATGCGCTGGCTGACGGCAGACTTTATGCATTCGGTAACATCAGCGCTGCTGCAAAGCTTGCAAAGCTGTTCTGATAACGTAAATACTAAGCGGTACATTTCTGTGCCGCTTTTCTTTTAAGCAATTTACTTTACAAAAAATGGAGGCTTTATGAAAAACAGGAAACATTTAAGGGTTATTTCACTTTTTTCCGCACTTCTTATATCTGT
>JAZSEG010000187.1:0-6699 GCA_045531575.1 Oscillospiraceae bacterium | reverse complement strand
TCTTGCGATGGAGCTTCCCTTTGCGTTGACGATGGCAAGGGTCTTGGCACCCAGTTCCTTTGAGAGACGCAGAGCGGCAAGGCTGTCTGCGGTCTCACCTGACTGGGATACGATTATTACAAGGTCGTCCTTTGTCACGAGTGGATTTCTGTAGCGGAACTCGGATGCGATATCCACGTTCACAGGAACTCTCGCCAGCGACTCGATTATGTACTTGCCCACAAGACCTGCATGCATGGCAGTGCCGCAGGCAACCACATGGATGTTGCGGAAGCCATGCAGCATTTCCAGAGTGATGCCGCATTCATCAAGGCAGGGGAGACCATCAGCTATCCTCGGGCGGATAGTAGTCTTTACTGCCTCGGGCTGTTCGTGTATCTCCTTGAGCATGAAGTGAGCGTAGCCCTGCTTTTCGGCAGCGTTCTCATCCCAGTCGGCATGCAGGAGAGGCTTCTGTATCTTGTTGTAATGCAGGTCGTATATATTTGTGCCGTAAGGTGAGAGCACAGCGATCTCATTTGGCTCCAGCAGATAGTAATCTCTTGTATAGCTGAGGATAGCGGTAACATCCGAGGCGATGAAGCTTTCGCTTTCGCCTATGCCTACGATCAGCGGACTTTCCTTTCTCACTGCGAAAACAGTGCCGGGGAAATCCTTGAACATGATGCCGAGAGCAAAGCTTCCACGAATATCGTGCATCGTATTGACGATAGCGTCAACGGGATTGCCGTCGTAATAGTAATCCAGCAGCTGTGCCGCAACCTCTGTATCGGTCTGGCTGATGAAATGCCTGCCCTTGTCGATGAGGAAATTCTTGATCTCCTTGTAGTTTTCGATGATGCCGTTATGTACGATGGTTACTCTTCCGCCGTTGTGAGGATGGGAGTTTATGTCTGAAGGCTCACCATGGGTCGCCCATCTGGTGTGTCCTATGCCTGCAACACCTGAAGGAACGCCGTCCTTTTCCATCTTTGCTCTCAGATCGGCAAGTCTGCCCTGAGCCTTGCGCACCTCGATATTGTTGTGGTCGAACACTGCGATTCCCGCACTGTCATAGCCACGGTACTCCAGCTTTTCAAGCGTTCCGAGAAGTATTTCGGCGCAGCTGTTCTTTCCAACATAGCCAACTATTCCGCACATGATATTTTCCCCCTGTTTATGATTTTGTTATATATAGATATGCCATTCTGAATACATTAATTCACTTTATATTTTACAGCAAAACAGGCAGATTGTCAATGTTTTTTCAATGTAAATATAAACGGTGGGCAAAATTACCATATTTGGCTTCGTTGATATGTGAAAATGAGAGATTTTTGTGTAACTTTCATGTAACTCAATCGTTTACATTGACAAAACATTGGTGATATTATATAATTATATTGCATTCCTACGGGAAAAATTTAAGGAGGTTTTTTACATGAAGCTTAAAAAGTTAGCGGCAGGAATCCTTGCCGCGGTAATGGCTGTTACTTCTGCTATCTCAGCACCCGTAACTGCCAGTGCAGCAGCTGATGATGTTCAGGTTACGATCAATCTTGACACTGATTGGCTCAGCGCTGCTATTTTTTCCAATGCCGCCACCGATGTTACTGTCGCAGGTGAGAATCTGACTGATAATACAAACTGGTGGCTGCAGGTAAGCAGACAGAATGACGATGGTACCGACACTGCTTATGCATCTGCATTCGGCACCAGCAATGAGGATGGCTATAGTCAGGCATTAACTTTCACTACCGCTATGGATTCCGTTAAAGTAATACTGGTATCCTGGAGCAACGCTTTAAGCAAGAACGTTGGATATACCGTTACTATCGATACAACCGATGCCGTTGACGGTGTACTGAATGTAGGTCTTGCAAACAACGGTGATCCCGCTGCGGAAATGACCAATAACTGGTGGTATGAAACACCTTTCACTTACTCTGTTCTCACTAAGGCAGAGGGCATTCCCGATGGCACAAAGGTAGCTATCAATGACAATCCTCCCTATAATTATCAGGGTATGTTTTCCGTAAGCGTTGACGGACTGACAAGCTCCTCCACAGGCGCTGATATCGTTGCAAATGCATCTCAGATCGAGATCTCCTTCCCCATCAATGGTGTGCTTTGCGACGGCGAGGAGTTCGACGCATCCAAGATCACATATCAGGTTCAGCCTAAGATCTGGAAACAGGTTGATGAGGACAATCAGGACTGGCCCTGGCTCACTGTAGGCTCCGGTACATATGCTGACGGAGTTGCAACCATTACAGCTGATCTCGCTTCTGTTATCACTGATGCATATGCAGATTATCTGTTCAACAGCATCAACGTTGTTGCAATGGTAAGCTATGATGACGCTTCCGCTAAGGTTGATATGTACATCGGCGATGTTACTGTTACAGCAACACCCGGTGAGGTAGAGCCTGATCCCGTATACGTTACTGCTATCTCCATCCCCGAGACATTGGCTCTGGAGACAGGCGCTTCCGATACACTCAAGGCAACACTCACTCCCGCTGATGCAGATGACACTACCATCACTTGGAAGTCCTCCAAGGAGAGCGTAGCAACCGTTGATGCAAACGGTAAGGTAACAGCAGTTGCAGCAGGTACAGCAGTTATCACAGCTACCGCTAACGGCGCAGCTGATGGCGAGACTGTTTCCGATACCTGCACAGTTACAGTTACAGATCCCGCTGTTTATGTAACAGCTATCTCCATTCCCGAGACACTGGCTCTGGAGACAGGTGCATCCGAGACACTCAAGGCAACACTCACTCCCGCTGACGCTGATGATACTACCATCACTTGGAAGTCCTCCAAGGAGAGCGTAGCAACAGTTGACGCAAATGGTAAGGTAACAGCAGTTGCAGCAGGTACAGCAGTTATCACAGCTACAGCTAACGGCGCTGCTGATGGCAAGACTGTTTCCGATACCTGCACAGTTACAGTTACAGATCCTATCGATCCTGCTGATATCGTTCCTCAGAACGTAACAGCTAAGTATGCAAAGAATGCTATCACTGTAACCTGGGATGCGGTTGAGGGCGCTGACAGCTATCGTGTACGCAGAAATGACGGCACAGGCTGGGTAAACTACAAGGATCTTACTGCAACATCCCTTGTTGATGATGCAGTAGAGGCAGGCACTAAGTATTCCTACGCAGTGTATGCAATTGCGAATGGCGTGATCAGTGACGCTTCCAATATTGTTAACGTTACAGTTCCTGATCCCTCTTCCATCATTCCTCAGAACGTAGCTGCTGACACCAATGACGGTCAGATCACAATCTCCTGGGATGATGTTACCGACGCAACCAAGTACCGCGTTCGCAGAAATGACGGCACAGGTTGGGTTAACTACAAGGATACCACTGACTGCTACATCAGTGATACAGAAGTAGAGCAGGGTGCTACATACCGCTATGCTGTATACGCATTGGTAGACGGCGCATGGAGCGGAGCTTCCACTATCGTAAGCGCTACAGTTGCTGTTGAAGCAGCTGAAGGCGTAACTGCAACAGCAGGCGACAGCAGCATCACAATCAAGTGGACAGCAGTAGATGGCGCTGACGGCTACCGCATCCGCAGAAATGACGGAACAGGCTGGAAGAACTACGCTGATGTTACAGAGAATTCCTTTGAGGATACAGATGTAGACGCAGGCAAGAAGTACCGCTATGCTGTATATGTAAAGATCAACAACGTATGGGGCGCTGCTTCCAATATCGTTGCTGCAACAGTAACACCTGCAGCTGCAGAGAACCTCGAGGCTGAGGCTGCTATTGGCAGCGTTGTTCTCACATGGGATGAAGTTGAAGGTGCTACCAAGTACCGTATCCGCAGAAACGACGGCACAGGCTGGACAAATTATGCTGATGTTACAGAGACATCCTATGAGGATACAGCAGTTGAGGCGGGCAAGAAGTACCGTTATGCTGTATACGCTCTGGTAAACGGCACATGGGGCGATGCTACAGATATAGTTACTGCTACTGTTCCTGTTCCTGCTGTAGATGATCTGGCAGCGACAGCAGATGCCGGTGCAGTTGTTCTTGAGTGGACAGCAATAGACGGTGCAGAATACCGTGTACGCAGAAATGACGGCACAGGCTGGGTTAATTACGCAAGCGGCATCGCTGATGCTGAATACACAGATACTGATGTAGAGGCAGGTACATACCGCTATGCAGTATATGTAAATATCAACGGCACATGGAGCGCAGCTTCCAATATTGTAAGCATTACACTTCAGTGATGCTACAACACACTATGTAGTATCATAGTCTGAAATCAACAAAAATCCCTGTTCTGTATTGACGGAACAGGGATTTTATTGTATAATTAAATCATGGATTATAGAGCGGAACGCTTTGTTTGGTACTGCCTCTGCAGTATTATGACGTTGCTGCTTATTTCTTATATATCAACTTGATTTGTTCGGAGGGATAGGTATGAGATTTCTGAAAAGGCTTGCTGCGGTGGTCGTGGCTGCTGTAACAGCGTTTACGATGACAGTGGGTGCTTTTGCGCAGGAAGTTCTGCTTAGCGGCAGTGAATACAGAGAGTATGGCGCTACAATAAAAACAGTGGCTGCTCCAAAGTCAAACTATGCTTCGGGTGACTATGACAAAACGCTCAATGTAAGGCTTACCTGTTCTACAGGCGGCGCAAGGATCTTTTATACTACAGACGGAACAGAGCCGACTTATTTCAGCGATATCTATTCCGAGCCTATCCGAATCAAAGCGGATGATGGCATTGTTACCATCCGTGCTTTTGCCGTAAAAACAGGCTATGAGGACAGCGAGACCGTGGAGTTTACATATAGCGTGTATGAGCCTGAGGTGCTTGGCGTAACATACATGGAGATATACAGGGAGCCGAGCCAAAAGTCCTATTTCAAGGGTGATACACTGAACCTGACTGGCGGAAAGATCGCTGTTACATACGAGGATGGCACTTACGAGAATATCGCTATGACTCAGAGCATGGTTTCCGGCTTCAACAGCAATACAGCCGGCGATAAGATCATCACCGTCACATACGAGGGGTTCACAGATACATTCAAGGTGACTATCAATGAAGGCTACGACCGTGATAATACCGATGCGGGCAGTGAAAATGAACCGGCGTCAGGCGGAACTATCCCTGAGGAAGAGCCAGAGGAAGAGGATATGCGTCCTCAGATATCGGGAAGCACTGCGAAGGGTTGGGATGCTATCGAAACTGAACTTGCCTCCAGAAGTGCAAAGTCTACAGTTACGATCATGCTGAATGGTGCGGTGACTGTGCCTGACGGTGTTATCCGTGCAGCGGCGAAGAATGATCTGGTCCTCAGCTTTTACATTGATGAGACCTATAAGTGGAAGCTGAATACCGCACTGATAGACAAGGATACGATAATTCCTTATATGGGTCTTGGAATACGCACTTCTGCGATATATATCCCGAGTGTACCGCTGAATAGCGGAAGAGGCGTGGAGATGGCAAGATTCCACATCAACAGTGATAACAAGCTGGGTGCGGATATCGTACTGAATCTCGGCAGCGGAAACAAGGGCAAATACGCCTGCCTTTATCGCTATGACAGCGAGGCAAACAAGCTTATCAGACTTGATAATGCGAAGATAAGCAGCAGTGGTCAGGCGGTTCTTAGTCCCGACATCAGCGGAGATCATCTGGTATATATCGACGATGAGACCGATATTGTGGGCGATCTCGACAGCAATCTGCAGGTAAATGCACTGGATGCTGCGATGTTTATGAAGGCGCTTGTTAGTGGAGGCATTCCTGATGATGTGAAATGGGATGTCAATTCCGATGGTGCGATAAACGCACTGGATGCAGCGCAGATACTGAAGCTTTCTGTACGATGATAGTATCTTATGCGGAAAAACGCAGATAATATACAGGAAAGGTGATGAGTGCAGTGAAGGTTACTCTTAATCCTGATGAGAACGTTGTGAAGATGATAAAGGACGGGCTTGAGAAAAAGGGTGGATATTGCCCCTGCAAGCTCGGTACCGATGAAGAAAACAAGTGCATGTGCAAGGAGTTCAGAGATCAGATAAAGGATCCCGATTTCGAAGGCTTCTGCCACTGCATGCTTTACTACAAATCGAAATAAGGAGGAAATATCATGGCTGAGATAAAGCTGACAAAGGATAATTTCGAGCAGGAGGTGCTGAAGTCCGATAAGACTGTTCTGGTGGATTTCTGGGCAAGCTGGTGCGCACCCTGCATGATGCTTTCGCCTGTGATCGCTGAGATCGCAGCGGAAAATGAGGATATTACAGTCGGCAAGGTGAATGTGGATGAGGAACAGGAGCTTTCTGTTCAGTACGGCATCAGCAGCATACCTACACTCCTTGTTTTCAGGAACGGTGAGATCGTGAATGCGGCTGTTGGACTTCGCTCCAAAGAGCATATAGCAGAAATGCTTAAATAAGCAAATATTGTAAACGTTATAACAGGCACATGATATAAAATGTGCCTGTTTTTTTAAATTGTCCCATTATTTTCTTGACTTCATCAAAATAAAGTGATATAATTATACTGATAAATAATGTATGGCTCCTCATACAAGATTATCTAATGTTTTTAAGGAGGCTTGACCCGAATGAACAGAAAGTTCAAATCGTTTCTGAGTATGTTCATGTCTGCGGCAATTGCTGTCAGCTCTATTCCCCTGACCGCTTCTGCTGAGACTGA
>JAZSEG010000053.1:0-9707 GCA_045531575.1 Oscillospiraceae bacterium | reverse complement strand
TGATAAATATTGACAGTATTGTTTGATGATGATAATATTATATCAGAAGCTACAAAAGGGGGATTTTTAATGCACAGGATATTTTTATGCTCCGTGTTTTGCGTGATGCTCTGTCAGACGGTGGGATGCAGTAGTTTGGTTGAGTCCGATGGTGGACAGGCGGTCATATTACCTGAAACAACGGAAATGGTTACGGCGGAAACCGAAAGTGTTGAAATGATTGCTACGACGGTGGGGAGCATTTCGGCTGTGGTAACGGAGAGCGCTGATTCAGTCGATACAGGGAGTGCCGAGACCGCTGATAGGTCGATTGATACTGTTGAGACTGCCGAGGGTTCTGATGAAGCACTGACTGAGCAGCAGGGTGGCAATGCAGCGCTGCCGGGACGTGCAGAGCTTGTGGAGATATCACCTGATAATATGTTTGTTGACTACCATTTTGTGAACGACTATAAAGGAGTATACGCACCCGAGGAATGTGGTGATAGTCTTGGATCGGCAGTACTGGCTTTCAAGCAGACGGAGGAATATATGAACGCTGCTGCGGCGCTAAGCAGCGGTAAGCCGTTGATCGGAGATACGCAAAGAAATAATGACCCTGCTGTAATAAATGAATATGTACATGATTTCTATGAGGAGGTAGAGGGCGGAGAATATAATCCCATATTCCAGTGTGCATATATCGATGATTTCGATAATGACGGCAGGGAAGAGCAGTTCATTTTATTGAAGTTTCCGTATTGCAGCGATTATGACAGGACTGATGCCGAGCATACCATATGGTGCAGATACTATCTTGTCTTTTCTGATGCCGACGGAAATACGGAGCTGATGGATAGTTTCTGGAATATAGACGATATAGCTCTGCTGGATTACGGAACGGATAAG
The DNA here is from genome assembly GCA_045531575.1 of Oscillospiraceae bacterium. Lineage (GTDB taxonomy): Bacteria > Bacillota > Clostridia > Oscillospirales > Ruminococcaceae > CAG-115. The sequence continues at coordinate 8,819 of JAZSEG010000053.1, read as the reverse complement.
CAGCTTTTGTTCGATGCAGTGGCAATAATCGGTGCGGATATGCACAAGCCCTTATACGGCGTGGTGGATGGAAAGGCGGTCTGTCTGTATAATATCCGTGGCAGCTACGAGAAATGGGAGTGCTTCCTGTCTACATACGGCTATCAGGGTAGCGGAGATCTGATGTACTTCGACACCTCGGCGAAGGAATATCGCTCTATCACGGGCGTTTTGCTGGATAAGAATGAGGTCGATGCGATGGATAAATCGGATACCCTTCCGTATGAGCCTGATGAATATATGGAAGTTACGCTTGTGGGAGGGAGGTATTATTGCTTCTGCCTTGGAGCAATGGATTATGGTATCGTGATGGTGTATGAGGACGGGGAGTTTATCCCTGTGGAGGACAAGCTCATCAGGACGGCAAATCTCAATAACAAGGCGGTGCTGATCGATGATATCGACAAAGCGATCGAAGAAATGGTACAGCCTGTGCAAGCGGCTGGAGCCAGCGGAGAAGAAATAATACTGCAATAAACAGAAATACCGCCGTGCGTGCTGCTGTTTAGGCGACAGCTTTGACATGGCGGTATATTTTGGCTTTTCGTATCCTTTAATCTTTTTTGAGATAGAACGCCGTGACTGTGCGCTCCTCGCCTGAAACGTGGTCGTAACCTTTCAGAACTATGCCATCGTGGGACATCAGCTCGCCTGCGGAAAGTTCATCCAGTGTGCAGGCGAACACGCTTTCGCCCGAGCAGACGATGTGCATCTTATCTCCGATGATATTCAGTGCGCCGTCTGTGCCGAGGCGTATCTCCTTGTATGTATCGGGGTCGCGCATGGAGGCGTACTGTATGCGTTTATAGTTCAGTGCAAGGATGGATTCCAGAGGCATGCTGTCCTTGTGCTTTTTCTTTTTCTTGCTGAAGCCGAACATTGTTTTCTCCTTTTTGGATTGCTGTATGTGTTTGTGAGGACGTTATACACCATATATACACAAAAAAGCAAGTGCATATATCAAAACGATAAGGTTACAGGTGAGCGGTTCTGAGAATAGTATAGTTATTAGTATTTTCGGTTCTTTGAATAGCTGTAGCTTTGCGCATACAATCAGTTCCGCTATAAAAGCTAAAAAAGGAGTAACGATTAGCCAAATCAACAAAATGTTTAACAAGACAGCGGATTGTAGTTGGTTAAAAAGCATCAGGGGTATGATAAATGTGACGAGTGAAATAACAAAGAAAACCATACGCATTTTCAGATAAATGCTTGTATCGGTTTTTAGGAGTACTGTCAAAATCACGGACGCAAGACCGCTTGCTATAATAAACGTTGCAGGAATGATGAAATCATTGAGCGTCCATAGTAATCCTGAAATTATAGTGATAACGGGAAAGATCAATGAAAATATGTATTCTTTGTGTTTCAATTCGATGTGTCCCTTTCTGTGCGATAATTTGTGTAATATTTTTAGTATCCGTAGCTAACCAGTCGCCATGTGACACCGTCGCTTCTAACTAAAGTCCATGTCCAATTTGAATAGGTGAAGTTGCGGTTAAAAGAACCGTCACCGCCAAAGGCACCCACATAAAAGGTGGAGGCCAATACAATAATTTGATCCACCTCGTTTTGCTTAAAGCGTTGATAATCGTCAAGCTTGTCATCACCCATATATGTTATTTCGTTGAGCGTGCAGCCGGAATATTCCGTTTTGAAATAATCTATAGTCACATTGATAGCGGCTTCTATTTCAGCGTTGGAATATATTTCAGAACTGTAATCGGCGATTTGCACATCCTTGACTTTGCCGTCACAAGCTGATGAACAGAAAATAATGACACACAATGATATTATTGTAATTATTGTTTTTGTTGCTTTCATGCAGATCACCTTTTTAATTAGATTTGATTTGTGTTATTGTAGCAGCTTATCCAGCTCCTTCGATAACTTCGATTTCATTTCCTCTAATTCATCAGCTGAAGGTCTGTTATCATCGCTATACATCTTTTCCATCGGATACCACCAAACGGGGCCTTTTCCGTTGTTGCCATAGTTTTCGATATCTCCGCTCTTTCTCGGAAACAGATGCCAGTGAATGTGTGTGTCGCCATTGCCTAATAACTCATAATTCATTTTTTCGGCACCGAAAGCATTTGATACCGCTTCCGCCACGACAGACATTTCCTCTAAAAACTTCATTTTAGTGGCGTGTTCCAACTGGAATAATTCAGTTTTGTGTTCTTTGCAAAGGAATATGGTGTAACCTTTGAAATGCTGATTGTCTCCAATGACAACATATCCGGTTTCTAATTCCTTTACGAAATATGGGTTAGTTCCATTTTGGATCATATTGATCCTATCACAAATAAAACACATACATTGCCCTCCGCATGATTTCGGTTTGTATACTGATTATTATATCATTATTTCTTTTTAGTGTCAACGCAAAAGCCGCTCCCGAAGGAGCGGCTAAATATGTGCTTATCAATCTTCGCCGAGCTTCAGCGCCTTGTTGATGTTTATCTTGCGGATGATACCGCCGAGTATTGCGAAGCCGCCCAGCAGCATTATCGTTATGAGGATGTACATCTTTATGTAGTCGCCGCCCTCACCCTGAACGATGAAGGGAGGGGTCTGATTATTGGCGTCGTACATGGTGCGGAACAGCGGGATAAACAGATCACTTGCCACGCCGCCGAGTACAAAGCCTGCTGCGATGGATGCTACACTTACCAACAGCTGCTCATAACCGAGGGTCGCGATTATCTCCTTGAAGGTCACGCCCATCGCTCTCAGCACGCCGAACTGCAGCGTTCTGGAGCGTATTGAGATTATCCAGTAGATCAGGAATCCGATGACCGTCATCAGCATGATAACTACGAAGCCGAGAGTCAGTGCACCGTTCATGCCCTGAAGCTCTGGATCGGTCTTTTCTTCGATCAGCAGCTGAGAGCTGTCGGTGATCTTCTGCAGCTTGATGTTCTTTGCGTTGATGTCTTCGTAAAGCTGCTCGCTGGTGGCGCCGTCTGCGAGATCAAGCCATATCTGATACGGCTGGAATTCCACCAGTTTGCGGATGTAGTTATAATTGCAGACGATAAAATCCTTTGTAGCGGTTTCGCCTGTACGCTCGTTCAGAACGACTGTTTCGGAGGGGTTGAGGCTGGGCCAGTAATCCACAAAAGCCAGAACGGTAAGACGAACTGTTTCGTTTCCGCTCCATTTTACAGATATTGTATCGCCGAGCTGCACGCCCTTTTCTTCCCACGAGCGGGACAGCAGTGCGCCGGATTTGCATTCCACAAGAGCGCTGCAGTAGTTCCACCAGTGAACGGGAAGCAGATCGTCTCTGAACCATGCGGTCTGAGAGAATTTGCCGGGCTCTATGCACATCAGGGTGCTGTCGCCGTCGTTCTTGATGTTACCGATGGCGGTGGTAGCGTCGACCTTCAGCACCTTTGTGGCATGTTCGACGCCGCTGAGGTTTTCGTAAAGGGAGAAGTCAGGCTCCACATAGCTGGTCTCATCCTCTACGGATTCAAGGCGCCAGAAGGCATCCAGAACGACATCTGTGCCGGTGTTGTAGTATATTCTGTCCGACTTGCTGTTGTTGATTGCTCTTGCGGTGTTTGCGGAGAATATACCGAGACCGAATGTTATAACAAGGAACAGCATCAGGAAGCGCTCTCTGCCGCCTTGCGAGCGGGCAACGGATGTTATCGCAACATACTGCGCAACGCTCCAGAAGCGGTTGCCTATGTGGTAAATGAGCTTCAGCACATGAGGATATATTCTGATGAACAGCAATCCACCGCCCATAATGAACATAGTGGAGAAGATGAAATAAAGGGGATTGATGCCACCGTCAGAGATAAATGTACCTTCTTCAAACTGAGTTGTGAGCTTCTTTGTGGCGATATAGTACCATACAAGCGATCCGCCGAGGAGAAGTACATCTATAAATGCCTTTTCCCATGTTGCCATCTTCACGACTTTGGCTTTGCTCTGCTTATATTTTACGATAGAAAGCTTGGAGGCGGGGATGATGGGCAGCATAGTGGTTACAAAGAATATCACTATAGCTATCAGGGCATATACCACAGCGTCAAGGCTGAGCTTTGCTGCGAGGCCAGTTCTGTTCACAAATTCGAGGAAGCCGTTGGAAACGCCCAGGAAGCTGCAAAGGCATAATCCTATAAACGGTGCGAATATCAGCGTCACAAGACCGAGCATGCCTGCTTCCATAGCATATATGCCGAATATCTGCTTTGAGGATGCGCCACGGCTCTTGAATACCGCGATCTCGTTCTTTTCCTGCTCCACATTCAGCTGGGATACCATGAACAGGTAGAAAGCCAGCATAACTATAGTAGGTATCTGCAGTATCCAGAGCATGGATTTGAGATTGTCTGCGCGCACGGCATATTCTGTCAGGATATCGTAGATGCCCATGGAGAAGGTGTAGCCATAGGCGGGGTAAAGCTCGAAATCCTGTGCGATCTGAGCGGTAACATCGCCGAGCGAGTTAAGATCCATTTCCTGATAATCAAAGGATAAGCGGGAGGTTATCTCGGAAAGCGTAGTAACGCCCGTAGTAAGATAGTCTCCGACGAATGTGTCGTAATCCATGATGAGGGCGTTAAGATAGTCCTCCATAGTCTCCGACCAGTAGCTGTCGTTTTCGCTGGACTGTTCGAACACGCCCACGACGGTGACAGTAAGTGGCTCAGTTTTATTGAAGAAGCTGTTCTGGATGTTATAGGTTTCGCCGCATACTATATCCATTATCTTCAGGCATTCTTCGTTGCATATTACTTCGTAACTGCCATCGGACGCTCTGCCGGGTTCATACATTCTGCCTTCGATTATGGTTATATGCTCCTCAACGTTATCCATCGCCATCATTTTTACTCTGAGATTAGATGAACCGAGAAGATAAACGTAATTATCAAGCAGTATCGTCTTACTGTTGGCGCGGGGCATATCTATTGCCGAAGTGCGTTGGTCAACAAGCGTGGTGAGATTTTCAAGGGTGGAAAGACGCTCGTCCTGCGATGCTTTCATCTGCATGGTGGTGGAAACTACATACGATCCCGGATAAAGTCCAGTTGCTTCTTGATAAGCCTGCATATCCTTGATGAGAATACGCTGCAGGGATGCGTCCATGTATATCGGCACGGTACTCATCATACCTGCCGCAAGCAAAAATCCTATGAAAAGGCACAGTACCATCCATTTGGTGTTGCGCATTTTCCTTAAAAGAAGTGTTAACAAACCATACCTCCGATTATATGTTTATGAAAATATCAGAAGAGTATCAGCGAACTACTACTCTGTCGCCTTCTTTGAGTCCCGTGAGTATCTCGGCTTCTGTAGCGTTCTGTATGCCCACAGTCACATCGACTTCTTTTTTGTTGTCGTTTTCGTCGAGGATGGTAACATATGTGCGGTCGCCGTCGGTCTTGATGAGGTTTTTGGAGATAACGATAGCATTTTCGTGGATCTCATATATAGCGGCAATATCGGCAAGCTTACCGATGGTGAGGTAGCTGGGTATCTCACCTGTAAATTCGCAGAAGATCGAGTCGGTGTTAGAAGAAAGCTCCTCGTACTGATCGTAGATGCCTTCGATCATATCGGTCGGAGTTTTGGATACATAACCCTTGTACTCCATGCCGTCTACAGTGATGGTGACTTCCTGGTTGAGCGGGAATGCTCTGAGAGTGGAAGATGTGTACTTCACAAACAGCTTAGTGGGGTCGGCTATTTTAATGATAGTCTTATATGCAGTCACGGTATCACCCGGCTTCATGTCCTGTATGAAGCAGATCTGGCCATCCATGCCTGCGTACAGGTGGGAGTATGCGATCTGGCGTTCGTACTCGGTGAGGGTGTTCTGCTCCATCTCGTAGTCAAGCTTATCGGTTGCGCTGCCTGTGGAGAGATACTTCAGGCGTGCCTTTTCCACGATGAGCTTCTGCTGCTCGTAAAGATAATCGAGGTTGCCTGTATCGATCTCTGCAATAAGATCGCCTTCCTTGACGAAATCACCCACGTTTACATATATCTTCTTGAGTATTCCGCCGCCTTCGAGGAAGCCGCAGTTGAAATCCACCTTGCTGGTGATGTAGCCTGACGCCAGAGTCTGGCTGGAGATATCCTTTACCTTTGCAGTGTAGGTGGAGTAGGCTACGTCCTCGATAGGAACTGTGGGCGGCTCGAGAAGCTCCTCCTCCGCAGGGAAGAAGTAGCAACTTGTCATTGACAGGCTGGCGGTCATTGCTGCTAATATACAAATCAGTCTTTTTTTCATCGTTTTATACCTCGCTGAAATGGATTACATATTTATACAATTATAATAATAGCACGAAGTTTGAGAAAACACTAGATGAAAATAAAAAAATCGTGACAATAAATAAAAACGCACAATAAGTTTGTGCGTTTTTACTAGCTTTAGTTAATGTGTATAATTTCTGTATCAGTCGGAAAGCGGTGCGATCTGTTTTTTATATGTGCGGGTCATGATGATGGCTGACAGCACAGCTGCGACAAATTCTGCGGCAGGATAGCTGAAATATACTGCTTCAGGTCCTACTATATAAAGAAGAGCGATGAATATGGGCAGCAGCACTATTGCCTGTCGGATAGCTGAAATAAGGAGACTGGAGAATCCTTTGCCCAGTGCCTGGAAGGTGCCGCTGCATACTATCGCCACGCCTGAGAACACAAAGCTGATGGAGATGATGCGGAAGGCTTCGCAGCCGGCTTTCAGTGTCTCTTCCGTGGGGTTGAACATGCTTAGGAGTAGTTCGGGTATCGTCCAGAACATCAGAGTTCCGAGTGCCATGACGCTCAGCGCAAATATGAAGGAGATCCGCATAGTTTCAGAAATCCTCTTTCTGTTGCGTGCGCCGTAATTGTAAGCGATGATGGGGATGATACCATTGTTGAGACCGAATATCGGCATGAAAACAAAGCTTTGTATCTTGAAATATACGCCGAATATCCAGACGGAAAGCTCTGATACAGGCATGAGCAGGGAGTTTATCACGGTAAGAATAACAGAGTTCAGCGCCTGCATTATTATAGAGGGGAAGCCTACCTGATATATGGTAAGGATCATGCGTCCGTTAGGCATCATCTGTTTCAGGGAGATCTTGAATTCTTTCGTCTTGCGGATGACTATGACGATTCCGAGGATGGCGGCGACGGTCTGTCCGCAAACAGTGGCAATTGCAGCTCCCGCAACGCCCATTGCAGGAAATCCGAGATAGCCGAATATCAGAATGGGATCCATTATTATATTAGTAACTGCACCGATGATCTGCAGGATCATGCTCCATGTGGCGTTACCTGTACCCTGAAGGATCCTTTCGGTATTTATCTGTATGAATACGCCGAGAGAAGCACAGCAGCATATCTTTAAATAAGCGCCGCCCATCTCGCAGATTTCCGTGTTGTCGGTTGTAGCAGCGAAAAAAGGCTCAGCAAAGAATAAACCGAATATAAAGAATAACAAAGCTCCGCAGGCGGCGAGGAAGAATCCTTGATTTGCTGCGATACCTGCATCCTTGAAGTTTTTCTCGCCAAGCTTTCGGGACATAAGGCTGCTCATACCGACTCCAGTACCGATAGCAACTGCGATTATCAGCATCTGTATGGGGAAGGCCAGCGAAACGGCTTTTGTAGCGTTTTCGTTGATCTGGGCGACGAAAATGCTGTCTACTATATTATAGAGGGCTTGTACAAGGTTTGATATGATGAGAGGTAATGCCATTGATATGACAAGTTTCTTAACCGGCATGGTACCAAGTTTGTTTTCTTTAGTAGTTGAGTTGTCCAATTCTACACATCCTTTATATATTATCTGCGTGATATAGTTTATCACAATACGAAGATATTGTCAATTGAAAGCGCAGTGGAAAGCCATTTGTTGACATCTGCTTGTGCAAGCTGCTCATAAAGTGTGTTGAAAAAACCGCACAGTGTTACCATTTTGCACAGAGTTGCAAAAAATGTCGAAAAAACGCTTGACAAAATGTTTCGGCGGTGGTATAATACAAAAGCTGTCTGACGACACGGAACAGAAAACTTCGAAAAAACTTTTTTGAAAAATTTCAAAAAAGGGGGTTGACAAAGAGTTCTGGATGTGATATAATAGACAGGCTGCTGAAAAGCAGAGATCACCTCGAAAGAGAGTCGAGAAAAAAGTTCAAAAAAATTTGAAAAAAGTACTTGACAAACTCGAAACGATGTGATATAATAAATAAGCTGTCACGCCGAAAGGCACAGCGACAAGCTCCTTGAAAATTGAACAGTAAGAATGAACGAATTAACAAAACCTTGTCGATTCTGTATCGGAAACGGTACGATGAAACAAACATTAATTAATTCTGGATAAACACAGATTGCGTTTATTGAATAAACGTTGGCGTTTATGTAGAGTCGGTTAAATCGCTCGAAAGAGCGTTTTAATACAAACTTTAAAGAGTTTGATCCTGGCTCAGGACGAACGCTGGCGGCACGCCTAACACATGCAAGTCGAACGGTGAAGAGGAGCTTGCTCCTCGGATCAGTGGCGGACGGGTGAGTAACACGTGAGCAACCTGCCTTTCAGTGGGGGACAACAGTTGGAAACGACTGCTAATACCGCATAATGTCATTCTAGGGCATCCTTAAATGACCAAAGATTTATTGCTGAAAGATGGGCTCGCGTCTGATTAGATAGTTGGTGAGGTAACGGCTCACCAAGTCGACGATCAGTAGCCGGACTGAGAGGTTGAACGGCCACATTGGGACTGAGACACGGCCCAGACTCCTACGGGAGGCAGCAGTGG
>JAZSEG010000173.1:0-8207 GCA_045531575.1 Oscillospiraceae bacterium | reverse complement strand
CTGTGATATATCCTTCCGCTGCCGGCTTGACTGCCGAGCATCCTGCTGATATCATCATTGATGCCGCCAGAGTCACGGCAGCAATTATTTTTGCTATCTTCATTCAGAGCCTCCTAAGTAGTATCAATGTCTAAGCCCATTATATTTTCTTTTTAATAAAGAGTCAATAGCACATATTCAGATAATCCACTTTTTATTCAAAATATGCACTTAATATACAAATCGCTCTGATACAATCGGCACGAAAACAGGGCGGATATATCATCCGCCCTTTCATCCAAATACTCATCAAATAACAACTCAGGCGCCCAGCAGCGACTGATCGAACGCAAACAGCGCCTCGTTAATCTCAAAGATATCGTAATTTCCGTGCTGTATGAAATACTCCACGATGATATCGCTCTTGCTGGAACGGGATAGCGCATAACCTGCCTTCATCAGCATGTCCTTTACTTCATCCAGAGGCAGCTCCAGCGCTATCGCAAAGGCGAGCGCCGTCTGCTTTGCCGGACGATAGTTTACATCGCTGCGTATCTTTGAAAACAGCCGCCTGTCAATGTTTGCTTTCTTGTAGCATTGGGCATCCGTCATACCCTTTTCGTCTATCTTTCTCAGCAGCATCTGGGAAAAGCTCTCATCTATCTGCTTCAGCGCATCTTCTAAGCTTGCGGCAGCATTGACAACGGTGCACAGCTCCGTTTGCGGCAGTGCTGCGCCTGCACACATATCCTCCGCATCCTCACTGAAACTGCGTTTTTGGGGCGCAGGCTTTGACTTCTTAGCCTTCGCCTCGTACATATCCGCTGCCACCTTCGGCTTGATAAACGGCTTTGCTGCGGCAGGAACTGCATTGAACATCCTCGGCGCTTCAAGAGAGCGTGAGAGGCGGTCGTCATGCGCTGCGGCGTAGTTGTCGTCTATGTACTGGTTTATATCCGCATACAGCTTTGAGCTGATGGAGAAGCTCTCAGTATCGAATATCACAAGATACACCGTCATGTCGTTTTCGGAGAGGAATTCCGTTATGGTATCCGCCGCCACACGGATGGCTTCCGCTCTTGGGTAGCCGTAGATTCCTGCGGATATCAGCGGAAAAGCCACGCTCTCGCAGCCATTTTCCTTTGCAAGCTGCAAGGAACTGCGGTAACAGGAGGTGAGCAGTTCCTTTTCGCCGTGATCGCCGTCCTTCCATCTGGGACCCACCGTATGTATAACATGCTTCGCAGGCAGCTTATAGCCCTTTGTTATCTTTGCACAGCCTGTCTTGCAGCCGCCGAGGGTCATACATTCTGCGAGCAGCTTTGCACCTGCCGCACGGTGTATCGCTCCGTCCACTCCCCCGCCGCCCAGCAGCGTACTGTTTGCAGCGTTGACAATGGCATCCACCTGCATCTTCGTAATATCGTTGCGTACTATCTCAAATGGCATAGCGTTACTCCTTATTTATCGTGCCGACGTAATCACGCCGATAGCTTCTTGGGGAAAGTCCCGTGTTCTTCCTGAACTGCCGTGAAAAGAGATTTGAATCCTGATAGCCGCACTCAGGCGCTATCTCGGTTATTGTCATATCCGTTCTGAGCAGCAGCTGTATTGCTTTCTGCATACGCAGCATTACAATATATTCCTGCGGTGTGATGAGATAGATGTTCTTGAACTGGCGCTGGAAATGCCGCACGGACATCCCTGCGATATCCGCAATCTGCTCAAGGCTGATACGCTCGGTGAAGCTGTTCTCCATGAACGCCACCGCCTTTGTAAAGGTTGTGGAGCCTGCTGAAACGATCTGCTCCTCGCTGTAGCGGCGGGAAAGGTAGCTCACCAGCTGAATGAAATACGCCGTTACGGTGGATACAAAGCCTGCACGGCAGCTTCTGTATTCCTCGATCATCCTGTCGATAAGGCGCTCGGTCTCCTCGAAATCGGTGATGTTGAGCCTAAGCCTGCTGCGGAAAGCGCCGCCCTCATGACTGCCGAACAGCGCATGGAATCCTGGCAGGTGCTGAAGATCGGGAAACGCAACGAACATCTCCGTGGGGCGGAACATCATATTGCATATCCTGAAGCTCTGGCATTGAGTGAAGCAGTGCTCCGAGCGGTCATCCACACAGAAGACATCGCCCTTCTTGATGAAATGGCTCTCGCCGTTCACAAGGTGCAGCGCTGTGCCGTCCAGCACGATAGTAAGCTCGTAAAAATCCTCGTGGATGTGCATATCATTGGAAAAATCATGGTGTCCGTATTGTATGAAGAACGGGAAGTCGCTTGCCCCTGTAAAGTTTTTCAGTGTAAAGCTCTGCATGGAGTCCCCCTGTCGCAATTGTGCTGGTTTTTGTCCTTTACTGCATAGAAAAGCGGCGCAGAATGTGGTATGATGTAATTAACCTCATAACTTAATGATAACATTTTCTGTCGCAATTGTCAATATAGGCTTTTTGAACATCTGCAATGTTCATATTGTTGAAGTATGTTCATATTTTCTTCTTGAAAATCCAAAAATGGTATGGTACAATATCACTGTAAAGCACGGAAATAACATCGGGCGTACCGATGCATTTATAACGAAAGGATGAATACCCATGAATATGAAGCGTATCTCTGCGGCTGTTATCTGCGCAGCAACTCTGCTGAGCCTTACAGCCTGCGACGAGTCTGCTCCTGCAGGCGGTGCAACCACCTCTGGCGGCGGTCTCAACACCACGACCTCTGCAACCACTACCACCAACACCCTTGACGACGACATCGTAAACCCTGTTGATATCACAGATTTCGTTACTGCAGATAATCTCGAGAATCCCAACCTCGTTTACTTCGGTCACTACGATATGCGTGTGGCAGGCGACATCAAGCCCGGCGTAAAGCTCTTCGAGGAGACCTACGGCGGCAAGATCGACTACCTGCAGTGTGCATGGGGCGAGCGCATCGACAAGCTTCAGACCCTCATCGCCAGCGGTGATTCCCCCGACCTTTTCGACAAGGAGGATATCACATTCCCGAACCTCATCTCCAAGAACGTTTTTGAGGATCTTACGGACTACATTGATCTTTCCCAGCCTCAGTGGGCAGGATATGATGTTCTGGTTGAGCAGTACTCCTACAACGGCGGACACTATTACTATCCCTTCACAGCGAACGCTCTGCCTAACTGCCTTATCTACAACAAGACCAAGTTCGACGGTCTGGGTCTTGAGGATCCCAAGGCGCTGTATGATGCAGGCAACTGGACATGGGATACCTTCAAGGGCCTGATGATCGACTTTATGGACAGAGATCCCGACGCTGTAGGCGGCGTTTACGGTCTGCTGGGTCATGATATCATCACCAGCACAGGTACTCCCCTCATCGGCATCAACGAGGGTCAGATCATCAACAACATGAACACTGCCGAGGTGGAGCGTGCAGCTACATTCCTCACAGATCTGCGTAAGGAAGGCCTTGCAGTACGCGGCGACGGCATGTGGAGCAACGAGTCTGCACCTCTTGCAAGCGGTAAGGTTGCATTCCTCGGCGTTGGTCAGTGGAAGATCACCGATTTCTGCTCTCAGTTCAAGGAATACGAGTTCGGCTTCGTGCCTTATCCCCGTGATCCCAGCGATGATGATTACTACTACGGCACCACATCCTTCGGCTACATGGTACCCAAGGGTTCCGAGAACGTTGAAGGCGCTGCTGCTTTCATCGACATCATGCGCCGCTGCGGTACTGATCCGGAGCTGAAGGCTGTAGTTAAGGAAAGTATCATGAACGACAAGGAGTACAGCGAGGAGCAGTACGAATTTCTGACCTCCTTCGAGAACGTTGCTGATTACAACATGGTGCTGTCCGTTCACGGCGGTATCAGCCAGAACTTCACCACCGTTGTTGACGACATGGTAACAAACCTCGCATTTGAGCAGGGCGAGAACCAGAAGAGCTGGACTCAGCTGCGTACCGAGTACGAAGGCGTTATCACAGGCGAGCTTGCGAATTTCGGCGCATAATATAACAATATCACCTCCCGATATATGATCAATGTGAATGAGTCCGATACAACATCGGACTCATTCCTTTTTCTGCAATAAAAATATGCACCTGAACGTATCTGTATCGGGTGCATATCATTATCTCTGTCAATTTATGTAGTGCTGCCGAAGCCGCCGTTTCTTACGCCATATGTCATATCGTCAAAGGTGATGCCATACTCCACGAAGATTCCCTGCGCAAAGCCAGTGCCTGCGGGGATCTCGACTGTCTTGTTCTCGTTGGTATCGTTAGTGATCTTGATGAAGATGTGGCCTTCGTTATCGGAATAGTAGTAATCGCTGTCGATGATGCCGACGGTGTTGTTCAGCTGCAGGCGGAACTTGAATCCGAGACCGCTTCTGGGATACAGCTTCAGCACCCATCCCTCCTCTATCCAGGCACGGATGCCTGTGGGGACGGATATCGTCTCGCCCGGGTGCAGCAGGATGTGAAACGGAGCATAGAAATCATATCCCGCAGAGCCGCTTGTTGCTCTCTGAGGGAGCTTGATGCTCTCGTATATCTCATCTACAGGCTTACTTCCCTTATAGCCCTCGGCAAACTGCTCAAGGCTCACCTTTTCAAATCTTGCAACTCTTTTCATATATGTATATCTCCTTAGTCCCATAAAACTATCTTGCCGTGCGAGAGGGTCTCCTGCACGTCTATTACACGCTGATTGGAGCTGCCCTTCCAGTGCAGCTTTGCGTCGAACAGATTTTTCTCAAATCTGCCGTCCACCAGTACGTCTGCGAGAGCCACTGCCTCCAGTGTGCAGATATCCTCCCAATTATAGCCTGTATACAGCCATATCGTCTTTTTGGGGTGCTGCTGCTTTACCTTTTTCGCAAGGCGCGCAACCTCGTCCCTGTTAGCGGGATGCAGAGGGTCTCCGCCGCTGAAGGTTATGCCGCTGATGTGGTCGGCAGAGAGCTTGCAGAAAAGCTCCTGCTCCGCTGCCTCGTCAAAGGGTATGCCGCCGTCGATATCCCATGTGATGGGATTGTGGCAGCCCTGACAGCGGTGCGGACAACCTGCCACCCACAGCACGGTGCGAAGTCCGTCACCATTGAGCATATCGTCTGTTGTTATGTTGTGATAACGCATATAATTCTCCTGTATGTTACTCAGATGTATTCTTCATGGAAAGTGCGAGGAAAAACGGCGCTCCGTAGGTGATGAAAGATGATCCCAGAGTGATAAGTATTGATGTAACCGCAGCAATCGCCATCATTATTTGATAGCTATCCGTCTGCGTGTAGTAGCAGATATATTGGATGGAAGAACCCGTCACACTTATAACATACACCGCAGCGCTAAGATACAGCAGTATGCGCCTGTCAAAAAGCCTGCCCCGCTCATACATCAGCAGTACAATGCCTATAACAAGGCATATCAGCAGGACCAGTGTATTAGTTGCTATGCTCAGAACATCCACATCCTGCTTTATCATATCACTTGCAGACAGTGCCTCTGCATAGTTCATATATGATATGGAAAGCTTGCTCAGCACCGACATAACGGGATACGCCACCCATGCCCAACCGATATGTTTCAGAGTTCTGTGGGATACCATTACACCGTAAAAGGAATATGCAACCTGTGCCGCCATTATCAGCGATACAAACAATGTAACAACTACTGCAATCTTTAACTCCCTCATATCAGAGCCGCCTGCAAGACCCACTATCGTGGCAAGGACTGCCGCCAAAAGTGAAAAAGCACCTATGGCAAGGTTAACAGCCGAGCATGCTATTGCAACTATCCTGAATTTTGACTTCTTCTGTACAAATAACCGTCCCTTTTCCATATTACATACTCTTTCTGTCCTTAATCTCCGCCATCTTTGCGGAATTGAGCCTTGTATCGCCCTTGACACGGGAGTATGAGAGATATCCGTTCATGCGGTCTATCTTGGTGAGGTTGGTGCTGCCGCACTTCGGGCAGACATCCATTTCAAGCTGCTGGTGACCACAGTCGTCGCAGTAGGCAAGGGAGAGATTGACGCCCTCGTAGAAGCCCATCTTCATTGCACGGCGGACGAGGGTCTTTACAGCCTCCCTGTTGTAATCGATGGGATAGCGCACATACTGTATCTTGCCGCCGTTGAACAGATCCCAGAAGCGCTTCTCCTTGTCCTGCTTCTCAATGGGAGAGATATCCTCCGAAACGTGGCAGTGGAAGCTGTTAGAGACATATTCACGGTCGGACACATTCTCGATGATGCCGTACTTCTTGCGGAACTGCTGAATCTGCAGGCCGCAGAGGTTCTCGGCAGGTGTGCCGTAGATTGCGTAGAGGTGGCCGTCCTCCTTCTTGAACTCCAGGATGCGCTGATTGATATATTCCATCGTTTTCAGCGAGAACTCGCCGCCCTCGGCAATAGACTTGCCTGTGGCTATCTGTTCAAGCTCATTGAGAGCGGTGATGCCGAAGGATGCGGTAGCGTACTTCAGCAGCGGCTTTATCTTATCGTGGATGCCGAGGTTACCGCCGAGGAAGCCGCCCTCGCAGTAAGCGAGAGGATTGGTGCTTGCCTTCAGCTCGCCGAGATATGCGTAGGTGCGGATGTGAAGCTTTCTTATCAGGTTGAGGTAATAATCCAGCACCTCGAAGAAATCCTTGCTCTCCTGCTGTGCCTTTGCATATATCATGGGCAGATGCAGCGATACCGCACCGATGTTGAAGCGTCCCACAAAAACTGGCTTGTCATTATCGTCAGCAGGCTCAAAACCACCTCTCTCATACCACGGGGAGAGGAACGCACGGCAGCCCATGGGGCTTATGATTCGACCATATTTCTTGTAGATGGAAGCCACATAGCCATCGCCCGTAAGGCTGAGCCAGTCGGGGTACATCGCCTTGCAGGAGCATTCGATGCCTGCCTCGAAAACATCCTCAAGCTCACAGCCCTCGCCATGGAGATTCTCGTCATACAGGAACACTATCTTCGGGAAAAGAACAGGCTTCTTGCAGGTCTTTTTGCCCTGACCCTTGCGGCGCACTTCAAGCATGATGATGCTCGCCATCTTCGCAAATTTGCTCCTGCCTGTGCCTGCGGTCATAGTGATGAAGGGATAATCGCCTCGGCTGGAGGAAACGGAGTTGAACTTATACTCCCAGCCCTGAAATCCCTGCTCGAAATCCACACGCACGTCTGCCATAGCCTCACGGTCAGCAACTTCATCGGTGCAGCCGAGGGATTTGTAGCGCTCAAACTGCTTCTGATAGGTCTTTTCCGCATAGGGTGCAAGAAGCTCGTCCACGCTCGCAACGGTGAAGCCGCCGTACTGCTGACTCGCAGCGGAGAGCGTGATATCGCCGATAACGTCGAATGCAACGGCAAGAGTTTTCGGCTCGTTATACCAGAGGTTGCCCATCTCAAAACCGCCCTCCATGACGTTCTTCATATCGAACAGGCAGCAGTTCATGGTATCACGGCGGGCGCTCATATCGTGGACGTAGATGTATCCGTCACGGCACGCCTGAAGCTCCTCTGTGGTCATAAAGAACTTCTGATAAAGCTCCTTGTTGAGCTGGTTAAATATCAGGCTGCGCTTGGTGGAGACCAGTGCGCTGTCGGTGTTGGAATTCTCCTTATCGCCGATGTACATGATGGACTGGCTCTTCTTGTACACCTCGTCCAGCATGTGAACGAAATCCTGCTTGTAGTTGCGGTAGTCCTTGTAGCTTTTGGCAACTGCGGGATTTGTCGCTTCCAGTGCGCCCTCAACGATGTTGTGCATCTGTGCGATGGATATCTCCTCCACGCCGAGCGCCTCCGCTCTTTCGGTGACAAAGCGGCAGATGTAATCTATCTCAGCCTCTGTGAACTTATACATAACGCGGGTGGCGGACTTATTAATGGCGTCCACTACCTTCTGCACATTGAATTCTTCCTTGGTATTATCCTTTTTAACGACTTTTATCATGTATTTCAGCCTTTCTATGTATCGATATATTGTGGTGTACCTAATATAATAACACACAACATAGTACTTGTCAATAATTTTCACAAAAAAATCCGCACGGAAACGCAAGGCAAGATCTCATACAGAATCGGATACGATTTATAGTAAGACACTCCCGCACGAAGTGCGGATCGGTTTTTAGGTCAAGCCTTTTTTTCAAAAAGGCTTGTGGGGTATGGGGCAAAGCCCCATTACTCGGCGCAAAGCGCCGCCCAAGCGTTCAAGGCGCTAAAGGGG
>JAZSEG010000002.1:0-7407 GCA_045531575.1 Oscillospiraceae bacterium | reverse complement strand
TTGAACAGGAGGACAAACAATGACTGACACAGATATGCTCTACATGAGCGCACAGGCCAAGCGTATAGAGGAGCTTGAGGCTGAGAACAAGGTACTGATGAGCGAAGCAGACAGGCTCATAAAAGAAAAGGGCAAACTTCTGAGCAAAGTCAGCGGTGGCGATGTACTGAGAATATGTCAGCTTGAAGAACAGCTTGAAAAAGTAAAGAAGCTGTTTAAAATGGCGGTTGAGGATTTATCAAAAATGCCTTGCAATAACGACACACACAGCCCAGACAGCTGTTATATCTGTGTCAAACATGGAAATTGTTCATACACTGATAGCTTTAAATGGTGCAGAGCTGACAAAGCCTTAAAACTGATAGGAGGTAGTGAGAATGGCACTTGATAGATTTATAAACAGCGTGAGAACAGAGGTCGCAAAGAGGTTTGGCTTGAAAACCGATGCTGAAATAGATGCATTTTTTATTGGCATGGAAGAATCAGCAAAAGATAATCAGGAAGCACTTGAAAAGCGTGATAAAATGCTGAGAGATACCGTTGCAGAGTTGTGTGAAGCAAAGCGACTTCTGAAATCGGCGACAAACGTACTAAATATGTTTATACCGTGCGATGAAGATTATAATTGCAGTGAATGTATAAAACAGAGACAGAACTGTGATTACGATGACAGCTTTAAGTGGCGTTATGCTGACGAAGCCCTCGCACTTATCGGAGAGGAAGGTGAAAACAATGCCTGAAACAAAACTCCTGCCGTGTCCGTTTTGCGGCTCACTCAAAGTCAAAGTTGATAGTAAGAGTGTAAGAGCAGGCTATAACGGAATAGACGATATAGTTTATAGAGCAACATATTCAACACGTTGCAATAAATGCCATGCAAGGGGTGGAGCGGTAGGCGGTAAGGTTCTAAGCCTTGAAAACTATCCTCGTGAGATAAAATATCCTCTTCCTGAGTGGGCAACAACGTGGGAAGAACTTAAAAGCAAAGCCATAGAAGCCTGGAACAGAAGAGCCAACACCAAAGACGAAGCGTGGCAATGTCAAGGAAACATAGGAGGCTGATTATGAGCGGAGGAAGTCATAACTACATCTGTTACCAGATAGCAGAAGAATTAGTCGGTCACATGGAGGACAAAGAACTTGACGAACTCATGAAGGATATAGCAACGCTTGCACACGACCTTGAATGGTATCACAGTGCTGATACTAACCGTGATGATTACCGAGAATCGGTACGGAAGTTCAAGGAAAAGTGGTTTAAGCAGAGCCGTGAGGAACGCCTAAGAAAGTATATCGAAGAAGCTATACAGGAAACGAAAGACGGACTATTGAGCATGATTGGGGAGGCTGACAAATGATCGTATCAGCAACAGTAATGTCGCCTTGTAAGGACTGCACAGATCGCTGTATGGGATGCCATAGCACCTGCGGAGACTATGCAGAGTATAAACAGGCACTGGAGAATAACCGGGCGAAAATCAACGCTCAGAACGCTGAGACTGATTTTTGCAACGCTGTCAAGCGTAACGTGGTCAAGAGATACGACAAGCGGAGGGATAAGTGATGAAAGTTCTCATAGCCTGCGAGGAATCGCAGAGGGTATGTATTGAGTTCCGCAAGCTGGGACATGAAGCATACTCAGCGGATATTCAAGAGCCTTCCGGTGGACATTCTGAATGGCACGTTTTAGGTGACGTTGTTAAAATATTAAACGGGGGGGAGTTCACCACTATGGACGGTGTGAAGCATAGCGTGGGGAAGTGGGATTTGATAATAGCACATCCGCCTTGCACATATCTCTCCAACGCTGGAGCTTGCAGGCTATACAAAGTCATTGACGGGAAAACATACATCGACCGAGAACGATATGAAAAAGGGCTTGACGGCAAAGAGTTTTTCATGAAATGCTACAACGCTAAATGTGAGCATATAGCCGTTGAAAATCCTATACCGTCAGCCATTTATCGAATGCCGCCGTATACTCAGACAATTCAGCCGTATGAATACGGTGAACCTTACAGTAAGAAAACGTGTTTGTGGCTGAAAGGTTTACCGAAACTCATTCCGACAAATGTGCTGACAGAGTACAAGCCTTATGTTTCGTGCAGAACGTCACACAACAAAGGCAATAAAGATAAAGCTGGTGTATCACGAAGTGGCGGAGCTGCTAAGATTAGAAGCAAGACTTTTCCCGGCATCGCCCACGCAATGGCAGCGCAGTGGAGCAACTGCCTGACCGGGAAATCAGAAAAACAACTATCACTGTTTGAGGAGGAATAACAATGCTTGACGATGTTGTAAAATTGGCATATAAAGGCTGTCTGGAGATAGCTGACAATCC
The DNA here is from genome assembly GCA_045531575.1 of Oscillospiraceae bacterium. Classification (GTDB taxonomy): domain Bacteria; phylum Bacillota; class Clostridia; order Oscillospirales; family Ruminococcaceae; genus CAG-115. Next base: position 5,066 of record JAZSEG010000002.1, on the reverse strand, counting down.
GACAGGGCGGAACACTACAAAATATTACTGCGAATGGTGCAGAGAGGAACTGACAGTCGCTTATCATGAAGACAGACTGTATTCTGTTCACTGCGCTAAGTGCAGGAGGGTAACGCTTATAAAGGCGGACGACCCTGAGCAAGCCGTTGACAGATGCGGTAATATCATGTGAGGAGGAATGATACTTGAACGAACACTCAATACAAAACGCAATCCGCCTTGAACTCTCAAAGTTAGGGTACTACACCGAGCGCATCAACGTTGGCTCAGGGTATCTGATACCGAAGCCACTCATGGACGAGATAAAACGTCACGCTCCGGCACTGAAACCGAAACTTGACAAGATACCCTATTTCAACACAGGCGCTGTCAAAGGGCGGTCAGACCTGTCAGCTATCAAAGATGGTCAGATAGCATTTATTGAGGTCAAAACGGAAACAGGGAAACCAACAACAGAACAGCTTAACTTCATAGAGCAGATGCAGACCCGGTACGGCTGCCGTGCCGGGATAGCACGAAGCCAGGAGGATGCTGTGAGGATTGTGGAGGGCGAATGAAATACGGTGGAGGTGATACACAATGGCACAAGGACTATTCGTCATTGTTCTGCTCGCTGTTTGCGGTTGGGGAATATTCTTCCACGATCGCAGACCGAAAGAACTAAGATATGATGACGAACTGTCGAACCGGATAAAAAAGATACACTACATAAACGAACAGATCAACTCTGTGGAAGAGTTGATAACTGATATACATCTATCAGACGAGAATCATCACAAAAACATAAGCGTGTCGTGGGAAACGGCAGTTGGTAAGAGCTTATCAACAGATATGTGGATAGACGGGGAGTCAGAAGTAACTAAGCAAATGCTTACTTTGGCTCAGAAGAGGAGGGAAGAGCTGACCACTTCCCTTTTTAAGGAAATCCACAAATTACCGCAACGCCATAAGCAATACATCATCAAAACGACTAATTTCTTTGAGAGAGGAGGGGATCAGATAGATGTATAGGCCCGAAACTGGCGATGTTGTATGTTCACGCTGCGGAGCATGGATAGGCAATATCAACGGTGATGGTAACTTTTTCGCTCTGATCCGGACTAAGTATTGTCCGGATTGCAGGCTCCCTGCAAAGCGTGAGACTAACAGACTGGCTCAGAGAGCCAAGCGGCTCAGGGACCGCAGGCAAAAGCAGCTCATAAAAACCAAATGTGACCTGCTCGAAGAGGAAAACGAACTTCTCAGAAAAAGAATTAAAGAACTCAGGAGGAATTAAGAATGAAAACATACAGCACAGCAGCCGTTGCACTGGCATTAGGCATCAGTGAAAACAGTATCATCTCAGAGGAGAACAAGAAAGGTCTGAACATAGCTCAGATACTTATGTTGAGCGAGAATGCTAAGCTCAAAAGATACGATGAAGAGGCTGCGGTTATCCGCAAGCTTGTAAGTGACATAAAGGCACTGGAAAAATGAGAAAGAAAAACACAAAACACAAGGGTGACAGGTACGAACATCACGTTGCATGGAAGATGAGGTTCCACGGTTTCTTCATGGTGCAGGTTCGTGGTCGCTCCGGAGACTTCGGCGGTGATGTAACTGCAAGATACTTCCCGTTCGGCTCAATCGTTGTCCAGTGCAAGAACTACAAAGGCAAGGTCGGGATTGCAGCTGTCCAAGAAGTGTATGCAGCAAAGCGATACTATCACGCATCAAGGGCAGCAGTTGCAACTAACAGCACGTTTACGAAGAACGCTGAGAAACTTGCAAGGGCCTGCGGCGTTGAACTGTGGGAGAGATACTGAGGTGATACAATGACCCCTGACGAAATTGAACGCCTTGCGGCAAAAGACCAGCCGATGCCGGATAATCTTACACCTCCGCAGGTGATGTTATTTCAGACTTTTGCGGCGCTGTATACACGGTATCGTCTGCGGACGATAGACAATGATGAGGCGAAGCAGCTCAAACGTGCTATACTCACTGCATATAAGCGCATGGACGATGAATACAACCAGTTCCTGACAATATGCAAGGAGTATCAGCAGAGGATAAAGCAGAATTACGGCTGAGAGCCACAAAACAGCCCCTAAAATCAATCCTGACGGCATGGGTGGTATAACTCTACCCTGCCGGAGGGAGAAGGGCGGAAAACGCAGAATAAACGATGTGGGGTGATAATATGGCAAACATAAAATTTATACTAAACGGCTGTGATATATCATTTGTTGCAGAAGCTCCCGAAGATATAACGCTGAAACAGCTTTTGAAACAGTGCGACAAAATCAAACCTGACTGGTGCGCCTGCGGCATTTGTTCTGCCAATAAGGTATATGATAGCGATGCTGATACGGAAATCAGAATAGGCTATGACAGCATAGAAAAGCTTGACACACCTGAGCATGAAATACCTTGCAGAATTAAGGAGGAATAAATATGTCAAAAGAAATTTATAATGTTAAAATCACAGGAACAGCAATTACAATGGCAGACCATGGTTGCTTAACCTTCTACGTCACGGTCGAGGGCGCAGGAATGGGTTGCAGTCTTGGCGGCTATTGTATCGGTCACGGATATTTAGGTTCAACGGAATTTAGAGCCGAGAAAGGAAGTGGTCTTGTTGCGATGATGAACATCATGGACGTTGTCGGTGTCGAAAAGTGGGAAGACTTGAAAGGAAAATATTGCCGTGTCGCTTGCAATGGATTCGGACAAACCGTCGATGAAATTGGAAATCTTATTGATGAAAAGTGGTTTAACCTCAGAAAGTTTTTTGAGGAACAGCAATCGTGAAGACTTGCAGAATTAAGGAGAAATGAAAGATGTACGAAAGTCCAATAGAAGTATTATACGGTCAGATGCAAACCAAGATTGAAAATGACCTCTTAGTTAAATGCTCACAGGCGGTTGAATATAATATTAACAAGGACGAACTTATAAAAGCACTCAAATATGACCGAGAGCAGTATGAGAAGGGATATAGTGACGGTCTAAATGCTGATAAGTGGATAAGCGTTAATGATAGACTGCCTGAAAATTGTATTGAAGTGCTTGTGTATGACACGGATTGTGGCATAGTAATAGGGTGGTATGACAAAGAAATAGGTGATTTTGCGGCTGATTTTATAAGTCCATTAGATGCCGTGACACATTGGCAACCGCTTCCAGAAAAACCACAAGATTAAATTTCACTTTTATGAGGAGGACTGAAAATGTGGGACTTAAATAATGCCTGTGATGAATGTTGGAACTGTGAATGGTTTAGAATGAATGACTACAACGACGAAGGTTGTTGCGGTGCTACAGAGCCGTGTCATGAATATCTGGAGATGAAGAACAGGAGGGCTGAAAATGACAATTGATGAAGCAATAAAGCACTGTGAAGAACAGGTTACAAAATACGAAAGACAATGTGGATTCGGAATAAGCAAAGAGGGCAAAGAATATAATTCTCAGTGCGCCGCAGACCATAGACAGCTTGCAGAATGGCTTAGAGAGTTGAAAGAAGCAAAAAGGCTGTTGCGAATTGCAGTTGATGATTTTGACACCATGCACAATCATATTTGGGACTGTACCGATTGTAAGTCCTGCCCTCTGAACAAAGGAGAATTGGGCATTTGTGGGCAGATGTGGCGATACGCAGACGAAGCCGAGAAACTGTTAAAGGAGGCTGAAAATGCTTGATATAGATACTGCCATAAAGCATTGTGAAGAAGTGGCAGAGCAAAAAGAACACGATAGCATCACAACTACAGGCGACTATGAATTAGATATAGCCATAAAGGAAGGTTGTTTACAGTGCGCCGCAGATCACAGACAACTTGCAGAGTGGTTGACAGAGTTGAAACAGTGGCGCAGAGTATACGGCATTTGTCCGAGTTATGAGATGTGTATTCCTGAATGCAGGGAAGGTTATAATGCTCAGATAGCAGAGTACAAGCGACTTCTGAAAGCGGCAGTTGAGGATATGAACGGCAACAATATCTGCTTTGACATAAACGCTTGCAACGTGTGCGCAGAGAAAAATTGCATTTCGTGTGATACATTTCATTGGCGATACACCGATGAAGCTTTAAAGCTGATAGGAGATGAACCAAATGGGATATAAAGCATATAGTGATAGTTATCTTATGTCTCTAACAAAGGCGCAGATTATAGACCTATTGAGAGTTGCAGAGCATAACTTCTTTGCAACAGAAGAAGCCTTGAATAATTCTGCAAGGGCTGGTATGGAGATAGCTGAAAAGTTTGATAGGGCAAAAGAACTGTTGAAATCAGCAACAGGTATTATTAAAGACGTTGATTGTAACGAAGATTATTTATGTGATGAGTGTGAATATCGTGCTAAATGCGATGGAGGTTTTAGTTTTTACTGGCGTTATGCCAACGAAGCTAAAAAACTGTTAAACGATGAAAAATAAACAACGTAGAATAGCCAAATAAAGGAGGTCAAAAAATGACAATAGATGAGACAATCAAAGTCTGTGAGGAAAACGCAGAAAAGATCGGTGGCAATCCTCAGTTGGACTATCACGCGAGTTGGTATAAACAAGTTGCCGAGTGGTTGACGGAGCTGAAAGCGTTAAGGAGCACGTTAGAGCTATGCAAGAAATGTCAATATGTAAGCGAATGTCCTATAAATTATCCGTGGTTAAAGGAGGACTGAAAATGGCTGATATTCCAGAACTTGACAAGATAGCGTTGAAAGAATGTCCATTTTGCGGAGCAAGGGCTTTCATTGTTGGATATAAGAAAGCTACTTATGTAGACGGGCACTGGATGCCAAAGCATTTAGAGTCATATAGAGTTGCCGCTGAACATTATGCAACGTGTGTTCTTAGAGATATGACAAGCGGAATTGGATTCTCCACAGAGGAACAAGCTGCGGAACATTGGAACAGGAGGGTTGAAAATGACTGATGTAATATGTGACTACGATTTCTGCAAGCACTACGAAAATGGCAGATGCGGATTAGATACCGTAGAAATATGCGGTGGTCACTGTCAGGATCTTGATGATGAACAGGAGGATGATGATGAAAACAGTAACACTGATAATCCCTGAT
>JAZSEG010000075.1:0-6380 GCA_045531575.1 Oscillospiraceae bacterium | reverse complement strand
AATGCGAAATGGAGTTTGCGCCCCGCGTAAGCAGTGTAAGCGTAGCGTCACTGCGTCGCTGGCAAATTCCGATTTATCGCTCAGAACAGTATATCCTTGAAGCACACCTGCTGCTCATTCTTATCATAATCCCAACTGTGGCAGGAACCGCCGTTGCAGAACTGCTTTGACTCGCACACCGAGCATTTTTCATTCTTCTCGGCGAGAGGTCTTCTGAATATCTCAAACTTATTCTTCCATACCTCGGTGAAATCATCAGTAAGAATGTTACCCATGATAGTCTCGGGTCTGCGCTCAATATCAAGGCATGCACCGATATCGCCGTTTGCCATAACGCTTGCGGTGTAAACTCCAGCATTGCAGAGGAAGTACCAGTCCCTTACCTCACGCTCATAATCAAGACCGAGATAATGCGTGCAGCCATATTCCACAGGGAATCCCTGCGCACGCTTCTCCCTGATGAAATTGAACAGCGTGCGGTAATCATCCGCGTCCAGCAGAAGCTCGGGATGCTCCTTTGCCCTGCCGATAGGCTCCATATTGATAACACGCCACGAGTCTACGTCTGCGTCTGTTACCACCTTGAAAAGCTCCTCAAGCTCATCGATATTGCGCTTGTGGACTACTGTGGTTATCTGAACATGCTTGAAGCCGCCGTGATCCACCAGTGCCTTTATGCCCTTCATTGCCTTGGCATAGGCCTTCGGAGTTCTTCTGAACCAGTCATGAGTATCCTTCAGGCCATCAATGCTGATAGAGATAGTCTTCATGCCTGCTTCATACAGATGCTTCGCTGTCATATCATTGATAAGTATACCATTGCTCGTCATGCCCCAGCTGAAACCCAGCTTGCTTGCATAGCCCATGATATCGTATATCTCCCTGCGAAGCAGCGGCTCGCCGCCCGTAACGCACAGCATAAGATCCTTAGTTCCGAAATCACGTTTTATCTTATCAAGGAACTCCATGTATGTGAATACATCCAGCTCCTCGCTCTGCACATCGTTGCAGTGGCTGCCGCAGTGCATGCAGCTTTCGTTGCAGCGCATGGTAAGCTCCAGGAACAGGAACTTCAGCTTAGGCTCCTGCATGAGCTTCTCTCTGTAATCCGCAAGCATCTTCAGATGCTCTGTTTTAACTTCATTCATCTTTTTTATCTCCGTTGGTATTTTCAGCTTCTTCGTGAGCTGTCTCTGATGTGTTCAGCAGTGCATCATCACTGCTGACATCCCCTTTTTCCTTATTCCTGAACCACGCCGGCGGTCCGTATACTACCTTAGGCAGATTCTTTTCAGGCTTGAATTTCTCGAATCCCATACAATGCACCCCTTATTCCGCAACAGGCGGTCCATACACCGTATGCGCTATATTATCAGACGGATCAAATCCATCCTCTATCTGACCCTCCTCGGTAATGTAGCCGTAAGGTATCTGCTGCTCCTCGCCATCATCAATTGGCGGACCATACACGCAGCCTGTCAGATTAAGCGCAGCGGAAAACACCACAGCCGCTGCTGCAGCTTTTTTTGTGAACCTTTTCATGCTCATTCCTCCTGTTCAGCAGTGTCCGTAGTATCTAAAGTATCAGATGTATCGGATGTTTTTTCATTTGTTTCCATGAAAACAGGATATTCGTGAACCGTTGCCGCAACATTATCAGCAGCAACAAATTCATCATCTGCTACCGACCCATCAGCAACATAACCATAAGGTACCTGTTGTTCCTCTCCGTCGTCTACTGGCGGACCATATACACCGCAGCCATTGAAATTGAGCGCAGCGGAAAACACCACAGCCGCTGCTGCAGCTTTTTTCGTGAACCTTTTCATGCTCATTCCTCCTGTTCGGCGATATCGGATGTATCTTCTGTTGCGGTGGATTCCTCGCTTGCTTCCATAGTCGGCGGACCGTATACGGTCTCTGCAATATTCTCAGCAGGATCAAAGGTCTCTGCCGACTCGACGGTCTCCACTGTAGTTTCTTCTTCATCGGTGCCGTCAAAGAACGACGGAGGGCCATAGACCTCATCGGGAATATTCTCGGAGGGATCAAACACCTCAGGTCTTTCCGTTTCCGAATAAGACGGAGGGACGCCGATATTATAATCATCAGGCGGCGGTCCGTACACACATACGTTATTGTTGAGATCACATCCACCCGCACTGAACAATGCAGTTATTGCAGCTAATGTAAGTATACCTTTTTTAGGCTTCATATTATACACCTCCTACAATACAAATACGTCCGTTTTCGGTTTTTGTTGCTGTTTATTCGTCACTTTCGGAATCTGATTTCAGGAATTTCAGCTTCTCCTCAACGCTGTCCCACAGCTGGCTCTCACGCTCCTCACGGGACATTTTTTCGAGCGCAATGGTCTGGCGCAGCTGCATACGAGCGAATTCCTCAATGATCATTTCGCTGTTCTTATCCTCAGGCTCAGGCTCACGCAGTCCCGAATTTACTTCAATGATATAGAACGGCGTTGCTGCTGTAGAGGTGTTCTCGGCATTGATTCCGAAATGAAAGCGATACACGACCTTTCTGGTGCTTGTGGTGATCTCCGTAACATAGCCGACCAGACAGTTCTTCCTTTTGATAGGAGTATAATTCACCTCTAAAACATCGCTGTAATAAAAATACTCCTTGCTGCCATCGGGCGCAGTTATGGTAAAATCCTTCTCACCCGCATCGTAGTAATATTCTCTGCCGAGAGTCAGCATCACCCTGACCGCCGCAAGAGTACCCTCTGCAACAAATAAGACCGCTCCGCACTGAAGTACAAGATCATTCTTTTCCTTACCGAAATTAAATAACGAGAGAACGAACACACCTGCAAGTAGAAGCAGGCCTAAGATAAGCAGCAGTGTAAACACATCCACTGCTCTGCTTATGCACTTGAAGCTTCCCTTTCGCTGAATAAGAGTTGTGTTTCCGCTCATCAGAATCTCCTTGCGTTTTTGGAATGCATATCACCATTTAGTTCTTTGATAGTATTCATAGTTATCTGCTCAACCATCATTGATTCAAACTGGGCATTTACCAGATCCTCATCCACATTTGCTCTTGTCTTTGCGTACAGGCCGCTGTTCAGACCGAGATAATAGAACGGAGTGCCGTCGATATCGGTAAACACTTTATTCTTTCCGAAGACATAGCGATACTGTATATCACGCACACTTGTGGAAATGGTCACGATATAGCCGCGCTTCTTGCCGAAAAGCTTGAACTCCTCAGTGGTGATATCCTGAACATCAGTGTAATAAAAATACTCCTTATGATTTCCGGGACCTGTTACCACGAACTCCGTCTCATTAGCGTCATAGTGATATGTTCTTCCGTTGAGGATGATTGCAAATATCGTACCAAACACCAAAAATCCTGCCATAGCAACAGCGCCTAGGAAGTCTCTTCCGCTTCTTCTGCCCATAAATCCTATAATATCCAGCAGAAACGGAAGCATCAGTATCGCCAGTGCAATTATAACGACCAACACGATGCCGAGAAATACCATCTCGTTATCGAAAGCGCATTTGAATTCGCCCTTGCTGCACTGCTTTCTTTCCTCATTCTTATACTGCATCATTTCCATAATAATTACCTCTCATTAAATTATTATCTGCTGTTTATCAGCATAATTTACGATATACCAACGATCTCACGGTAAAGCTCCCTTGCGAAGCCATCTGTCATGCCGCAGATATAGTCCGTCACCAGCATAAGACGATGATACGCCTGCTCTGCTTCGGACTTCCTATCGCACTCCATACGGCATATCTTCAGATAATTCTCGGATATCACAGATATCATCTTGCTGTCCGTGATGCGCTCCTGCGCTGTCTCAAACCTGAGCGCTGCACCTGTCAGCCGCTCCATCAGAAAATCCATCATGTTGCTGACGGAAAGCTCTATCTTCAGTATCTCCTTTGACTGGAACGCATACCTGAATGCGATATCGCTGAGCGCCTCCGCCACCACTGCCGCAGGAGATTCCGCCAGCAGCTCGGTACGCATCGCTCCATCCATTATAGCATCATAATTCTCGATAAACGCATTGGACGCCGCATATATCATCGTTCCCTGCATAGCGACTATCCAGTTCTGCACCGCATTCTCCTCGGGTGAGGGCATGTGCTTCTGCTGCGCCTTTTCAAGGCAGTGCTCAAGCTTTTCCGCAGCAGAATCCAGCACCTTGCGCTGAAGCTCGTTGCTGCATCGGGAAGTGAAGCGCTCACTTCTAAGCTCCGCCAAAAGCTGACTATAAGAGATCATACCCTTTTTCACGGCGTCCTCGATATCGGCTGTCTTGTATGCGATATCATCCGCCGCCTCGAGTATAAATGTCAGCGGATAGCGGCAGTCAGCTGCGCCTGTAGCGGCTACGATATCATGATACAGGCTGTCCTCAGTAAGATAATAGCCCATCTTCTTATCCTTGATATCGCCGCTCTTTTTGTTGATTCCCAGAGAAGTCACAGGGTACTTTATTATCGTATTCAACAGAGCATAGGTAAGATTCATACCATGCTCGTCTATCAGATAGTGCAGCTTCGTCAGCACTCGCAGCGCCTGAGCGTTACCCTCGAAATTCAGCAGGTCTCCCTTCATACGGTCGGAAAGCAACTCAGAAACAGGCTTGCCGTTAAAGCTCAGCTCCGAAAGATGCGTGCCGAACCACTCACGGATAGTGTACTCACCGAAATGTCCGAACGGCGGATTTCCGATATCATGCACAAGACCTGCACATTCAAGGATATCACAGCAGGCTTCACGCATCTCATCGGTGATCTCGGTGTGTCCGTGCTGAATCAGCCTGCGGAAGATGGTGTCTCCCAGCGAACCTGCAAAGGAGGACACCTCCAGCGAGTGCGTGAGCCGTGTGCGGACAAAGTCTCCCCTGTCCAGCGGAAACACCTGCGTTTTATCCTGAAGCCGCCTGAACGATGCACTGCCGATGATGCGGTGGTAATCCTTGCGGAACTCCGAGCGCACATCATTTGCGTTCGTGCGGACGAACTCTCTGCTGCGTTTCGGGGAAAGCAGCCTTTCCCATGAAAGCTTGGGCATAGAAAACTCCTTTCGTAGAACATTAACAACAAATATCCCACGGGAATAAAATGTAATGATCTTCGCAGCACCCTGAATAACTCCACAAAACGGAGACAATAATATAACCACAAAGGACATCTGCGGAAATCGGGAAAACTGCGAAAGGAATGGTTACAAAATGTTAGTAAAACGAGGGGAAATATACTATGCGGGTCTCAGCCCCGTCGTAGGCTCTGAGCAAGGCGGCGTGCGGCCTGTACTTATCGTACAGAACGACATAGGAAACAAACACAGCCCCACTGTTATCGCCGCTGCGATAACCAGCCAGAAGGAAAAAAGCAAGCTGCCGACCCATATTGAGCTGAACGCAGCCTCCTGCGGACTTGCAAAGGATTCCGTTGTGCTTCTGGAGCAGGTTCGTACATTGGACAAAAGACGCCTCAAGGAACGCATGGGTGAGCTTGACAGCGCAGCTATGTCACAGGTGAACGACGCACTTTCGGTAAGCTTCGGACTGTAACACATAAAAATTTAACGGGGCAGAAAACGCACCTCTCATCGGGGTAGTTCTCTGCCCCGATGTTGTTTTTCGGGTTTTGCCTTTAAACACAAGTCCTATACAGAATATACGATCTGAGATACCACTTTTTATGGCATGATACCACACAATTTTTGTGAAGTATGTAATTGCTCATCTGCCTTTTCTCATATATGCCCACAGCGCCCACTGTCCTGCCGTAAGCAGAGCGACAAGCAGCACTATGATGACCTGCGCTACGCCCCATTCAGGCATGAAGAAGATTATCACGCCGAGTATGATAGTAAGCAGTATGGCGTTTTTCAGAAACGGCTTTGCCTGATTTCTCATTTAGACTGGATACGCTTTGCCATAACGGTGTTCTTCATCAGCATGGCGATGGTCATAGGACCTACACCGCCGGGTACGGGAGTGATGAAGGAAGCCTTCTCAGCAACCTCGTCGAACTTTACGTCGCCGCAGAGCTTGCCATCCTCTGTGCGGTTGATACCCACGTCGATAACTACTGCGCCGTCCTTTACCATATCAGCGGTAACGAAGTTTGCTCTGCCCACTGCAGCCACAAGGATATCCGCACGGCGGCATACTTCCTTCAGATCCTTTGTGCGGGAGTGGCATACAGTTACTGTGCCGTTCTCATGCAGCAGCAGCATAGCCATAGGCTTGCCCACGATATTGGAGCGACCGATAACCACACACTTTTTGCCGCAAACGTCGATCCCACTCTTTTGGAGCAGTACCATAACACCCGCGGGAGTGCAAGGCAGAAGGTCGTGATTTCCGATCATAATCTTTC
>JAZSEG010000055.1:0-5315 GCA_045531575.1 Oscillospiraceae bacterium | reverse complement strand
TCCTAATTCCTCATTCCTCACTGAATTTGACGCACAAAAATACCCGAGAGCGATCTCGGGTATCGTTGTTTTGTTTATCAGATCTTCTTTTCGATGCAGCTGAATGCCTCGTCGACGATCTTCTGCTCAGGCGCCTTTGTGAAGAGGCTCACTACAGGCACGATGATGATGGAAACTATCATTGCGATAGCGCCTGCGTTGATGGGAGAAAGCAGATTCAGCGGGCAGCCGAGAGCCTTGACGCTCTCCACGAGGGAGGGGAAGAATCCAAGGCTGAACAGCACCATGTGTACCATTGCGATGCCCACGCCAGTGATAAAGCTTGCAATACAAGCCGCCTTGCTGGTCTTCTTGCTGAAAAGTCCCCACATGAACGGGCCGAGGAAAGCACCCGAAAGCGCACCCCAGGAATAGCTCATGAGAGTGGTGATGGAAGCGTTCTTGTTCGCTGCGATAACTACGGAAAGCACAAGGAAGAACGCGATAAGCACACGCATGATGAGCATTTCCTTCTTATCGTGCATATTCTTGAAATGCGGCTTGATAAGATCGTTTGTGAGCGTTGTGCTGGAGGTCAGCACCAGAGAGGAAAGCGTAGAGAGCGATGCGGAAAGCACCAGCACCACAACAAGACCGATAAGCATATCGGGAAGCGCAGCGTCCAGCAGAGCAGGAACACGCTCGTCCTTTGCAACGGTATCGTCATTGTAAAGTCTTACAAATCCGCCCATGAAGTAGGAGCCGCCTGCAACCACCAGCGCAAAAATGGTGGATACGATAGAGCCTGTGAAGATGGACTTCTCGCTCTTGATGGCGTAGAACTTCTGCACCATCTGAGGAAGTCCCCAGGTACCGAGGGATGTCAGGATAACAACGCCGAACAGGTTGATGGGATCAGGGCCGAACAGGCTGTTGAGACCGCCTGCGCCGCCTACCTCAAACTCGCCCAGCTGCTGCAGTGCGCTGCTGAAACCGCCCTTATTTGTAACGGTGCAGATGACCACTGCCGAAATGCCTATCAGCATGATGATGCCCTGGAAGAAATCGTTGAAGGCAGTAGCGGTATATCCGCCGATGATAACGTAAACTGCGGAAAGCAGAGCCATTGCAATAATAATGTAGACATATCCGTTTTCGCCGAGATCGAACGCCATGCCGAAAAGACGTGCAAGACCGTTATATACGGATGCGGTGTAAGGAATGAGGAAGATGAACACGATGGCAGCAGAGATGTTCTTCAGCAGAGAAGAACCGAAGCGCTGCTCAAAGAATTCGGGCATGGTGCGGGCGCCGAGCTGATTGCTCATCAGTCTTGTTCTGCGGCCCAGCAGGAACCATGGAATAAGGCTTCCGATAATGGCATTGCCCACGCCGATCCATGCGGCTGCCACGCCGTGATCCCAGCCGAACTGTCCCGCATAGCCGATGAAAACAACGGCGGAGAAATATGTAGTTCCGTAGGAGAATGCCGTCAGCCAGGGGCCCACGTTACGTCCTCCCAGCATGAAGTCATTTACCGATTTTGTTCTTCTTGATGTGAATATCGCTATTCCTATCATCATTGCGACATAAATGCCGAGAATGATGAATATCGCTGCTTGCATTCCCATAATTATCTCCTGTGATTTTGATATTTTGCTGTAAAGCTTAAAAACTGCAAAGCATAACAGCTTTAAATTGCTAAAGCATTCTTGTTAAGTATATCACATCAATTTGCAATTGTCAAGAGTTACAGAGCCGAATTTTAACGATTTCTTTAAAATGGTCAAAAACACATTATATACTGCGGATAAATTGTGTTAATTCGTTGAAATTTCACTGCTGTACTTGACTGAATTGTATTTTTTTGATAAAATATATGATGTAGCTGTGTAACTACATATAAAACAAGCAAAAGAATTAAGGAGGTCGATCAGAATGAAGATCAGTTTTTCCACACTGGCATGCCCTGATTTTTCATGGACTGATATCTACTCGATGGCGAAGGACTTAGGCTTCGACGGCATCGAGGTGCGTGGTCTCGGCGATGAGATCTACGCTGTGAAAGCAAAGCCGTTTACAGATGATAATATTGCGGATACCGTAGCCAAGCTAAACAAGCTCGGTCTTGAGATCCCCTGCCTTTCCAGCGGCTGCGCCCTTAAATATGCCGACAAGCACGACGAGAATGTAGAGGAGATCACTCAGTACATTGAACTCGCAGCGAAGCTCGGCACTCCTTATATAAGAATACTCGGCGACCTCACCCCCGCTCCCGAGGGCGAGGTGGATGATGAAGTGGTATGCTCCGTGCTGAAGGAGCTTGCCGAAGTGGCTGCACCCAAGGGCGTTACACTTCTGGTGGAGACAAACGGCGTTTATGCCGATACAGCACGTCTCAGAAAGCTGCTGGATAATGTATCTCACAAGTCTGTTGCTGCACTGTGGGATGTTCACCACCCCTTCAGATATATGAATGAGTCCGCTCAGACCACTGTTGACAATCTGGGCGACTATATAAAGTATATCCACGTCAAGGACTCCGCTGTGGAGGACGGCAAGGTAAGATACAAGCTGATGGGCGAGGGCGATATCCCGATAAGAGAGATGCTCGCCACCCTGCAGAAGATCGGCTATGACGGATATATCTCCCTTGAATGGGTAAAGAGATGGTCAAGAGATCTGTATGCGGCAGGTATCATCTTCCCGCAGTTTGCACGCTTCATGAAGCCTTATCTGCAGGCGAAAAGCACTCTGCAGATAGACTCAAGAGGCACAGGCTATTACCCCTGGCCCAAGGAGACCATCATCGACGACACCTTCCCCGATGTACTGGACCGCATCTGCAGGGAATTCCCCGAGCAGTACGCATTCCGCTACACCGAGCTTGACTACACCCGTACATACCCCGAATTCCGTGAGGATGTTCTGCGCTTTGCCCGTGCTCTGATCGCAATGGGCGTAAAGAAGGACGATCACGTTGCTATCTGGGCAACAAACGTTCCTGCATGGTACATCACATTCTGGGCTTGTACATATATCGGCGCTGTTCTTGTTACAGTGAACACTGCGTACAAGATCCACGAGGCTGAGTACCTGCTGCTCCAGTCCGATGCTCCCACTCTTGTTATGATAGACGGCTTCAAGGATTCCAACTATGTGGGAATCATGAAGGAGCTGTGTCCCGAGCTTCAGACCTGCAAGCCCGGCGAGCTTAACTCCGACCGCCTGCCCTTCCTGAAGAACATCATCACCACCGATTCCAAGCAGGATGGCTGCTTCACCTGGGATGAGGCAATGGCTCTTGCCGATACCGTTCCTGTTGAACGTGTCAACGAGATGCGTGCCAAGATCGACAAGGACGATGTTGTAAACATGCAGTACACCTCGGGAACCACAGGCTTCCCCAAGGGCGTTATGCTGACTCACTTCAACGTTGTGAACAACGGTAAGGCTATCGGCGACTGCATGGATCTCTCTACTCACGACAGAATGATGATCCAGGTGCCTATGTTCCACTGCTTCGGCATGGTTCTGGCTATGACCGCAAGTGTGACCCACGGCGTTACCATGTCGCCTATCCCTGCATTCTCTCCAAGAAAGGGACTGGCTTGCATCAACAAGGAAAAGATCACCTGCTTCCACGGCGTTCCCACCATGTTTATCGCTATGCTGGGTCACGAGGACTTTGACAAGACAGATTTCTCACACATGAGAACAGGTATCATGGCTGGCTCTCCTTGTCCCATCAAGACAATGCAGGAGGTCATCGAGAAGATGCACATGCCTGAGATCTGCATCACATACGGTCAGACTGAGGCTTCTCCCGCAACAACAATGAGTAAGACCACAGACAGCATCGAGGTGCGTGTAAACACCGTAGGCGCTTCCCTGTTCGGCGTTGAGACCAAGATAGTCGATCCCGAAACAGGCGAGGATCTCGGCGACAACATGGACGGCGAGTTCTGCGCACGAGGCTACAACATCATGAAGGGCTACTACAAGATGCCCGAGGCAACCGCTGCAGCCATCGACAGCGACGGCTGGCTGCATTCGGGCGACCTTGCAAGACGTACTCCCGACGGCTACTACAAGATCACAGGCCGTATCAAGGATATGATAATCCGTGGCGGCGAGAACATCTACCCCAAGGAGATCGAGGAGTTCTTCTATACACACCCCAAGGTAAAGGATGTTCAGGTCATCGGCGTACCCGATAAGGATTACGGCGAGGAGATCATGGCGTGCATCGTGCTGAAGCCCGGCGAGGAGGCTACCGTCGAGGAAATGAAGCAGTACGCACTGGAAAGACTTGCAAAGCACAAGGTTCCCAGATATGTTGCTTTCGTTGAAGGCTTCCCAATGAATGCCGCAGGCAAGATCCTGAAGTACAAGATGCGTGAGTGGGCAGTTGATTACCTCAACCTGCACGACGCAAGCAAGATCGTAACAGCATAAAGAACAAAAATTACGACCCGTGAAAAAAATCACGGGTCGTTTTGCTATTCGGTCATGAGCTGCCACATTGCATTCTACACTGTCGCTGCTTCTTTCTCGATCTCCCTTACCCTGCCGCTGCTCATCACGCTGTATTCCGTCACGGCAAGCACTGTCTCGCCGTCTATCTGCAGGGCGCACGGCTTATCGAATCTGATGGTCACCTCGTGACCCTCGATGAAATCTATCTGCTTTGTGAACCTCACATGAGTTCCCTTGAAGATGGTGGGGAATATCCTCATCACAACGGGTCTTGAAATATCATGTCCCACGACCACCGTTACCTTGCCCTCGGCGTTCATTCGGTCCTGTGCGGGAGCCATCATGAATCCGCCGCCGAAGAATCTTCCGTGCATGGTGGGAGCGAGCCACACCTTTGTGTAATGTCTTTCCACGCCGTCAACGATGACCGTTGCGTTTCTGGGGATATAGCCGTACAGCGCACCCTTTATCGCAATGGGAGCATAGTTCACACGCTTGCCCGGGGACTTCGCCCTTATCTTGTCGCCCTCCTCGCTGCAGTAGCCGTCGATGCCGTAGCCGATGGCGTTGATGAAGCGGGAGCGCTTTCCGTTCACTGTAATGACGGGCAGTGACTTTATGTATTCGTTTATGGGAAACGGAGCTGCACCGTTAGGCTTGTCAAGATCCTTCAGGAAGTCGTTGCCGCTGCCTGCTGCGTAGTAGAGAACGGTGTTGCGTATCTCCATGTCTGCGGTGTCGTTGACGAAGCGGTTGATAGTGCCGTCGCCGCCGCAGAGTATAACCTCATCATCCTCCTGAAGTCCGCTCATGAACTGCGCATATCCGTCGATATCAGCGGTGCTGAGCATGGTGTA
>JAZSEG010000287.1:0-8580 GCA_045531575.1 Oscillospiraceae bacterium | reverse complement strand
ATGCCGATTGAAATTAATCTCGATGTTATGATGGCAAGGCGGAAGATATCCTCCAACGACCTTGCCGATAAGGTGGGCATCACGCCTGCGAACCTCTCCGAAGTCGGATCGTAGCCATGTCGTTCTGTGAGCCAAGGAGTTGGGATAGGTGGTTGTCTTCCTAAGACCGCTTGGCCTCCGACTTATGCCGATTGAAATTAATCTCGATGTTATGATGGCAAGGCGGAAGATATCCTCCAACGACCTTGCCGATAAGGTGGGCATCACGCCTGCGAACCTTTCCGTGCTGAAAACGGGAAAGGCAAAGGCGGTGCGCTTCTCCACTCTCGAAAAGCTGTGCGAGGTGCTGGACTGCCAGCCGGGGGACATCCTAGAATTCAAGCGTGAGGATACGCCATGAGCGATAAACGCAGCCTTATCGTTCACCTGCTGATAGGTCTCGGCTACTCCTTTTTCGGGAGCCTTGGCTTTAGACACTTTCTCGAATGGTGGCTGGGACTGCTTTCGTGGAGCAAATATCCTCACTATACCCCGTTCGCCATCGTCACAGGGCTTATCTGTCTTGCAGTATGCATCGCACTGCTGCTGTGCCATATAATGCTGGCTGTAAAAAAACCGAAACCGAAGCATTGGCTTATTGAAATACCCGTAGTTCTCCTATCGTTCATTCCGATTTTTTTCCTGCATGAATGGGTGATAGAATGGCTGCGTGATATATTCTGACACCACATATTCCCTTATATAGCAGAGGGGGAGCAGGCTATGTTCCCTGCACCCCTCTGCGCCCTCTAACTACTATATTTTCCCATATATAGAAAGGATTTACACCATGGATAATATGCAGAACAACCCTCAGGCTCAGCAGATTCCCCCGCAGCCGTCAACGATATTCAACGGCGGATACGTTCAATCGCCCTACGGCATTGCCGATCTCCCCACCGCCCAGCCGATCAACAAGCGCACATATACGCTTTTTGAATCCATCACCGCAGTGATCTGCCTTGTGATGGGATTCCTGTTCATCCACTATGCGTTCTTTTATCACGGCGGAATCTTCGGCGGCATCTTCTGGGCGCTGTTCGGAATTCTCGCCGCTGTTTTCGCAAGGGTGAAAAAGCTTCCCATCAGTGCAGGTCACGTTGCAGTTTTCGCAGTGGCTGAGCTGTTCTGCTTAGTGCCTTTATTCTGCGCAAACCGCACTATAAACACCCTCGCAGCATTCTTCGTGTTCGCTCTTTTCTGCTACCTCGGCATATCCCTCAGCGGCGCAAAGTTGTTGGGAGAACGCTTCGTCCGTGACTTCTTCTCCTCTGTGTTCGCCCGCCCTTTCGCAAGCTTCGGCGAATGCCCGAAAGCCACATTCGGACTTTTCGGCAAGCTGAAGGCAGGCAAGAGCGTGCTGTATGTGCTGCTGGGGCTGCTCATCGCAGTGCCGCTGACCATCGTTGTGGCGGCGCTCCTGATAAACTCAGACGATATGTTCGCAGACTTCATGGGCGGCTTCATAGATATTCTCCCCGAGTTCTCCTTCAACACCATTACCGAGATGATCTGGGGCATCCCCGTGGCTTTCTTCCTCTGCGGTATACTTTTCTCCGCCGAGAAAAAGCTTGCTCCCCGTGCAGAAACCGCCCCCATCTGCCGTGTTCTTCCCCTGATGGCAGTATGCACAGCTGTTACCCCGATATGCCTGTTCTATCTCGCTTATGTACTGGTGCAGTTCAGATACCTGACAGCCGCCCTCGGCGGCTCTCTCCCCGCAGAATACAGCTACTCCGAGTTCGCACGACAGGGCTTCTTTGAACTGTGCGCCGTGGCAGCGATAGACCTCTTTGTCATACTCATGATGCAGGCGTTCACCGTCCGCAAGGAGAACGACCGCCGCCCTGCCGCCCTGAAGATCTACACCATTGTGATATCCGTGTTCACACTGCTGCTCATCGCCACCGCAGTGAGCAAGATGTTCCTGTACATCGGCGAATACGGCATGACTCCCCTGCGCATCTACACAAGCTGGTTCATGGCGCTGCTGGCTGTACTTTTCATCATCATTATGATATGGCAGTTCGTGAAGCTCCCTCTGTGGAAGACCGTTTTCGCAGCATTCACCATCATGTTCGGAGTGCTGTGCTTCTCCAACACTGATTCCATCATCGCCCGCTACAATGTGGAAGCCTATAACAACGGCACCCTCGCCGAAGTGGACTTCAGCCTGCTCAAGACACTCGGCACCCCCGCCATTCCCGCTATCGCCGACGCTTACGAAGCAGACCCTGCCTATGCCGCAGAGCTGCTCGGTCGCTGCGATACCCAGCTCAGCAGCAACCGCACTGAAAATCCTGAAAAATACGCCGCATATTTCAGTATTCCTCGCTTAAAAGCGGAACAGACCCTTGCCGAAAACAAGGATCTGTTCGAAGGAAATTATGAAGAAGATGACGATGATTTCGGTTACAGATCCCTCAGCAGATTCTACCGCTGACATCACGCTGTTCCGAAAAGCAGCATGACCGCCATGCCGCACACGAGCCATGCAGTAAGGTCTGCGGTGAGAGCCGCAGGCACTGCGTAGCGTGTGTTGCGCACCTTCACAGCCGAAAAATACACTGCGATGGTGTAAAACGTGGTCTCCGATGCTCCGAGAAGCACCGCTGCTACCCTCTCCGCAAAGCTGTCTGCGCCGTTCTGTGCGGCGATGCCGTCATATATCGCAATAGCTCCGCTGCCTGAAAACGGCCGCAGCAGCACCATCGGCATGCATTCCTCAGGAAAACCAACAGCCTCACAAAGCGGCGTGAGCAGCGCAGTAAGCAGCTCCACCACGCCACTGGATTCCAGCACGCCTATAAAGCATATCAGCAGCACCAGTGCAGGCAGGATATCTGCGCAGGTGCGAAGACCCTCTGCAGCGCCTTCGCAGAACGCCGAAAACACATCCACCCTGCGCAGAAAAGCGACAAGCATGACCGCTGCAAAAATGCAGGGGATGATGATATCAGTCAGTGCCATGCCCCCTCCTTGACAGCTTCCCCAGCAGCTTCGCAGCGCCCACCGCCACCACAGCACTGTACGCAGAAACTATCCACACGGCAGGAAGTATCTCCATAGGTCTTTCTGCACCTGCAGCGGCTCTCAGGGCAGCAGCAGTTGCAGGAACTATCTGCAGGCTTGCAGTGTTCAGCACCGTCAGCATTATCATGTTATCGGTTGCCGTTTCGGCGGCGTTTTCCTCCTCTGCGATAGCCTTCATTGCTGATATTCCTAGCGGCGTGGAGGCGTTTCCCAGTCCGAGTATGTTCGCCGTTATGTTCATGGAGATAAGCTGCATGGCTCTACCCCCTTTTTTCAATCCTCTGAAAAGCAGCGAAAGCACAGGCGACAGCAGCCTTGAAAGCCACTCAACGATGCCTGCCTTCTCTGCAACTCTCATAAGTCCGCACCAGAAGCACATGATCCCACACAACGAAAAAGCCAGCATCACCGCCTCGCCTGCGCCGTCAAGCACCGCAGCGGACATCTCGCCGGCCTTTCCGTTTATAAGCCCGAATGCCACCGCAAGTGCAGGCAATATTCCTAATAAATACTTCATAAGCCATTTTTCTCCAAAATACTTACCAAAAACGAATAACGGTTTTTGTTAATTAATTCGCAAATGCATATTGAAAATCAAAAAATGCTGGATGTGAGGTCTAGCAAAAAGCTAATACACAGGTGACGGCGACCACATTATAATCAAAATGACACTTTTATTTATAATGATTCTCCCAAAAAAGCACTAAAAACAGGTAATATTGACCTTTTCAAAAATTGACAAATTGCGCCATCTATGATATAATCCAATTGACAGAAACACAAATGTGCTACATTTCGACACAGATTAAGGAGGAAAATATAATGGTAAAATCTACAGGAATCGTAAGAAAAGTTGATGAACTGGGAAGGATCGTAATTCCGATCGAGCTCAGAAGAACTCTCGATATCGGTGTGAAAGACAGCCTTGAGATCTACGTTGAAGATGACCAGATCATCCTGAAGAAGTATACACCCGCTTGCGCATTCTGTGCTAACGCAAGCAGCATCACTGTGTTCAAGGGCAAGAACGTATGCGCTGAGTGCCTCAGCGACCTGCAGAAGCTTAGCTGATATCTTTAAGTGCTGTATTATGTACAGCACTTTTCTGTTATCGCTTCATGCTACATTCTATTCGGGCGGAAATATAATTATTACAGATATCTACATCAAACCTCCCTATACATGCAAGGGTCTGCGACGTCATAACGCAGACCCTTGGTATTTTCACTCACGCGAAAGACCCTCCGCTGTTACACGGAGGGTCATATTGTTTATATCGGGATATTAGCCCTTAGCCATAGCCTCTACTTCAGCTGCGAAATCATCAACCTTCTTCTCGATGCCTTCGCCACGCTCGTAACGGATGAAGTCAACGACCTCAACGGAAGCGCCCTCAGCCTTTGCTACGGAAGCAACATACTGACCAACTGTCATGGAGTCATCCTTGAAGTACTTCTGATCGAGGAGGCAAACTTCCTCAAAGTACTTTCTCATACGACCCTCAACGATCTTATCCAGAACGTTCTCAGGCTTGGGCTTCTTGGACTCCTCATTCTCCTTCTTTACGAGGGATGTCTGAACTTCCTTCTCCTCTGCGAGCTTCTCAGCAGGGATGCAGGACTGAGCTACGAACTGAGCGTTCAGAGCAGTTACCTGCAGAGCAACGTTCTTGCCGCATGCGAGAACCTCAGCATTGTCAGCCTTATCAGTAGCGAGCTTAACCAGTGTACCCAGTCTGCCGCCATCGTGCATATAAGGAACCAGAACGCCTTCCATCTTTGTGAAACGACGGATGTTCATGTTCTCACCGATAGTAGCAACCTTCTCGGTCATGTAGTCAGCAACCTTCTGTGTGCCGCCTGCTACTGTGCACTCCTTCAGAGCCTCAACGTCAGCAACGTCGTTAGCGAGGATTGTATCAGCGATGGTCTCAACGAGATCCAGGAACTTGTCAGTCTTAGCGCAGAAGTCGGACTCGCAGTTGATCTCAACGAGAACGCCTGTTGTGCCGCTTACCTTAGCCTTAACTACGCCCTCAGCAGCGATACGGCCAGCCTTCTTGGCAGCCTTAGCAAGGCCCTTCTCACGGAGGATCTTAACAGCCTCATCTCTGTTGCCGTCAGCCTCTACCAGTGCTCTCTTGCAGTCCATCATGCCGCAGCCTGTCATTTCACGCAGCTCTGCAACGTCCTTAGCGGTAATGTTAGCCATGATTTTATATCTCCTTTACGATAATTATCTTATTATTGGAAAGAATTACTCAGCGTCTGCTGCCTCTGCCTCAGCTGCAACAGCCTCTGCTGTGCCCTGGTTAGCGGAGATGATAGCGTCAGCCATAGCGCCTGCGATGAGCTTAACTGCTCTGATAGCGTCGTCGTTGCCGGGGATCACATAGTCGAACACATCGGGATCGCAGTTTGTGACAACGATAGCAACAACGGGGATACCGAGCTTCTTAGCCTCAGCAACAGCGATCTTCTCCTTGCGGGGATCTACGATGAAGAGAGCGCCGGGGAGCTTCTTCATGTTCTTGATACCGCCGAGGAACTTCTCAAGCTTCTCGATCTCGAGGTTGAGCTTGATAACTTCCTTCTTGGGAAGCAGATCGAATGTGCCGTCTGTGCTCATTGTGTGGAGCTGCTCGAGACGAGCGATTCTTCTCTGGATTGTCTTGTAGTTTGTCATCATACCGCCGAGCCATCTTGCGTTTACAAAATGAGCGCCTGCACGGAGAGCCTCTTCCTTGATGGAATCAGCAGCCTGCTTCTTGGTACCAACGAAAAGTACCTCGCCGCCGTTAGCTGCAACCTCGTGAATGAAGTTGTAAGCCTCGTCGAGCTTCTTAACTGTCTTCTGCAGATCGATGATGTAGATACCATTTCTCTCTGTGAAGATGTAGGGAGCCATTTTAGGGTTCCATCTTCTGGTCTGGTGACCGAAGTGTACGCCAGCTTCAAGAAGCTGCTTCATAGATACTACTGCCATTTGTGTTTCCTCCTGAATTTAGGTTTAATAAATTTTCCTCCACGAAAGATCACCGTACCTGACGCCGTGAGACGCACCAAAGGCGGCTGCTTTCGTGTGTGTATTTGTGCTTCTTATAGAATTGCACATTTACTGAAATATTATACCACAATCAAGAAAAGATTGCAAGCATAATTTTCTTGTCATTTAAACAAATTTCCGAACGCCCTGTGCTTTCCGCTTGGTGAATTTGACGGAAGCTCGCAGGAGACAAGAATAGTATCCTCCCCGATGACCTCGATATCGCACCATTTCAGGCAGATATCCTCCGTTCTACCGAGCAGTCCGAACAGCTTTGGTCTGCCGAAGATAACGATACGGCTTATCTTCGCTGTGCAGCTGTCAAACTCAATGTCGTCGGGATTCCCGAGCCTACAGCCGCTCTTGATGTTGATTACCTCTTTGCAACGTATGTCGTTGAAACTATACAGCATATGATCACCTCTGTGGGATGTATATGCTCGTTTATTGACGAAAATTCGGGACAAGGCTCGGGAAGAGAATGTCGCAAATCAGTAATAATCATAATGAAAACTATTGTAGAAATCATTTTCATTTTCTGCAAGGCGGTCATATGAAAACTCCACCCATGTTGATTTTTGATTTTGCAAAGATACAGAATAATGCAAAACCCATGATGGTACAATAGAATTTTCTAGCCAGTATTCGTAAAAATCATATAGCCATTCAATGTCATTAGCGGAAGCATACTCTTTATCATGAACCGAGATAAAGATTCTGACGTTATTATTATATTTCGTTAGATCCTCCGGAGGCTCAATCATATTTGCATATGCATAATTAATCGTCGCATCAATATTATTAGGCGTCAAAAAACCATCGATTATTATCTTATCTAGCTTTTGGCTGGCTCGGCTGAATGCAAAACTATCACTTACAACTTCGCCTTTTTGAGCACAAACAACAAACTGAACATCTTGATATTTAAATATAATCCTGTCACGTTTGATAGCAGATAAAGAAACAGGATAAGCCTGGTCTACGATTTTTGCGCCGGGGTAATGTTCTTCAGCGTATTCTAACATAACCCTTTTGTTAGCCTGTTTTTCAAACTGCCACCATAACGGAGGATCAAATATATCCCATATACAAAAAACAACTAATCCTATCCCTATCAATGAAAATGTTATAAACGAAAATGCAATTACTATCTTTATTGATTTAGTGAAATATTTTTTCATTCAATCACCGCCTATTCTGTCAATCCTCATATTCATCCTCGCAGAACACACCGTACTTCGTTTTCAGACGGCCGAGCTTTCTGCCCAGCGGCTTTCTCAGCATAAGCAGGAACACCACATTGGAAGCGCAGTATACTGCGGTCGTAGGCAGCGAGCTTATCAGCACCTGCAGCCAGCGAGCCACAGTGAATGCTCCGTCTGCGGAAAGCACCGTCCACATATCCATCACAAGCGAATACAGCACACCTGCAAGCGTTCCGTAGATACTCAGCATCAGTGGCTTTTCAAGCAGCGCTTTTTTGTTCAGCATACCTGCCAGCCATCCGATAAAGCCCCAGCAGAACATCTGAAACGGCGTCCATGCGCCCTGTCCGAACCATATATTCGATATCAGCGCCGACATTGCGCCAGTCATAAACCCTGCCTGCGGCCCGAAATACATCGCCGCCATTACCACTATTGCCGTAACAGGCTTGAAAAACGGTATCGCTGCGAATATCACACGTCCCGCCACAGAGAACGCCGTCATCACTGCGATGAGCACCACTTCCCTTGCGGCAGGCTTTCTGTTCTCGAACGAAAGAAAGAACGGCACGCAGCACAGAAACGCTGTCAGCACCGCCGCGATATCCCATCTTCTGCCACCGAACAGCGTCATCCCCATTATTGCAACAAGCGGCACTGCAACCAGCGCCGCCTGTCCTATTATCTTCCTCATACCTTGTGTCGGCGGTCGATTCCCGCCAGGATGTCGTCCACCTCGTAACGGCTCTTGTCACGGCTGTCGTCGTCATCCGTCATAAGCTCGTCACGGCGCTTTGCAGCAAGGATATCCGCACTGCGCTTTGATGTGGCATCTGCCTTTTTATTGTGGCTCTCACGCTTGTCGTTCACTGTTGCGAGAGCGTCCTCAAGGTCTATCACCGCACGGTTCTTTGCACTGGGTCGCTGTTTGCCTATCTGCGGAGCAGAGGACTGGGTGAAGAATGCGTCGTTCTTTTTCTTCTTCGGGAGCTGCGGTATCTCGGCTGTGTTGCCGCTCACCTTACCTGCGGCAACAGGCTTTCTCTCCTCAGCAGGCTTCTGAGCGCTCTTCGGAGGATGCGCCGCAGTGGCGCTGTCGATATATTTCCGTGCAGCCACGGAGGATGGAACTCCACCCGAATTCGCTGGCTTGTCGCTTGTTATCGGAGCGGGCTTTGCGGCAGGCTTCGGCGCTGCATTTGCAGGCTTTGCGGCAGGAACATCGGACTTCATTACGGCAGGGGATTTGCCGTTCTTT
>JAZSEG010000263.1:0-5831 GCA_045531575.1 Oscillospiraceae bacterium | reverse complement strand
AGAGGCGCAGGAATATATACTCTCCGACAAGCAGACGATCGAAGCGACTGAAGTGCTTGTAGATGTAGGCAATGATTTTATAAATGCCATGCTCAACGCTAAGCTCACTGCCGCAAAAACCGAAGGTACAGAGGTAATATGCGGTGTCGTAAAGGATATTTCGGGCGTCACGTCAACAGATCTCTGCAATCTGCTGGGCAACCTGTTGGATAATGCATTAGAGGCTGTGAAGAAATGCGAAAGCAATAATCGTCTGATTGAAGTGAATATACACAAAAATAATAACAGCCTTGTCGTTACAGTTTCAAATACTATTTCAGACGCAGAAAATTCACTCAATAACATATCTAAAGGTATTTCGTCCAAATCGGATCCGTCAGGTCATGGCTTTGGCGTAAAGAGCATCAAGCGAATTGCTGAAAAATACAACGGAACGGCAAACTTTTTTGAAGACGATGGCATGCTATGCTGTCAGGTAGAGCTTGTTACCAACTCATAATAAATGGAGCTACTGAAAAGCAGCTCTTTTTGTTGCAAAACTTAACAACATCATGCCATACTTCACAAAGCCGTTGACAGTAATAAAAGACATAAGTAAAATAACAGTATGAGGTGATATAATGAAAAAATCAGCCACTATTTTAATATGCTCGTTGCTATTAGTGCTTTCGGGATGCGCTACACAGCAAAACAATTCACTTTCTGATATTTCGTCATCGGAAACCACAGATATGGAACAGACTGAGGCACAGGAGTCCACAGAAGAACAACAGACATCCGCAGCCACAACGCAGACTACAACATCGGCTACATCACAGCAGACCTCAGCATCGACCACTGCGCAGACTACTGCTTCAACTACCGCTCCGACAGAAACAGAGCCTGATCTTCCTGAAACATGGGAGTACTACACATCGGATGCATACACAGAGGAATCGTACGTTGAAGCTCCTGCCGAGGACGATATCTATGAGCCTGTCATTGATGTACCCGTGTATTCTGACAGTAACCTCGGTGATTATGTCCTGCTGACGGTAGTCCCCGAAAAAATATACTGGAACGAGCTTGATTATTTCCATCCCACTGAGGGTGAGGAGTTCACCATGCTGTTCCCGAGCTTTTTCTATGAAACATTCAAAGAGTCTGACAGTGTAGTGCTGAGGTTTGACCCGTTTGAAAGCGGAAGCTCACAGCGTAAAGAGAGTCTTAAATCTCAATGTGGTGGATGTGATTTTGTATACAGCTATGTACGACCGAGCGATTCGTGGCAAAAGGATATGCTGTTTTCGATAAAGGATGGCGAACTCACAAAGCTTGACTGTGAGAAGTACATAAAGACTTATTACAATGATTACGAAGCGGAAAGCTGGGTAATGAGCGACCACAAGGACGAATTCTATTACGGAATGACAGTAGAAGAGGTAGACGCTTTCATGGCTGACCAGCACGCCGAGTGCGTTGAAGCCGACGAATACTGGAACAAGGTAATAGAGGAAGACCCGAACAACGCCGTTGATTTTGAGATGAGCCATAGCTATTTCACATGGGGAATGGTGATGCGTGTGAAGCTTGCTGATGCTGAAGCTTCCGACGAGACACTGGAAACTCCGAATGATGAAAGCGAGCATGAGCCGCCTGTTTTTGTGTTCGATAACTACGACAGAAACCATCTTCTTGTAACGATCGTCCCCGAAAAGATATACTGGCAGGACGAAGCTCATAATTTCACCGTTGGCAAAGCCTGCGATATTCTCATCCCTGAAGTAATATACGATACGATAAGCAGTGCTGACAGCATGATGATATATCTTGATGAGTATAACAGCTTCCCCTATAAGCAGCAAGATTACAGCTTTTCTCCAGTTACAGAAAACGCACAAGGTGCGGAATATGATAATGTTTTTGCTGACTACTACTGGAACGAGGAGCATCTGCTAATTATTAAGGACGGAATTCTGTCAAAGCTCCCTATTACAGATGAAATAAGAGAATATTTCGATGCTAACATAACGGACAGCTCTCTGATGTGTATGTTTCCCGATGAATTTTACGATGGTATGAGTGCACAGTCAGCAGATGAATTTCTGACAGAGCAACACAGAATTGTCAGTGATAATACTGACGAGTATGAATATGAGACCATTGAGCCGAGTGCAACGGCAGGCTATTTTATGACGGGCACACAAATGCGCGTGAAGCTGGCGGAGGACGGCAGCACATCAGCGACGCAAACAAATAAAACGGCAGTGTATGATGATGTATTTGAAGAAATAGATGAAACAACCTCATCGGGTCCGCGCCCTACTTATGAAGAAGATATAGAAATGCTCTCCGAAACTGTGTATGGCGGTATAGATTCGTTTTATCTTGTAGAAACTGTAAAGGCGCTTACTCTGTCAGAGTGCGAGCAGCTCAGAGGCTGGGACGAATGGTTTGAAAGCTGTTATGCGCTTTCTTATGACGAAATAAAGAATGATGATAGAAATTATTTTGGGGACAAAACAATTTATGAGGTAATAGTTATAGAGGATCTGATCTCAGGCGAAGAAAGTGACAGGAAGATGTATCTTTCTGTGGGAATGGGAGGTAATCCGCGTATACAGCGTGCTGGTGATCCAATCTATGCGCCAGGGGAGAGATTCACTGTGGCAGTTCACCAAAAGCCTGACGATAGCGATATAACAAGATCGTGCGGCGGATTTATGTTCAGATATGACGCAGTTGAGGATGCTTCAGGAAACATAACGCTTTATTCCAGAAACAGCGCAATGGATGATCTGAATCTCACGAATGCGGTAGCAATAGAAAAAACGGTGATAACCAGTACGACGAAAAATCCCGCCCACTACACCTGCAAGATACCTCTTGATGATCTGGCGGCATTCTTACGTCAGGACTGGGAGAAGAGGAAGATAAGCAGGCACTTTACAACAGCTGTAACAACAGATTCTGAAGTGTTACCTCACCCCGAGATACCTGCTGATGTTATTCGTTATGTTCACAAAACAACATACGGAGATTTTTATTATTTTGCAGCCGATATTGTCATAGACAAGATATATTATAACGATTTGCCTCATGTGAAACCTACTGTTGGAGATACTGTTAAAATCATTTTTCCGTGCGAACGTTATGCCGATATAACAGAAACCGATCAGATTATACTTAATTTTGATGGTACTGAGAACACAAATGGATTCTGGGGAGCAGAAAGAGATGGTTTGTTTTTCGACACTCCAGTAGACTATTATTACGCCTATCACAGTTGGGACGCTGATTCTATATTCTTTATTGAAGCCGACAAGCTATCCGCCCTTTCGATGTCCGAAGACGATTGTTACAGCTTTTTAGTGGCAGAGCATTATAAAAAATTCTACTATGGTATGACCGCAGAGGCTGTTGACGAATTCATCATGGAACAACGTGCCGATGACCTTGCCGAAAAAGATTTTGTTCCACCCGACGGCATGGAGATTGAGTATGGAATAAGCGCTTTCATGTTTGTTGATGGCTTACGGATCAAGGGACATATCGAAAACATTTATGCAAATTCGTGAACAGACAGCATACAACGGTATAGATAGTCCGGTCAGGAGAAAACTATGGTCTCATCCTTAATTAACAGCATAATAATTGCAATTCCCTTTTGCGTTATTGTTTTCGTACTCAATATTGTTCTTAAGGAAAAGCTGCACATTACTTGGTGGGATATCATTCTAAGATGTGCATTTACAGGCTACGTTTGTGTTTTGCTGATACAAACATTGCTTGACAGACCGCATTTGAGAGAGTATGAAATTGCTTATCCGTTCCAATCGTTGATAAATGCGTTTAAAGATGGTTCCATTTATACATGGCAGTATTTCTTAATTAATGTCGTAATTTTCATGCCTTATGGAGTACTAGTACCGCCTGTATTCAACTGCAAAAAACCTTTGAAAGCTGTACTCGTGTCCGCACCTTTAGCAAGTCTGTTTATAGAAATACTTCAATTGATTACTAAAATGGGCATTTTTGAAACTGATGATATTATTACTAATACTTTAGGCGCAGTATTTGGTTGTTTAATATACATAGCTATTAAAAACTTGATCAGTCGAGGTAAAGGAAATGATTGATGTCAATAAACGTAGGCTCCTGCTTACAGTAACTGCAGTTCTTGCCGCTCTCGCGATAATAGCTTCAGGTTGGTTGACGATGATTGTGTTATCGCCACCATCATGGGAGGCAGGTGCTTGCTGGGGAGGATATGTTACATCAGTATTTGACAAATACAAGTCATCGCTGATTGATATGTATATGCAAGAATCACGCCCATACAATGCGGTATATGTTGAAATAGTTCCAGGGAGCCATTCGGGATATGAAGAAAACAAATTGCTACATCTTGAATTTGATGTTTCACTTGAACTTGACACCGGTGAAACCATTATTCAAAAAGTTGAATATATAGGCAAAAAGCACTGGATCGAAGCGTATGAATGGGAGCTGAAATAAATGTGTTGGATAAAAGGAGTATGAAATGCGTAGATATATGAAATTTTTCTTTGCCGGACTTATCATTGTTGCATCGCTTGCGGTATCGGTATTGTTGATATATAATTCTCAAGATTTATTTTCCCAGAATAATTCAGATTCAAATCAACCGGCAATGACTGAGGCACACCCTCAGTTTTCAGAGATAATAAATGAAATGCGCCAATTGGATTCGGAGGAGATCGATGAGATTTATGAACAGTTCAAAGATAACGCTCAGCGGGATAAATAATCGTATGTCCTGAACTCCAAACGCAATGTTCAATTAATTATATAAGCCGTTTCTTAATTATCGGCGATACGAATTTTACATAACCAACATTATATATTCAGCAGGAAACTAAAAGATGGACGATAGATGCATAATAGAACTATTTAATACCAGATCTGAGCAGGCCCTCTCTGAAGTGCAGACCAAATACGGCAATTTGTGTGGTAAGATTGCCTACAACATACTGAACAACTACGAAGATGCAGAAGAATGTGTGATTGAATCATATGTGAAGCTGTGGAACTCAATACCACCTAAAGAACCTGCTTCGTTATGCGGATATCTTTGCAGGATCGTTCGCAATACAGCAATTACTGTATACAGAAAACTCAGTCGTCATATTCACGATGAACAATTTGATGAGTTGTCAGAGATACTGCCAAGCACTTATAACACCGAGCGTAGCTTTGATCTTATACAAACTGCTGATTATATCAATGAGTATCTGTTACACACAACACGCAAAAAGAGAATCGTATTTGTGGCACGCTATTACTATAATATGAGCATAAATGATATTGCTGCTAATACAGGTATCAGCGATAGCGCTGTAAAAAGTATACTTATGCGTACCAGAAGGTCTTTGCGTGCATTTCTGACAGAAAGAGGCGTAGATATATGAGAAAAGAAGAATGGGAGTGTATTCTGGAGCTTATCGATTGCAGATTAGCTGATGAAGCTGCTGAATATATGTCAAAGCATACTAAACGCATGATTGCATTTGGAATACATATTGACTTGAACAGAACAAGGAAAAGACGATATTTTAGGCGGATTTCTATTGGTTTTCTTGCTCTTGTTTTATTTATGTTAGGCTGTGCAGGTGCTGTGTTATAATATTCGATTATTGAAATAATACAAATATACTCTGCTCAACAGTTTTTCACATAAGTAATGCTCCTTTAGCGGTCGTAATGATTACGGCTGCTTTTTGTGTTTATACTTATAAAACAAAATCGCCTCCCATAAGGGAAGCGATTAGTTCACACAG
This sequence comes from Oscillospiraceae bacterium, assembly GCA_045531575.1. GTDB lineage: Bacteria > Bacillota > Clostridia > Oscillospirales > Ruminococcaceae > CAG-115. Next base: position 33 of record JAZSEG010000263.1, on the reverse strand, counting down.
TAAATTATCCATCTGTGGTGGAGTAGAGCAAGT
>JAZSEG010000163.1:0-5454 GCA_045531575.1 Oscillospiraceae bacterium | reverse complement strand
GTTCATCATCGACGGCGAGGCGGATTTCGTGCTGAAGTCCTCTGCAGGCAAGGTGCTGGTGTTCAATACGGCGCTGGTGCTGGCGAAGTCCACCAAGAACACTCAGGGCGTACAGGTAATGCGCCTCACAAAGGCGGAGCTTACAGGAGCATATCTCCTCGAAAACAGCGACCTCAAAAAGCCCGAGGATTTCCGCATAAAGACCATCCCCTCGGCAGGCAGCGTTTCGGGCAAGGATATTTCGCAGCTTAGTCTGTTTTAATGCAATAGGAGGTTAAGGCGGCTATGAAGATCTATACGATAATCGCAGGCGTAAACGGTGTCGGCAAGAGCAGCCTTACAGGTGTTCTTATCGGAGAGAGCAGCGATCTCGGTGTGATAGTCGATACCGATAAGATAACGGCTGAATTGAACGGCGATAAGCTTAAAGGCGGCAAGGCAGCAATTGAACGCATAAACGACAGCCTTGAGATGGGCATCAATTTTACTCAGGAGACTACGCTGTCAGGCACTCGCACCCTTAAGACGATCAAAAGAGCCAGAGAGCTTGACTATTTTATTCGTCTATATTATATTGGAGTCAATACGGCTGAGGAAAGTATAAAGCGTATTAAGAACCGTGTGGAAAAGGGTGGACATGATATCGCGGATGAAGATGTGATGAGACGCTATAACAAGCGTTTCGACGATCTGATCGCTGTATTGCCATATTGCAACGAAGTGAAGTTCTATGACAACGAGAACGGCTTCGTTGAGAAGGCGGAATATAAGAACGGTAAGCTTGTCATCAAGAGCCAACATGTTCCTGGGTGGCTAGATGAGCTGCGAAATCGACTGAATAACTGAATTTAAGCGCATTGCGCTGAATAAACGAAAATGATAAATCTAATTTCGGAGGACAAAATCATGCTTACAGATATCGAAATTGCACAGCAGGCAAAAATGATGAAGATCAGAGACGTGGCTGCAAAGCTGAACGTCACAGAGGACGAGCTGGAGCCTTACGGTCACTACAAGGCTAAGCTCTCCCAGCAGCTTATCGACAGAGTAAAGGATGACGCAGACGGAAAGCTCATCCTTGTAACAGCCATCAACCCCACCCCCGCAGGCGAGGGCAAGACCACCACTTCCGTAGGTCTTGCAGAGGGTATGAACAAGATCGGCAAGAAGGCTTGTCTTGCACTGCGTGAGCCTTCCCTCGGCCCCGTTTTCGGTGTTAAGGGCGGTGCTGCGGGCGGCGGCTATGCGCAGGTAGTTCCCATGGAGGATATCAATCTGCACTTCACAGGCGATATGCACGCTATCACAGCGGCAAACAACCTGCTCGCAGCTATGATGGATAACCACATCCAGCAGGGCAACGAGCTGGGTATCGACGTAAGACGCATCCTGTTCAAGCGCTGCCTTGATATGAACGACAGAGCGCTCAGAAACTGCGTTATCGGCATGGGCGGCAAGGTTAACGGCATCCCCAGAGAGGATCACTTCCAGATCACCGTTGCATCTGAGATCATGGCTATCCTCTGCCTTGCAAGCGACCTGAACGACCTGAAGGAGCGCCTGGGCAACATCCTTGTTGCATACAAGTACAACGGCGAGCCTGTTTATGCCCGTGACCTGAAGGCTGTCGGCGCAATGACAGCTCTCCTCAAGGAAGCCATCAACCCCAACCTCGTGCAGACGCTGGAGAACAACCCTGCTATCATCCACGGCGGCCCTTTCGCAAACATCGCTCACGGCTGTAACTCTGTAAGAGCGACAAAGCTCTCCATGAAGCTGGCTGACTACACCATCACCGAGGCAGGCTTCGGCTCCGACCTCGGCGCAGAGAAGTTCTTCGACATCAAGTGCCGTTTTGCAGGTCTGAAGCCCGACTGCGTAGTTCTCGTAGCTACCATCCGTGCGCTGAAGTACAACGGCGGCGTTGCAAAGCCTGACCTCACCAAGGAGAATGTTGAGGCGCTCAACAAGGGTATCGTGAACCTCGGCGTTCACATCGAGAACATGAAGAAGTACGGCGTTCCCGTAGTTGTAGCGATCAACCATTTCTACACCGACAGCGAGGCTGAGATCGCCGCTGTTCGCAGCTACTGCGAGGGCAAGGGCGTTAAGGTCGCATTCTCCGATGTATTCCTCAAGGGCGGCGAGGGCGCTATCGAGCTTGCAAACGCTGTTGTGGAGACCATCGAGACAGAGCAGAGCAACTTCAAGCCTCTGTATGATGAGAAGCTCACCATCAAGGAGAAGCTGGATATCATCGCAAGAGAGATCTACCGTGCAGACGGCGTTACATACACCGCTGCTGCAGAAAAGGCAATCAAGGAGATCGAGAGCCTCGGTCTTGACAGAGTTCCCGTATGCTGCGCAAAGACTCAGTATTCTCTCTCTGATGATCCCGCAAAGCTTGGACATCCCGAGAACTTCACCATCACCGTAAGCGACGCGCGTGTATCTAACGGCGCAGGCTTCGTTGTTGTATACACAGGCGATATCATGACCATGCCCGGTCTGCCCAAGGTTCCTGCCGCAAACAACATCGACGTGGCAGAGGATGGCACCATTAGCGGCCTGTTCTGATATGAAAGAGTTCATAACCAATTCCGTTGAGGAGACGCTTGCTGCGGCGGCAGAAGTCGCTGCAAAGCTCTCCGCAGGGGATATCATATTGTACGAGGGCGACATGGGTGCAGGCAAGACCCACTTCACAAAGGGAATCGCAAAGTTCCTGAACGTGGATGACGAGGTCACCAGTCCCACTTTTGCGCTCGTCAACGAATACAGCGGAGATATGCCGCTGTTCCATTTCGATCTTTACCGCATCGATAGCTACGACGACCTCTACGCCATCGGATTTTTCGATTACCTCGACCGTGACGGCATCATCGCCGCCGAGTGGAGCGAGAACATCGCTGAGCTTAAAGAGGAGCTTGGCGAGGTCATCACCGTATGTATCGAAAAGCTGTCCGACACTGGCAGAAAGATCACGGTGAGCGGTAAGTATTTCGATTGACTGGAGGACGTATGAGCATCATCGATACCTTTGACGGTACAAGCCCTGATATATTGACTGCACATGATATGATTCAGCCAAACCCTGCTATTCCCGAAACCGTTATTTCGGTGTTCAGCGAGGATTTTGTATCTCTGCTGGCGGAAACGAAGGCTGCAACGGTTGTCGGCTACCTGTACGCAGGCGACGGCATCCCGATATACAGCTTTCAGCATAACGGAAAGACAATAGGTTTTTTCCGCAGCTGTATCGGCGGTGCGGCGGCAGCAGGACTTCTTGAGGAGATCACCGCTATGGGTGCGAAGAAGGTGCTGTATTTCGGCTCCAGCGGCTCGCTTGACAAGGACATCACAGCAGGACATCTGCTGTACCCACAGCGGCGTATCGTGACGAGGGAACGAGCTACCACTACGCTCCGCCCTCCGATTTTATCGAGGTAAGGTCTGCTGAAAGGCTTGCTGAGATATTCGACGAGCTTTCTGTACCCTACATCAGGACAAAGACATGGACCACCGACGCCATCTATCGTGAAACGCAGGACAATATGGTGAAGCGTAAGAGCGAGGGTTGCTCCGTGGTCGAGATGGAGTGTGCCTCGATAATGGCGGCGGCACAGTTCAGAGGGTATGAGGCGTATCAGTTCCTGTATGCTGCGGACTGTCTTGACGGAGAGGCGTGGGACAGCCGCATTCTCGGCAGAATGCCCGAGGATATGCGTGAGCGTATCCTTATGATAGCTATTGAAACAGCTTCACGGCTGTAACGGAGGCAAACAAATGATTTTAGGCATAGATTCGTCTGCAATAACCGCAGGCTGCGCTCTTTACGATGACGGAAAGGTCATCGCAGAGCAGTTCCTGAACACAAAGCACACCCATTCCCAGACGCTTCTCCCCATGGTGGAGGATATGTTGAAAAGCGCAGAGGCAAAGCTTACTGATGTTGAAACTATCGCGGTAACGGCAGGTCCCGGCTCCTTTACAGGACTGCGCATCGGCATCGCAAGCGTTAAGGGCATGGCGATGGGCGCAGGGAAGAGGTGCGTGAGCGTCTCCACACTGGAGGCTATCGCATACAATTTCGTTGGCGTTGACGGTATCATCTGCTGCGCCATGGACGCACGCTGCGGTCAGGAGTACAATGCGCTGTTCAGAAGCGAAAACGGCATCATCACAAGGCTGTGTGAGGACAGAGCAATAAAGTCCGCAGACCTTTATGAAGAGCTGAAGTCCCTTGACGGAAACATCATCCTTGCAGGCGATGGCGCAGAGATACTCCACAAGGCAACGGAGGAGAGCTTCACACTCGCACCGCTGCCGCTGAGATATCAGCGTGGACTGGGCGTATGTCTCGCAGCCGAGGGCAAGGAGACTATCGACGCTGCGGCACTGATGCCAAGCTATCTGAGGCTTCCGCAGGCGGAGAGAGAACGCCTTGAAAGGGAGAAGAATGATTTGAAATAGCCGGACAGGCACTGGAGGACTGAGCAGACGCTCGGTCCTTTTTGCGTAGGAGTGTTCCTGTTATACAATATATACGGCGTTTCCTGTTCGAAACCACAACAAATTCATAAAAAACTATTGACCTATCCTTAAAAATATAGTATAATATTTATGTATTCTAGATAATACTGTTACTGAAGCTCTGACGTTGGTGTGATATGAAAGATATTGTTGGAAAGATCTTTGCCGTATTGTTCCTGCTTGCATTTATCATTTTCGCTGTCTGGCTGGTGTTTTTCTCGGGCGGCGTCTGGGTGGATGAGGACGGCAATGTGACAGGTCAGCTTTTCCCGAAGACGCTGATCCTTGTGTTTTTCGGCGGTCTGCCACTGTTTTTGCTTTTGTGGATACTGTTTCCTAAAACTTTCAACAAGCTGATGTATAAAGCCATCAATAAGTTCATGCGCGGCGGCGCGAGGATGATGGAATATCAGGAGCGCCGTGAGGAGCAGAATGTTCCCGATATAACCATCAACGGCATGAATCTCCCCACTGTCATGGCAGCAGCGGATATGCTCGCTGACAGGATAAACGGAGAGGAGATCACAGAGCCTGAGGGCGTTCCTCAGATATGCGAGGAGTGCGGATATGTTCTTGAAAGCACCGCGAAGTTCTGCACGAACTGCGGCGCAGAAAGAAGATCTTAACATCGTTGATATAGCGCTGAAAGGCGCTTTTCATAAAAAACATGATCCGAAAAGAGGAATTAAAATGATAGCAATTGGTTCCGATCACGCAGGATATGAGCTGAAATGCTCCCTGATAAAGCATCTTGAGGAAAAAGGCATTGAGTTCATCGACTGCGGTTGCAACGGTGAAAGCGTTGACTATCCCGATATTGCTGAGGTGACCTGCAAGAAGGTGACTTCGGGCGAGTGTGAAAAGGCGATACTCGTTTGTGGTACAGGTGTTGGTATCTCGATATCCGCCAATAAGATCAAG
>JAZSEG010000077.1:0-6528 GCA_045531575.1 Oscillospiraceae bacterium | reverse complement strand
AGACGGTGGTTTCAGACAAGTTGCCTTAGGCTTCGATAAGAATGAGGTAAACGCATACATAAGCGATCTTCGTAAGAAGATGAAGTCCATGGAAGAGGACATGAAGGCTAACGACAAGAAGACCGAGGAAGCATTAAAGCTTGCCGAGGAAGCCGACGACCGCATCAAGGCTGCCGTAAAGGAAGTCGAGGATAAGCTCAGGGATGTTGAGCTGGAGCTGAAGGCTGAGCAGCAGAGAAACGAAGAGCTGAAGTTCAAGCTGGAAAAGGCTGAAAACGGTCTTGCGGACGAGCGCAAGAAGATGTCCGATATGCTGATGAGCGGAAAGGGCGTAAGCTCCGAGGCTCAGAAGGCTTATTCCGAGATCATTGACAAGGCTAACGCCGATGCAAAGGTGATAACAGATAAAGCACAGGAAGAGGCAGCGGGTATCGTTGCCGCAGCTGAGGAAAGACGTGCTGCTGCCGACGCTAACACCAAGAACTTCCTTGACACACTGAAGTCCCAGATAGATAATATCACCGCAGGATATAAGAACATCAGCGAATCCGCTGCAGAAATGCTTGGCGCTGAGATCGCTCCCCTGCCTGTTGTGGAGATAGCTCCTGCAGTTCCTGCTCCCAAGCCCGAAAAGAAGGCTGAGCCTGCAAAGGAAGAGGTCATCGAGGAGATCGTTGCTCCCGCAGTAGTGGAGGAAGAGCCTGCTGTTGAAGAAGCACCGGCTGCAGAGGAAACTCCCGCAGCCGAGGAAAAGGCAGATGAGATGCCCGCTATCGCTGAGGTTCCCGCAGCTGAAAAGAGCGACGATATCGCAACATTCGACGACGTATGGGGTGGCAGCGAGATCGCCGCACAGACTATTTATAACGATGAAAAGAAGGACGCTGTTCCCCTTGTTAATCCCGATGCCATGGATATGTTCGGCAAGGATCTCTTCGGAACAGGTATCGTAGAGGAAGAGAGCGATGAGGAGATCGTAAGCGAGATCAAGCCTCTCGATCCTCCCAAGGGTTCAGTTGTTGACGAGGTAGAAGGCTTCGAGAACGATCTCATTGCCCAGACAATGCCCTCCGGCTCTCTCGGCGCTGATGTGAACGAGGATCTGCTGAAGGCAGTTCAGGAGGCTGAAGCAGCTTTCGCAATCCAGCCTATGAAGGATCTGAGCATGGATGAGGAAGAAGAGGAAGATGCTCCCGTTGCTAACACAGAGGACGACCTGATGAAGGCACTCCGTGAAGCTGAGGAAGCTCTCAATAGCCTTGCTCCCGCAGCCGCAGAGGCAACTATCGACGAAGAGCCTGCTGCCGCATCCGAAAGCAGCTCCGCATCCGATGATCCCTGGGCAGACCTGCAGAAGCAGTTCGAGGCCATGGAACAGGCAGGTCTCGGTGCAGTGGAAGAGCCTGCACCTGCAGCACAGCCTGAACCTCAGGCAGAACCCGCTGCTCCCTCCGCTGATGATTCCTCTATCTGGAACTTCGGCGGCTCCTCCGATTCCGATGATGATATGAGCTCCGATATGTTCGGCGGCTTCGGCGGTTTCTAATTACATAACATCAGAGCCGGATAATTATTCGGCTCTGTATATTTCAAGGAAGTAATATTATGATAGAACTTAATACAAGCGAGCTGAAGGAAAAGGCAAAAACGCTCCGTGCAGGCGACAAGGTGCTGCTTTCCGGAACAGTATACACCTCCCGTGACGCAGCTCACAAGCGGATAAAGGCATGCATAGAGGGCGGCGAGCAGCTCCCCTATGAGCTGGACGGCGCTGCTATATATTACGCAGGTCCCACAGGCGCTAAGGATGGCATGGCTATCGGATCCTGCGGTCCTACCACTTCAAGCAGGATGGATGTGTATTCCCCACTGATGCTGGATATGGGACTCTCCGCCATGATAGGAAAGGGCGAACGCAGCGAGGCTGTGTGCGAGGCTATCAGGCGCAACGGCGCAGTGTATTTCTGTGCAATAGGCGGCGCAGGCGCTCTTGCATGCAAATGCATTACAGAATGCAAAGTAATAGCGTTTGAGGATCTCGGCTGCGAAAGCGTGAAGAAGCTCACATTCGACAGATTCCCGCTTATAGTTGCAATAGACTGCAATGGCGGAGACCTGTTCAGATCAGGCAGGGCGCAGTACGCAAGATAACAGAAAAATATATCATACTGCACTCATTTTCACACTTGTGAAAAACGCAAGGCTTTTATTGTTTATATGCATAAAGCGAACGTTGTCAATTTATTGAAAACGTAAGTCTTTTTTTAAAACAAGTGATTTATATTGACAAATTTCCGCCCGCATGATATAATGGCTATGTGCAAAAGTTTAACATTTAAACCATTGGTAACGGTGTTTTTGTGGTGATTATGGCAGACCTTTCATTGATGACAGATGAGCAGCTCGCAAGCGTTGGCTTTTCCGCAGACGGCAGCAAAAAAATAGCCGAGCTTATCTCACGATACAGCAGCATGGTGTTCTCCATGGCGGCTCAGTTTTCCGCATCAGCGGATTACGAGGAGCTTGTATCAGACGGGATGGACGCTCTGCTGAATGCCATCTCCCATTATGAGCCGCAGAAGGGCAGCTTTTCAGCTTTCGCAGGCGTGTGCATCTCCAACAGGATGAAGAACACCGCAGACAAAGCTGCAAGAAGGGCTGCGAAGCTTGCTTCCGAAGCAGAGCTCGAAACACTTACCGCCCCCGAGCCTACGCCCGAGGAAATGGTGATAATCAAGGAGAACACCAGCGAAATGAGCGAGCAGATGAAGCTTCTGCTGACACCGCTGGAACGCAGATGTCTGGATGGCGTGATACTCGGTCACAGCTATGCGGAGATCGCAGAAAAGCTCGAAGTGGAAAAGAAAACGGTGGATAACGCCGTTGCAAGAGCGAGAGCAAAGCTTCGTGCAGTGTTCCCAGACTTCTGACACAGCTTCAGCAACAAGACGATGGAGCGAAAAGCATGAACGGCATTTGCGCAGTAGATTTTTCGTCTGACAAAACGCAATCGACGCAGGCGGGCTTTGTGCCCGTCGAGGAGATTTCGTGAAGTATGACGGAAAATATACAAGCAAAGGACGTTCAGGGTTTTCGAGGAATCGTCTCATATACGACCCGGTAGCTTAATTTACCAGAGCGTTGTTTTACAAAGGTGTCGGTGTAAATCCGACCCAGGGCGAAATTTTTTTGTAAGAGGTATCACTATGTACACAGACAAGACTTTAAAGTGCAAGGACTGCGGCGCTGATTTCGTATTCACCGCAGGCGAGCAGGAATTCTATGCAGAGAAGGGCTTCGTAAACGAGCCTCAGAGATGCAAGGCTTGCAGAGATGCAAGAAAGAACTCCGGTAAGGGTCCCAGAACATTCTTCGAGGCTACATGCGCAATGTGCGGCAACGTAGCTAAGGTTCCTTTCGAGCCCAAGGAAGACAGACCCGTTTACTGCAGCGAGTGCTTCGCTAAGCAGAGAGGCGAGTAATTCTGCCCTATAACCACTACTAAATTGGTCACACCAACAACGTTCCGGTTATCAGAAAACACGAAACAGACGGCTTCGGTCGTCTGTTTTTGTTTTATCCATATAATAAAGCCGCAGCTGTATCTGCGGCTTTCCTTATTTTATGCCAATCCTCATTCTATAGCAGAACATGATCTCACCGGCACTGTTGTCCTCAAATGCTTCAAACACAGATTTCCGGAAGTGGAGGTAATCCTTTTCGATCAGCTCAGGATGCAGCTTCAGGATAGTCTGCAGGCTGCCCTGACTCTGCGCCAGTCCGATAAAACGCTCAGCGTCACACGGCTCAGTACTGCTGAATACTACCTCCCTGCTGTATCTGAAAAAACCGCTTGCCCTTATGTTGCTAAGATGATTAGCTTTATCCCAACGGGTGAATGTTCGGCGGACATCTGCATTTTCTTCCTCAATAAGACGGACTTTATTGAAAAGCGCTGAATATGCCATCTCAGCCTTCAGACTGCATACGGGCGGCCAATCGCAATCTACTGCCGCAAACACTCCGCCGTCACGCAGCAAGCGGTCTGCCTCTGCCAGCGTATCCTGCGGATTCATCCAGTGGAAGGACTGGGAACACACCACCACATCCGCACATCTGTCAGACAGACCTGTTTCGTGAGAGAATGCTTTTATAAAGCTTACGTTATCCGTTTCCTTCAGCCGTGCAATAGCCAGCATATCATCACTGGGATCCACTCCTGTAACATGCCCACAGCGACCATTCCAAGCCATTACCGAAAGACCGGTTCCGCAGCCTAAGTCCACAACGCTTTCAGGAGCATGTCCGAGATAGCCTTCGATGATATCCACCGCTTGTTTCGGCACAGCAGGACGGTTATTGTCATACACATCCGCAAATCCGAGAAATCTTTGTGCATTTATCTCGCCACTTGTACCGCCGGGCAGCGTTTTTACATCTACAAGGTTGTTTATCGGGATATCAAATATCCGTGATATGATGCGCAAGGTATCTATGTTCGGCAGAGTTTCCCCGTTCTCCCAGCGACTAACCGCCTGTCTTGTTACAAACAGCTTCTGCGCCATCTCATCCTGAGTAAGTCGGTTGCTCTGTCTGAGCCGCTTAATGATCTCTCCCGTATTCATGTCATCGCCTCCCGATAACAGTATACAGCAATTCGCTCCGCTCAGTCAAGCAACCCGCTGTTGCGCAGAACCTGAATCTCACCCTTAAAGATCTCCGTCGGGGCAAGGAAACGCTCCAGGCCCTCGGTGACGAGCATATCCCCCACATCGGTAATGAGTATCATATCAAAGCTGCCAAGCTCCTGCCAGAGCTGCACAGCTCTTTCCTCGCCCATAACATAAACGGCAGTTGAGAGTGCATCACACAACCTTCCCTGCTCCCCCACTATCGTGACGGAAACCAGTCCGCTGTCAGCAGGTCTGCCTGTTTCAGGATCGAGAATGTGGCAGTAATCAACGCCACCCTCGGTGAAATACCGCTCGTATCCCCCCGATGTCACTGCAGCCTTGTCCGAAAGCTGCAGAATAGCTATGTTGCCCGTGCCGAAAGGGTCTCTTATGCCAAGCCGCCAAGGCGAGCCATCGGGATTGCTGCCTATGGCATGGATATTACCGCCGAGGTCGACAAGCGCAGAGGTTATTCCCTCGCTGCGCAGCCTTTCGCTCAGCAGGTCTCCCATATACCCCTTAGCCACCGCTCCGAGGTCTATCTGCATCCCCTCAGGCAATGAAAGGACGTCGCCCTCAGCAAGCTGCACCCTGTCGCAGCCTGTCTGCTGCAGAAGCTCGGCTATGCGCTCATCTGACGGAACATGATACTCCCCCGTGGTGAAGCCCCATTCACACAGCACAGGATACATAGTGATATCCAGTGCGCCGTCGGTCACCTCGTTCATATCAAGTGCGAAGCGGATGAGCTCCGCTGTTTCGGCACTGAGCTGCACCTTCCCGCCCTGATTTGCCGAGTATATCTCGCTGCGCTCATCAGTGACAGACCACTCCGATTCGTACTGCACAAGCATAGCGGAAATATCGCTGCCCGTAAGCTCCGTTTCGCCGTATGCCGTTACCGACATAACGGTATCCATGGCAAACCATGTGCCTTCTATAACAGGAGAGGATGCCGCACATCCGCACAGCAGCATTGATATGAGCAGCGCCGCTGCGGCTTTTTTCAGCATAATATCCCCTCCGTAATTCGTAAGCAGGAAACTCCCCGTTCCCGCCCTCGCTTATAGTCAATGTCCGGTAGTAACGATTCACGATGACAATACATATGTACACCGTCTGGGCATAACGATCATAAAAAATGTGCGCGCCCTTACGCACCATAACGGGTGGACTCATTCTCAGCCACAGAGATGACATTCGCCCTACAAGCTACCAAGCATTCCCGCTCAGATGTCAACAGTCCAGTTGGTCTGCTGTATCTTATTATCCAGCTCACGAAGCTCCTTTGCAAGGCTGTCCGCCTTGATCTGAAGCTCCTTTACATTTACCGTGCTGTGTATCTTTATCTCGGTATGAGAGGCTCTGTGCGCAGTAGCGCTCGCTGTAGAGATAAACTGCCTGTACGCCTGTATCTTCTGCGTAAGCATATCCCTGCGTGCTATCATCTGCGTAAGAGTCATGCCGTCTACTTTTACCTCACAGTTCGTGCGATTGATCATCACGATAAGCTGCTCCAGTCTCGAAAGACATGCGTTCAGCTCCTTCAGCAGATCATTCGGATCCTCCGCAGGCTTTTCGTCCTCCTGAACAAGCGCATTAAGATCAAGTCTCACACGCAGCTGCTGCACCTTGCGGTTAAGGTCTGCACGCTCCTGTAATGCTTCTGCAAGCTTCATAATATATTCCTCCGTTCAGAATTATTCGTATTGATTATATCACATATCAGGCGAAAATACAATATCGGTCATTTCACATATAAATGCGCACCACAACTCCGTTTTCGACGCACTCCACCTTTGCGGTAAGCTCTGCTGCTTCCAGAAAAGCCAGCTCCCTGCTGTTTGTGAATATC
>JAZSEG010000193.1:0-5030 GCA_045531575.1 Oscillospiraceae bacterium | reverse complement strand
CGATACTGTTTCGCAGAAATACGGTCATAGGCTCACAATGGTAACTCTCAACCTCAACGGCATTTGCTGCGAATGTGAAAAGGCTTGACACACAATGACCTCCCCACTGTTGCGGGGGAGGTCATTTTTATGCGCTATTCTGCGTTATCAGCCGTTGGAAGAGGAAGAAGAGGCTGTGCCGCCATTGGACTGCTTGTAGGAATTGATCATATCCTTTACCATCTGGCCGCCGATGGAACCTGCCTGCTTAGCTGTAAGGTCGCCGTTGTAACCATTGTTCAGTGCAACGCCTACTTCGCTTGCAGCCTGCATCTTGATGCTGTTGAGTGCGGATTTATTCTGCTTATTGGAAGCCATAATAATATTCTCCTTAATAACTTTTATTATCTCAGGGACTTTTCTTTTCGTCCCCGCAAGAGTATTATTTTCAGGCGGCAGAAAAATATTAAAGGAAATTGTATGAATTAAATTTCCGATTTTAACCGCAGATCTCACGGGCAAGCTTCTCTGCCCTGCTGTATACTTCGTCAGCGTCAACAGTTGTGAACTTGCCGTTTTCATAGAGTATCTGTCCGTTTACGACGGTCATGCAGATGTTCTGCTTGCTGCCCGAGTAAACGAGATTTTTTGCGATATTGTGTATCGGCTGCATATTGGGCTGTCTGAGATCGATAACAGCGAAATCTGCGCACTTGCCCTCTGCAAGCACGTCGCAGTCCTTCAGACCCATAGCAAGAGCGCTGCCCTTTGTCGCCATTTCGAGAACATCGAACGCGGGACACGCAGATGCATCCATCTCCTTTACCTTCTGTAATGCGGTTACGAGGAACATCTCACGGAACATATCAAGGCAGTTATTGGAGGCTGCGCCGTCTGTACCGATGGCGAAATTTTTCATGCCGTGGCGCTTCATATCGCATATCGGAGCGATACCGCTGGCAAGTTTGAGATTAGACGAGGGGTTTGTGACCATCCACAGGCCCTTGTCACGGTAGATCTCCATGTCCTTTTCGTCAAACCATACGCAGTGGAAGCCACCGCCGCCGTATTCAAGCATTCCGAGCTTATCGAAAAGCTGTGTTGGAGTCATGCCGTAGCGCTCGATGCAGCCGTCTACCTCCGCCTTTGTTTCACTGTTGTGGGTGTACATGGGCGCTTTGTATTTCTGGGAGAGTGCAGCCATGCCCTCTAAAGTCTCACGCTTTGTGGTGTACTCCGCATGGAATCCCAGCTGATAGGAGATAAGCTCATGCAGGGTGTTGAACTTGTTGTATTCCTCCTCGATGCCCTCAACAGTGCCGCCGAAATCGTTTATTGAGCCGCAGAGAACAGTTCTGTAGCCCATATCGGTGTTAGCCTTTGCATAGCTGTCAAGCTTGAAGTACATATCAAAGGAAGATGTAATGCCGCTGGTGAGATACTCCATATTTGCAAGCTGTGTGAAAACGTAGATGGCATCCTCGGTAAGCTTTGCTTCGTGGGGGAATACCTGATTGTAGAGCCAGTCATTCAGAGGCAGATCATCCGCAAAAGAGCGGAGAAATGTCATTGCGCCGTGGGTGTGGGCGTTCTTGAAGCCTGGGATGATAAGCTTGCCGCTGAGGTCTATTTCACGGTCAAAGCTGCCCTGCTCTTCCTTTGCCGCGCCGACGTAGGTTATCCTGCCGCCGTCTGTGTGCAGTTCGCCGTCGATGATGCGGTCATCTGTCATCGGCATTATCTTTGCGTTGTAGAATCTGAGTTTCATAGGTTACTCCTTATCTGATCTAAGTATAGTTATTGCAGCATAGTGCAGAATATCAAAGCTTTCAGGGAATCTTTGCAGCATTTCGTAATGCTCCTTATCGAATGCGGTGAGAGTTTCTGCGTCGAGGCTTGCGCCTACGCCTCTGCATGCTTTCATGCGGCCGTGCCAGCTTTCACGGGTAAACGGCACACGGATATCAAGCTGCTCCTGACGCTCCAAAGTGAAACGGGAGAGATATTCCTGCGGTGCTTCGATAAGGCTTCGTGTAAAACCGCAGCCGTTCCATGTGGGATTATATTTCAGCACCATTTCCTCGCTGGCGGCGGCTATCTCGTCCTCGAAAGGCAGCCAGTTCATTACGATGAATGCGAGCCTTCCCTGTGGTTTCAGCTGAGCGTAAAGCGATTCAGCTGCTCTTTCATGATCGAAATACCAGTAGCACTGGCAGGCGGTTATCACATCAAAGCTGTTATCGGGGAAAAGCTGCTGCTCTGCGCCGCCTGTTCTGAGGTCAATGTTCATGCCTTTCTCGGAGCAGATACGTTTAGCCTGCTCTATCTGCTCGGCAGACAGGTCTGTTCCTGTGAAATGCACGCCTGTGTTATATAAGGCTCTTGGCAGGACTGCAGTACCTGTGCCGATATCAAGTACGCTTGTTCCCTCTTTGAAAAGACCGAGGGATATCAGCTTTTCATAAAACACAGGAGGATATATATCGCGGTATTTCGCATAATCTTCGGAGGTCTTGCCCCAGTCAAAGGGTCTGCCACCGTCAAAACGTTCGTCTTTTATCATTATTTTTTCACCGTCCTGCTATTATTATAATCTATTTCGCATGTATAGTCAAGCAACACCGTGTTGCTTAAAGGAACAGCTTTGCGAGGCTCTCGGTGTACGGATATCTTGCAATACCCTTTTCTGTGATGATGGCGGTGATCAGTTCAGCATCTGTAACATCAAAAGCGGGGTTGAAGCACTTAACATCAGGCTCTGCCACGGGATGCTCGAAGAACATCGTCTTTATCTCGTCGCCGCTGCGCTCCTCAATGACGATATCGTCGCCGCTCTTACAGCTGAAATCTATCGTTGATGACGGGCAGAATACATAGAACGGTATACCGTGATATTTTGCGTTGATTGCTACGGAGCGGGTGCCTATCTTATTTGCTGTATCGCCGTTTGCAGCTACTCTGTCGCAGCCGACGAAGCAGGCGTTTATCTTTCCCTGTTTCATGAGGAGAGATGCGGCATTATCGCATATCAGCGTTACATCTATGCCTGCATGGTTAAGCTCAAAGGATGTGAGTCTTGCGCCCTGAAGCAGAGGTCTGGTCTCATCGGAGAACACCTTGAACTCATATCCCAGCTCCTTACCGAGCAGCAGCGTACCGAGGCCCGTACCGTATTCGGTAGCGGCAAGAGCACCCGCATTGCAGTGTGTAAGTATACCGTCACCGCTCTTCACAAGGCTGAGACCGTTTTCGGAAATGACACGACACATAGCTCTGTCCTCGTTATAGATAGCCATGCACTCAGCATGGAGCAGCGGCAGCAGCTCGGACTTCACAAGTCCTGTATGATTCTGCACGACAGCAAGCATCCTCTTTACTGCAAAACTGAGGTTTACAGCCGTGGGACGTGAGGAATTGAGGTATTCCCCTGCTCTTTCAAGCTCTGACAGGAATACGTCATAGTCCTCGTTTGGTATCTGCTGCGCAAGTACATACATACCAAAGCCTGCGCACACGCCGATAGCGGGAGCGCCACGGACTCTCAGCCTGAATATCGCTTCCCATATAGCCTCGGCTTTTGTTAGAGAGAGGTATTTGATCGTGTTCGGGAGCAGTGTCTGATCCAGTATCTCTACTGCAGTTCTGTCTGCGGAAAGACGGACTGTGAAAAGTTTTTCGTTCATAAATTCTCCTAAAAACATTGCGGCAAGAGAACTCGCCGCAATATAATATCAATTGAAGTAAACAAGCTCGCTCTCAGCCTTTTCGGTGGGAACGATGGCGTCAGCAACGATAACAGGACCCTGACCCTTGTAGGCGTCGTGCTTTTCAGCAATAACATTGCCGCAGACCTCTACCCACTCGCCATTAGGGAACTTCTTGCCCTCGGTGGACTTAACAAGAATACCGATGACCGCGATATCATCAGCGCAGCAGGTCATTGCACGGCGTGAGATAACAAAATATCCGTCAGGGATATTGGAAGCACGATATACCATGCCTCTTACACGGACATTCTTGCCCTTGTAACGTGCTGCATTGCTCATGATGTCAATGTACCACAGACCGAAGTCGTCGTGGATAACATCGATGGGATCTGCGTTGACGTCAAAGGGCATCTCATCCTCACCCTGGAAGCCCTGTTCTACAGTGCCGTCGTTATATTCGAACATCATCTCGATGCGGGGGTTGAGCGCCTTTGTGGTTCTGCGCAGGCGCTTCTTATCAATCTTGTCCTTATCGCAGCGATTGAATACAAGTATATCCGCAACCGCAATATTGTCGGAAAGAAGCTGGCGCATATTGTTCATGTAGACATCAAATCTGGAATGATCCATGAACATGAATATCTGATAGAACATCCAGTCCTTGGGAGCCTTTACAGCCATGTTTCTGAGGCTCCACATGCCGTTGAACTCGATGAGTATCTGGGATGGCTTATGCTTTGCAACAAGCGCATTGAGATACTGCTCGTTGAAGTCGTCCTCGTCCTCGATGAACTCAACAACCGCCTTTGCGGACTTCAGTATCTTCTCCTCATACTCGACCTCGCCGTCCTCGCAGGCGATTATCAGGGTCTTTTTGCCACGGTTGAACTGTCTGTCCTGAATGGTATCAAGGATAAATGAGGTCTTTCCGCTCTCAAGAAAGCCTGTTATAAGAAATACGGGTAATTCCATTTTGCACCTCTTGAATTAAACGCCGAACAGCGCCTTGATCTTTGCTTCTTCCAGCTTTGCGCCGATAACGCACATTCTGCCTGTTACATCTGCAGAGCCTGTGCGTACCTCGAATTCCTCGGGAACAAAGTCGAAATGATACCACACGCCGTCGCCTGCTACGATGCCCTTTGCACGCAGAACAGCGCCGTATTCCTCATCAGACAGCTTGGAAAGTGCTGCTTCAAGCTCTTCCTTGGTGAACTTCTTAGCTGTCTCAACGCCGAAAGTGCTGAACACCTCGTCAGCATGGTGGTGATGGTGATGATCGTGGTCGTGACAGCCGCAGGTACATTCCTCGCCATGCTCGTGGTGGTGATGCTCATGGTCATG
>JAZSEG010000313.1:0-22050 GCA_045531575.1 Oscillospiraceae bacterium | reverse complement strand
CAGCAGAATTTATGGATATTGAAATAGGTCAAACTGTATTTCTAACACAAAAAGAAGCAGAAAATCATAAGAAAGAGGTTTAAAAGTGATTTTATTGGCTCTACAAATGGCTTACCTATGCGGTTTGTAAGGGGTAAAGATAAAATAAACATTTTATGAGGTGAAAATAATGACAATTAATGAAAATTTTAAATGGAAAGACTGTGGAGAAATTGAAATAGGGTTTAAAAATAATAATCCTCTTTGTGATGATATGTGTGATAGTAATGGAATAATATGGCACAAGATTAAAGTTCTGCGTTGTCCAAAATGTAACAAACTTACAAGAGAATATCCACAGTATGTTTCAGGATTACATTATTGTTCTCGTTGTGGTGGCGAGATGGATGGTATAGAAGAATAAGCAATATTAACAAAATAATTTTAGTAGGTATCAAAATATGACTGATAATGATGTTATCAAAGCGTTAAGGTGTTGTAAAACTATGAAATGCAAAGATTGTCCTTTTACTATATGTGATAGCAATTGTGATAACGTTGAAAATCTTGCTCTTAACCTTATCGAAAACCAAAAAACAGAAATTCAAAAATTAAATGTTTTTATAGAAGAACTCAATGACAAGACGAATAGCGTAATTGATTGCTATAAACAAACCAAGTCTGAAATAATAAAAGAGTTTGCAGAAAAACTAAAAAGACAAATTGATATGATTTCCTATGAAACAGGATTTGAACATCAAGAAACAATTGAAACAATAGATAACCTTGTAAAAGAAATGGAGAAATATTAATGGATAAGCCATATTGTAAATGTTGCAAGAATTGCGACAAATCCCGATGTAATGATGAATTTCAGTGGAGATGTACTTATTTACATAGGTGGGTATCTCCACACCAGACTTGTAATGGATTTAAAGCAGGTGAATATAAAAAGGTGAAGCGTAATGGGTAGGAAAACAATAACTGACAAACTTTCTGTTTTGCTTGAAAAACATCTCAATCCTGATAATAATACACGAATTTATATGTCACGAGAAGTAACTTTTGATTATGGTACAGACCACAGTATTCGGGTCGATTATATGAAATTCGTTCCTATCAATAATACGGTTTCGGGAATTGAAAAAGGCGATTTTTATTGTTACGAAGTTAAATCGTCAGTAGAAGATTTTCATTCTAAAAATGGTCATAACTTTATTGGTGATTATAATTACTATGTTATGCCATTAGATGTGTATGAAAAAATCAAAGATGAAATTCCATATCATGTTGGCGTTTATGTTTTAAGCGTTGATGAATTTGGCAACGAATATTTAGAGTCTATCAAAAAAGTTAAAAGAACTGATAGAAATAGACCAGCACTCGAAATGCTGTTAATGATGTTTAGGTCTGCAAATAGAGATGCTAATATCAGAAGAATTTTTGACGGGTTATTAACCACGACACTTAAAAACTTTGTTAAACAGCATAAAGAAATAATGCGTGGATTTCTTTATAATGACAGCACAGATTTTATGATGAAGTGGTGTGAGTATGAAACTAATACAGATAATCTTTTAAAAGAAATGATAGGTGATAAAAATGAGCGATAACACACAAGCACTTGAAGTATTGGACAGAGTGTGGAACTACTGTGAGGAAATTGATAATCATCTCCCTTTTGAAGAAAAGGCAGGATACAAAATGATTGATGATATGAATTTATTAAGAAATTATATTAGTAGTTCTACTAAAACAGTTCACGGGCATTGGATATGCGAAAATCTTGGATTTGGTGCTTATCGTTATAGATGTTCTGAATGTGGCAATATATACGGTCAAGACCAAATAGAAGAATTTAAGCATAGTAAATTCTGTGGAGATTGTGGTGCGAAAATGGATATAGGATAAAACAAAGATTTTATCCTATATCTCTCAAATGCCCTATTTAAGCCATTCTTTTTAAGCAAAATCAGCCATTTTAGGTATTTTCGTAAGATTTTCAAAAACAGACTTAAAGAAACCGCATAAAATAAGGCTTTGAGAGGTGTTAAATAGCACATAAAACCCGAATTTTATTGGGTAAAGGAGAAAATCAAAACAATTATGTGTTTTATCAGATTGCTACAAGTCCTTATTTTAAAAGGATTTCACCAACCGATAATCACATATCACAGACTAAAAATTATATACAAGGCTTATCAAAGCTTGTAAAGATGGGAGATTTTTAAAGAATGAATAAAACACATAATTTAGGGTTAAAAGTTCTTTCCCTATGTGATGGTATGTCTGGAGGTCAAATTGCTTTAAAAGAATTAGGTATCCCTATTGAAACCTATTATGCAAGCGAAATTAAACCTCATGCAATCCAAGTAACACAAAAGAACTTTCCTAATACAATTCAGATTGGTAATGTAATGAATTTTATTAAAGAAGTTACAGAAGATGGTGAATACATAGTAGACAAAGAAAAGTTAGACAAGCTTGGTAAGATAGATTTATTTATGTGTGGTTCACCTTGTAAGAATATGAGTTTAATCAATATTACAGGTAAAACAGGAATCAATGGTGAAAAATCATCTTTGTTCTTTCCTTGTGTAGCAATTATGAAGTATATCAATCCAACATATTTTCTTTTTGAAAATGTATGTTCAATGACCAATGCAGATAAACAGGTCTTCAATGATAATTTAGGAGTAGAGCCTATACATATTAATTCTGCTTTAGTTTCTGCACAGGAACGAAACCGTTATTACTGGACGAATATTCCTAACGTTACTGTACCAACAGATAGAAATATTAAATTGTCTGATATTATTGACTACGGTTCACAAAGAGAAGAAAATTGGTCGCAGAAGAAAACCGAGTTTGTAAAAAGAAAAGCTGAGTCCACAATGTATGTAAGGGTGGATGGTGATAAGTCACTTCCGATTACTGCAAGAGGATATGCTGCTTGGAACACTCAGTTTGTTACAGACGGAGACAAATATAGGGATTTAACTATAAAAGAATACAGAAGACTCCAAACTATTCCTAACTGGTACGACTTTGATGACCTTATTAAGTCAAAAATTACAGACTTGATTGGTGATGGATGGACAATAGAAGTTATAAAACACATTCTTAAAAACATAAAGGAAAGTTGAAAATTAATTGAGAGTATTAAGTTTGTTCGATGGAATATCTTGCGGAATGGTCGCACTTGAAAGGGTAGGTATCCCAGTAGAAAAGTATTATGCGAGTGAAATTGATGAATATGCAATGAAAATTTCTAAAAAGAATTATCCAGACATTATTCAGCTTGGAGATATTCGCAATATAACAGAAGAAATATTAGATTCCATTATGCCTATTGATATGATAATTGGCGGTAGTCCTTGTCAAGACTTGAGTAACTATAAGTATGACAGAGGAGAAGTAACAGGGCTTAATGGCGAAAAATCTGGTCTTTTTTATGAATACATAAGAATTTTAAAGTACGTCAAGCCAAAATTTTTTTTACTTGAGAACGTAGCAAGCATGGAAGATAAATGGACAAATGCAATTAGTAATGAATTAAATGTTCAACCGATTATGATAAATTCGGCTCTTGTGTGTGCTGCTGAACGAAAGAGATTATATTGGACGAATATATCAAAAGTAACACAGCCTAAAAATAAAGAAGTTGTTTTAAAAGATATTGTAATGAATGCAGATAATGTTCCTGATAAGTATTGGTACAAAAGAGAATTTATTTATAATGGTGATAATGAGAAAGTACAAGCAACTCTTTTGGGAACAGGTCTTATGAAAAATATGAGAGAATGCTATAATCTAAACGGCAAATGTAATACGTTATTGTGTGATGGTGATGGAGGTAACAGACAAAAGAAAATTTACCAAAACGGAAGATGCAGAAAACTGATGCCTGTTGAATATGAAAGATTACAAACGCTTCCTGATGGTTATACAGATTGTGTTTCTGATTCAAGAAGATATACTGCAATAGGCAATGGTTGGACAGTTGATGTTATAGCACACATTTTTAAAGGTTTGCTTGAAAATACATAACCCAATAAAATCTTTTTCAGAAATTTTCAAAAAGTCAATCTCGCAAACCACGCTGTTAAGCCATTTGCGGAGTTGAAAAACCCAATAAAAATTCGATTTAATTGGAAGGAGGTGATCTACTACGGAGTGGAATGTATATTATCACAATATGAACAAGCAAGAGATAACAACCTTCAACATATTCGACCATTACAGTTTTAACGAGGATGTTAAGAAATATTTGAAGAAGTGCAAGGATAAGACCGAGTTCACAAAAGAACTCAAATCTTCTCTAATGTATTATTTTTGGAGCAAGAGCGAGTATGAGATTCTTATCTATCCTTGGTGTGGCGGTCAAAACACAAAGGAAATCAAGATTGATGTGTATTCACAGATAATGCTGAACTGGGATAAATTTGTTGATTATGTATGGAGTTTCAGAAAGGATAAAGAGTAAGATATGAAGATACATAAATGCGATCTATGTGGAAAGTTCTTTAATGAATGGGATAATCAAGAGGAGTTTGGACTGCATTATAACAATGTAGGCTATGGCAGTCAGTTTGATGGTTGCAATATAGATATTGATATGTGCTGTGATTGCTTTGATAAGATGATGGTTGATTATCTCATACCAAAACTGAAGTTCAGAAAGACCGCCATCAGAGATTTACACGATTATGACGAATATGGAGTGGAGGGTACAGACTATGAGAACTGATTGAAAAACAAAGGTTATCAATATTCTCCTACTTATTATAATATGTATTCAGATTGTAACACTTATAACGCTTATTAATGTGGTTATCGCAAAAAAAGTGACTACCACTGAAATTACAGAACAAACTGAACAACCTGTTATACAAGAAGTTCCTGAACCGCCTTACATAATTGAGTTACAAATTGAAATAAAACCTTTTGAAAGAAACCCAGTAGTACAAACTTACTACGATACTCTTTCATCGGAAGAAATTTTCTTGTTAGAAGTTACTATACAACACGAAGTAGGAAACTTCTCCAAGCAGTACAAAACTTATGTAGCAGAACTTATCTACAATAGAATCAAATCAGATAAGTTTCCTAACACAGTAAAAGAGGTTTTATTTCAAAAAGGACAATTTCAAGGTATTCAAATTTGGGCTTATTCAGGAATAGAGATTGATAACGAAACAAAAGAGATAGTTTATGAAGTATTCTCAAAAGAACATACCACACACCCAGCAACTTTCTATTACAATCCTGCATTATCAGAATATGAATCTGTAATGTGGTTTGAGTACAGTGGTGATATTGAATTTGTATTTGAACACTGTGAAACGAACTGGGGAATAGAATATAACACTAGATTTTTTAAATGACGTAAAGGAGAAAACAATAATGGTATTTTTTAATGATTATAAGGCATTTCAGGTTAGACTTGACAAAATAGATGAGATTAAGGGTCTTGTTGCAGGACTTACTAAGGCTGTGGGCAGAATTAACGCTATAAGCCATGAGAAGTATGTAGTAGATGCTCGTAGTCTGCTCGGTTTATTTTCGCTCGATCTATCTAAGCCTATTACAATTGAGTGTGAGGATAGAGATTTTGATATTGTTTATGATATTTGTAAGGAACTTGGAGTTCTTGTAAAGGAGTAATAATGAGGAAGACTCAAATTAAAAGAATAAATATTGATTGGACAGAAATCAAAAATGAGTGTAGACACACTACAAATAAAGCTGATACTGACATTCCTGCTACGACAGAATTTAAAAAGAAGGTATTGATATCCGAACACTCTCCTATTCGATTAGGAAGAATCAAATGGAGATGGGAAGGAATTAAATCTTGGATATCGGTTCATTTTGCAAGGCATTGGCTTGGGTGGGAAAAGTTTGTTTCTACACAGAGAACAGATAGAACAGGTATTGACAGAGATGCTGCCAGACAGGATACTCTAGTGAATATGGATATCGAAGCAAATCCTCAATCTGCAATTAACGTATCAAGATTTAGGTTATGTTATCAAGCAGCTTCTGATACAAGAGAATATATGGAAGATGTAAAATTAGCAATCGAAGATGAGGGCGAAAAGGAATTATCCGATGTCCTAGTCCCCAATTGCGTATACCGTGGAGGATGTCCTGAATTTAATATGTGTGAAGAAAAATTTTGGGCTAATTTCATGAAGTGGTGTAACGACAACAATAAGCCTATAAACACAATACAAAAGCGTTATGATGCTTATAATGAATATTTCAGACTGATTAGAGGTGACAATACATAAAATGAGAAAACTTATTATAACAAATGGTACAGGAGGTGCTGGCAAGGACACTTTTTGTAATATGGTTACAAGCCTTTTGTTTACAAAGAACATAACAGTATTAAAGACATCTTATGTTGATGATACTCGTGATATGCTCAAGGAATGGTTTGGTATTGATACATCAGCAAAGACAGACAAAGATAGACAACTACTTGCTTCTGTAAATAAGGCGCTTGAGGTTTATGACGATGTTCTATTTAAGAACTGTTGCAGACTGATAGATGATATGTTCTGTGATTTTACAGAAATTGACCCCTATGACTATCAAAGTAAAGACAGTGAATTTGATGTGATTTTCCTTGATGTTAGAGACCCTGCTGTAATTGATAAGTTCAAGAATACATACAACAATGTATATACAATTCTTATTGATAATGGTAAGACAAATACAGCAACAACAGAAGATGCAAATGTCCGTAATTATAGATATGATTATATCATCGCTAACACTGGTTCATTAGATTATCTTCTGTCACAAGCAGAAAGTTTTGTCGGCAATATCAGCAAAATGCAGGATTGTTCCAAGGTGGTGAATACATAATGCGTTATATCATTACTGGAAAAGCTGGGGCAACGGTTGAAAACATTGCAAATCATATCAATAATGAAACCGAGTATGAAGTTGAAGTTCTTACTCCAACCGAAATTAACAAACTTACTGACGAATATAAAGTGATATATGTATCAATTCCTTTTAATGAAGCATGGGAATGGTATATGAATGCTGACATTTACAATAATGATATGAGAAGACTGTTTAATGATGAGGTAATTGAGTTCAGAGAATTAAAGAAACCTGACTACACAGTTGAGATGAATTGTTGTCTTAATTGGAGAAGTGCAGTCGATACTATTATAAATATACTGAGGAGAGATAGCGATGGATACAGAATATAGCAATTTGCGTTCAAAAGAAAAGAAACTTGAACAGGAATTATCACAAGTTAGAAATAAAATTAGAGATATTACCATAGAAGAGAAAATTAAGAAAATAGGGAAATACTATAAAAATCTTGACGATATAGAGTTTTACAAGGTATTTGAATATTTTCAGCGTGACGGAATTTCTTATCAATCAGACACTTATGGATGTATAACGGTGAGTTTTAGTAAGCATAAAAATAATGAAGTTTTTATTGATACCGATGATTCTCAAACGCTAAATGAAAAATATTGTGTTGAAATCACAGAGGAAGAATTTTATGAACAATATAATAAAGCTCTTGACATCATTAGGAATAGACTCAATATCCAAAGCAGTAATAGCGGTTGATTTTGATTTTACACTCTGTCATTCTAACTACCCAGAATGCGGTGAGCCTAATCAAAAGGTAGTTGATTTGGTTAAAGAACTTAAAAATCAAGGTGCTACGTTGATTTTGTGGACGTGCAGAGAAGGTGTTGCTCTCGGCAAGGCGATTATCTGGTGTAAAGAGCAAGGTTTAACATTTGATTATATCAATGAGAATGAGCCTAAACGAAATGCCCTTTGGGGTTGTGATTGCAGAAAAGTCGGTGCAGACATCTACATAGATGATAGGGCATTTACACCGTCAAGTATAACAGAGGAGGGTAGACTTGAAATTACTAATTAAGGTTTTGTCAGGAATATTAGCAATAATCGTAATTGTTCTTGTTTCACAGCACGAAAAAGGCATAGAAATTCTATCTTACATAGGAATGCTATCAGGCGGTTTTACTATCGCTGCGTTTATATGGGCAGGGTTAGACAGTCTTTATGATTGGATAGTTAAGAAAATTAAACAGTATAGGAGTTTACATAATGACAAAAAGAAGTAAAAGACCTGAAAATGGTTGTTGTAATTGTAAGTATTCTTTTGAGAGCGATAGGGATAATAATTATTACTGTGGTAGAAAAGCTGGTGGCTCTAAGAAAGTATCATCTAAGAACTGGTTAAAAACAGATTGTAAGAACTGGGAATATGATGGTGTTTCTGAAGGTTTTGACCCACAAGAGGAATATGATAAGATGCCTTATAATTGCTGAGGTGAAATATGGTAAAATTTGAAGACCAATGTGTAGGTTGCCCAACTGAAATGGGATGTATGGGTAATAGTTGCCCTTATATAAATGTCCCGATATTTGTTTGTGATGTCTGTGAATCAGAAGTATTACACGAAGATATAAGAGATATTGACGGGCAACATATTTGCCGAGATTGCTATATGGATAAATGTGAAACAAAGTTTAATAACTCTAATGAGGTTGATTATGACAATTAAGGAGGACGAATGCAAAGAGTAAAAGAGATATTTGAGGAATTGCAATCAACTAATTCCAAGACAGAAAAACAGAGAATTATTCGTGAGAACAAGGATAATAAAAAGTTTACTAATGCTTTAGTATTCCTTTTGAGTCCGTATGTATTAACTGGTTTATCGGTTAAGAAGATAAACAAGAAAGTTCCCACAGTAAGAGGATTTCTTTCAAATTGGGGCGGTGTTGTTGAATATTTAAGAAATCATAATACTGGTACAGACCACGATATTTCTTTAATTCAAGGCTTTATTTATCATCAGCCTACTGATATGCAAGACTTTTATAAAAGTCTTATCACAAAAACTATCAAACTCGGTTGTGATGCTAAAATTGTAAATTCAGTTATTCCAAACCTGATATCAACATTTGATGTAATGCTCGCAAATAAGTATTTCGACAAGCCAGAACGAGTAAAAGGTGAATTTACAATAACAGAAAAACTTGATGGTTTCAGACTTGCTACAACAATACATTATGGAGAGATTACATTCTATTCAAGACAAGGACAAGTTATTGACGGACTTGTTGAAGTTGAGGAAGATTTGAATAATTTCCTAAAAAACATAAATGTAGGGAATGGTTTTTTAGATGGTGAACTTGTAGCGATTAATTGCGACAAACTTACATCTGATGAAAATTATAAAATTGTAACGAAAACAGCAAGAACAAAGGGTATTAAACACGGGTTGAAATATGTTATTTTTGATATTTTATCATATGGTGATTTTATTTCTCAAAACACTGAGCAACCATATTATAAAAGGAGAGAATTACTTAATAAATATGCTAGTTACATAAAAGGAAGTCATATTGAAATTCTTTCTGTTCTTTATCAAGGCTCTGACACAAATATGATTATGACAGAACTAAACAAAGCTAGAGCAAATCACAAAGAAGGTATTATGATAAATCTTAATGATGGTCATTATGAATTTAAGCGTTCAAATAATCTCTTAAAATGCAAGGTTATGTCCGATGCAGACCTCAAAATTGTTGACGTGTATGAAGGCACAGGCAAGAATAAAGGTAAACTTGGCGGAATTGTAGTGGAATTTTCCCATAACGGCAATATGTATCAATGTGAGTGCGGTAGCGGATTTGATGATAATGAGCGTATACGATACTGGAATAATCCATCTGAAATTGTTGGTAAAATTGCCACAATTCAGTATTTGGAAATTAGCAAAAATGACAATGGTGGTTATGGATTAAGATTTCCTGTATGGACACATCGCATTAGAGATGATAAGACTGATATAAGTATGAACTGATAATATTGAACTTGAAAGGAGGTGAGACAAATGGTAAAGATGTATACAACAGGTTGCCCCCGATGTAACGTGTTAAAGAAGAAACTTGACGAAAAAGGGGTTCAGTACGAGATGATTACTGATAAAGACATAATGATGAGTAAAGGTTTTTCTGTAGTTCCTATCCTTGAAGTTGATGGTGGTATAATGGATTTTACAGAAGCAATTAAATGGATAAATGAAAGGTAAGGCTAAACAAAAATGGATGTAAAGATTAAAACAGGTAAGAATTTTACTATTGCTTTTAACAAGTTAGTTGAAAAGTACGGAGAAGACTTTGAATATCTCAATGGTTTTCACGAGAGCCAGATGAATTTTTCTGACTTTATTGATGGATTTATTGATAAGAATGTAGCAGATGTAACCATTGATGCTAATGCAAACGCAAGTAATAAGGATATTCGTAGTCTGCTTTCTGAAAAGGGAAAGTCACATGATAAACTGTTTGCATTTAACAAGATTTTCTATGAAATTCAGAAAAAGTATGGATTAGAAACAGCAAGAGAATGGCTTGAAACTGAATATAATGGTGGTTTTTATCTTCACGATGCACCAACCACTTCATATATGCCCTATTGCTATGCGTATGACCTTACACGACTTGCAACAGAGGGTTTGTTCTTCTTAAAGAATTATAATGCTAAAGCACCTAATCATCTCACAACATTCCTTGATGATGTAATTGAGTTTATTTCATATATGAGTAATCGTTCATCGGGTGCGGTTGGTATTCCTAACATTCTTGTGTGGACATATTACTTTTGGAAGAAGGATTGCGAAACAGGTTATTACATAAAGAGTCCTGAGTATTATTTAAGACAGTCATTCCAGAAGCTTATTTATAGACTTAATCAGCCGTTTATGAGAATTGACCAGAGTGCATTTGTAAACGTATCAATTTTTGATAAGTTCTATATTGAAAGTCTTTTTGGTGGAGTAGAATACCCTGATGGTACTTTTGTTATTGATTGTATTGATGAACTTGTTGAGCATCAGAAGATTTTTATGGAAGTTGTATCTGATGTAAGAAATGAGAATATGTTTACGTTCCCTGTGCTTTCATATTCTTTGCTTTATAAAGATAATAAGTTTGCAGATGAAGAATTTGCTCGTTGGTGTTCAGACCATAATACAAAGTGGAATGATAGTAATTTCTTTATTAGTGAGGACGTAGGTGTGCTTTCAAATTGTTGTCGCTTGCTCTCTGATACAACAAAATTAAATGCCTTTATTAATTCTATTGGCGGTACAGCACTCTCTATTGGTTCTGTTAAGGTAAATACAATCAATCTTATGCGTATTGCTTACGAGAGCAATAATGATACTAACAAATTCCTTGAAATCCTCCGACACAGAACAGACCTTTGTTGTAAGTCACTTGACCGTATCAGATATATTATCAAGAGAAATGTAGAAAAGGGTTTACTTCCTAACTATACAGACGGTGCAGTTGAAATGGATAAGCAATATTGTACTGTTGGTATGCTTGGTCTTTATGAAGTTATTGAACATTTCGGATTCATTCATACAGACGAATTTGGCAATAAGAGTTATACCGATTATGGTATGAATTTTGCAAAGCAGATTTTTGATACAATCAATGATGTAAAGGATAATTTTACAAATGAATATTCTTTTAATGTTGAAAGTGTACCTGCTGAACGTGCTGCGGTTATTCTCTGTCAGAAGGATAATGCTCTTTACAATAAGGATGAAAAGTTTATCTATTCTAATCAGTGGATACCTCTTTCCGAAAAGTGTACTATTAAGGAAAAGTTAAAACTTAGTTCTGTACTTGACAGACTTTGTTCAGGTGGTAGCATTGCACACATTAACCTTGAATCTAATTTCCCTAATACCGATGTGGCTTGGGATATGCTTAATAGAATAGCACAGTCAGGCGTAATTTATTTTGCATTTAACACAAGAATCAACGAATGTAAGAACCATCACGGTTTTGTCGGTACAGATGTTTGTCCCACTTGTGGTAAACCTGTATATGACACTTTCCAGCGTATTGTAGGTTTCCTTGTTCCGTCAAGAGCTTACTCAAAGGACAGATTTAAGGAGTTTAACGCTCGTAAGTGGTTTGATTATGCAAGTATGAAACAGGAGTAATATGAGAATTAAAAACATTGTTGACGAAGATTTTGTAAATTACAAACGTCCCTCAATGTTTATTAGTACCTCAGTTTGTGATTGGAAATGCTGTACAGAACAGGATTTAGACATTTCAATATGTCAAAATGCTGAAATTGTAAAACAGCCAACTATTGATATACCTGCGGATGAAATATTCCGTAGATATATTTCCAATCCTATTTCAGAAGCGGTTGTTTTCGGTGGGTTAGAACCTATGATGCAGTTTGGTGAAATGTATGAGGTAATTAAAACATTCAGAGATAACGGTTGTAATGATACTATTATAATATACACTGGTTATGAGATTGATGAAATTCAAACCCAATGTAATATGTTAAAGTCTGATTTTAACAATATCATATTGAAAACAGGTAGATACATCCCTAACCATCAAGCACATTATGATAACATATTGGGAGTTAAATTAATCAGTGATAATCAAAAGGGAGTGTTTTTATGTTAAAGATAGTTAAAAATCCCGATGCAGATATTTATAACGAAGTAACACAGGCAGTTAAAAACAATGACGGCTATTGTCCTTGTCTGCTTGAAAAAACAGAAGATACAAAATGCCCTTGTAAAGACTTTAGAGAACAAACAACAGAAGGTGAGTGCCACTGTGGGCGATATCTCAAGCTACAAGAAACATAACTATTAGTAACGAATAACTGAAAAATCGTAAAAAATAGGGCTTTGCCTATATAAACTAGACAAAGCCCTTAATATTAAGAGGTATTTTAAAATGTGTAAATGTAAATTTCCTGATGGTTTAATGATAAAGCCTGACGGTATTCATGAATTAGACCCTTGTGTGTATGAAGATATTGAAATACATACAAATTGCATGGTAACTGTATCTCGATGCAAAAATTGTGGTCATATAGGACTCTCTTGGATAAAGAATGACGATTGCGACAGTTTTGACCCTCGGACAAATGAACCCTTGTATGGTAATTATGAGGACAGAAACGGAGAGTGATATAATGATTTACCTTGATAACGCAGCTAGTACAAAGGTATTAAATACAGTTTTTGCTGAAGCAGTACCCTATATAAAAGACACTTATGCAAACCCATCGTCCATACATAGTTTTGGCAAGTCCGCCAAGAAAGCCATTGAAAAGGCTAGGGAGCAAGTTGCAAAAGCAATTAATGCAGAGCCTAGACAGATTGTGTTTACATCAGGTGCTTCTGAATCGAACTCATGGGTATTGCGCAATCAACGTTATGCTATATGCTCTCCTTATGAGCATCACAGTGTTAGTAAGAATGCTCATATCGTGCATTATAACAATGATTTTCAATTTTCTGAAAGACTACATTTTTTAAGACCATCACTAGTATCACATATTATGACTAGCAATGAAACGGGTGAAATATATGACATAAAAAATTTATGTAAAATATCCCACATGAGAGACGTAAAACTTCATACTGATGCAACTCAGGCTTTCAGTCACATTCCTATTGATGTGCGTGACCTTGATGTAGATTTTCTATCAATGTCTGGTCATAAATTCCACGCTCCGAGAGGCACTGGCATCCTCTATATAAAAGACCCCGACAATTTTAAGCCTTTAATCAAAGGTGGTGGACAGGAAAGAGGTCTCCGAGCAGGAACAGAGAACACTTTCGCAATAGTTGGAGTGGGTAAGGCTTGTGAACTGTATAATTATGACAAAAATGAGCAAGATAAAATTGCTCTTTTAAGAGATAATTTTGAGCAAAAAATCCTTGAAAATGTGTCAGATGTACTCATAAATGCCAAAGATAAACCTCGTGTGGGCAACATTTCAAGTCTTTCCTTTAAAGGTATTGAGGGTGAAGCACTTATGTTACAACTTGACCATAAGGGCATTTGTGTATCAAGTGGTTCGGCTTGTAATAGTGGTAGTCTTGAGCCATCACACGTTTTACAGGCTATGGGCATACCTGATGATTACATATATGGTACAATCCGAGTGAGCCTTAGTAGATATACTACACAAGAAGAGCTTGATTATGCTGCTGATTGTATAATTGAGATTGTAAATAATTTGAGGGTTTAATATAATGTGGAATTTAGATCAAGACATGGATGATTTTGATACAATTGAAGATATAATAGAATATCATAATAAACATAAACAATGTTGTTATTGTCTAAATTTAATTACATATGATAATAATAAATTTGTTTGTCAAATTAATGATAAAAATATTATATATCCAAGTATTTTTAGAATATGTAAATATTATATTTTAAACGAACTGAAATGTAGAAAGGAACAATAATGAAATTTGAAAAAGTAAGTTATAACCAGTATGCAAGTGCAACTGATAAGAATATGGATTTATTTAATGAGTACAACGAAATTAAACTGCCTAAGAGAGCCACAACTGGTTCAGCAGGATATGATTTCTTTGCACCCTTTAATTTCACTCTTGAAGTCGGACAGACCATAAAGATACCGACAGGTATCAGAGTTCTACTTGACAATGATAAGTTCCTTGCAATCTACCCTCGTAGTGGTCTTGGGTTTAAGTACAGAGTGCAGTTGGACAACACCATAGGAATTGTAGATTTTGATTATGCTCAGTCTGATAATGAAGGACATATCTTTATTAAAATCACAAACGATGGCAGAGAAAATAAGCCTGTAAGCATTAAGAGAGGCGAGGCTTTTGCTCAAGGTATCATTCAGCAGTATTTCTTAACCGAGGATGATGATACTGATGGTATCAGAAACGGTGGCTTTGGTAGTACAACAAAGGTGAGTGGATGAAAGAATTACCAAATCTTATGAAGGTATCTGAATTACGAGAATATCTTCACATAAGTAATAAAGAAGCATATCGACTTGTTAAACTTAAAAGTTTCCCATCTGTTAAAGTTGGTAATAAATACCTTATCATGAAAGATAAACTTCCAGACTGGCTAGAAAAACAAGCGTTGTTAAAAAAATAAAAAATAGGGGATAACAGAAATTAATCTGTTATCCCCTAAGTTATTTTAATCTAAATCAAGCAATTCAATTGCTTTTGCTTTTTGTTCTTCAATCAAATGAACATAAGTATTATAGGTAAATGCTACATCTTTATGTCCTAACAAATCAGATACTATTTTAATATCTACACCCTTTTTAATAAGGAGACTTGCAAAAGTATGTCTAAGTGTATGAATACCAAGCGCATTTTCTATTCCCGCTGCTTTTGCAATATTTGAATATGAGTCGCTAAGAACATCAACAGAACGACATTCCAATGAATTTGAAACGATAAAATTTTCAGGATTATAGTCTTCACTACATCGTTCTTTAAGTTCTTGCAATATCTTAATGGATTTTGTATTCATCTTTACAATACGATCGCCGTTTTCGGTTTTAACGGTGTCTTCGCATTTTACATTGCGTTTCCGTTTTTTACCAAACTCATCGTATTCATAGGTGGTCGATATAGTTTTGTTTACAATAATATATTGATTATTAAAGTCAATGTCTTTCCAACGTAAAGCTGATAATTCACCACATCGTAATCCAGTATATATATCAAGACAAATTATTAACCCATAAATATAATAAGGTTTTCCATTAGGTTTCATTGCAGTAGCAAACTCGATAAATCTTTCGATTTCTTCTTCGTTAAGAAATCGAACCTTTTTAGTTTGAAGATTTGCTTTGGTAGGTTGCTTTACTGTCTTGCAAGGATTTTCAGCAATCTTTTTATTCTCTACTGCATAATTCATACACTCATTTAATAATACATACGCCTTATGAATTGAAGAATAGGAATATTTATTATCTATGAGTTTGTTAATGAGTTGTGTTTGAATAAACTGGGATGTTAATTCTCCAATTGTATATTGTCCAATATATCTATTAATAAGAGAATAGGTGTTCATATTTCTATCAAATGAAGTAGATTTTAATACAATCTTCTTTACATTGTTTAAATAGCCTAATAGATAATCTCCAAGATAAGCATTTTCGTTACAAGAAATTTGAGCAAACCCATTTTCATAATTTCTCATTTTTTCAACAACATCAGATTGCTTCTTGGACTTAAACCTTTTATACCTCAATCTACCATTTGGATATTTACCGATAACTATCTGTCCAATCCACATACCATCCGATGTTTTATAAACGCTATTTGTGCCATTAGGTTTTTTCATAATTTCACCTATCTTTACAATATATATTCTCATATATTCGATAACTTATTATATCATAACAAAAAAACCATGTCAAGAGTTGGTGAGTAACGATAGGTGAGTAACGGGAAAATAGAAACAAAAAGTGAGTAACGTGGTGAGTAACAAAATAGTCAAGAGTAGAATAGTATAGTAGAGGTTAGTATATTTACAAAACTTAATTGATTAAACAAAAACAATAATATAGACTTATAATTAATATTATTATTCCGATCAATATTAATATTAAACAGTGTATAAACCGCATTATAATGCGGTTTAAAAGTTTTTTTGAAAACTCTATTGACAAATATATTAAGATGTAGTATAATGTTATTGTAGATAAATGCCGCTGTGGTGGAATAGGCAGACACAAGGGACTTAAAATCCCTCGGACTAAACATCCGTACCGGTTCGACCCCGGTCAGCGGCACCATATAAAAAAACCGTCTACAGGGCGGTTTTTTTATTGCAAATGCTATGCTCGCAGCGTCCTTGTGGTGCTGCGTTTTTGTTTTGCCGGTATCAAATTTTTTCTCACAAGTGGTTTTGTTAATTATAAGTTAATATTTGTATGATACAGTATATGTATAATACCAAATTATACATATAAGGAGTAACGATATGAGAAAGGTTAAGATTATCACAGATTCCTGTTCAGACTTAAATACAGAGCTTCTCGAAAAGTATGATATCGACTATGCCCGCATGACTACGGTATGTGATGGTAAAGAAGCTCCTGCATTGCTCACATGGAGTGCTGATGAAGCTCACGAGCTGTATGAGACGATCCGTGGCGGTAATCGTGTTACTACAGCACAGGTTTCTATGGATGAGTTCCATCGTATATTCAAGAAGTACCTTGACGAGGGATTTGATATCGTTTATATCGGTTGCAGCT
This sequence comes from Oscillospiraceae bacterium, assembly GCA_045531575.1. Taxonomy (GTDB): domain Bacteria; phylum Bacillota; class Clostridia; order Oscillospirales; family Ruminococcaceae; genus CAG-115. The sequence continues at coordinate 4,928 of JAZSEG010000313.1, read as the reverse complement.
CAAAGCAGTCGGGTTCAGTGAATACAGGCTATGTAATGGCACAGGATCTGCTGGAAGAATATCCTGATGCCAAGATATCCTGCATTGATTCCCTTAACGCCAGCATCGGCGAAGGCATGCTTGCTGTTGAAGCCGCAAAGCTTGCTAAGGAGGGCAAGAGTGCGGATGAGATCACCGAGCATATCATCTCCGTGCGCAAAAAGGTGCATGAATATGTTACAGTACATACTCTCGATCATCTGCGCAAGGCGGGCAGAGTGTCAGGTCCGTCTGCATTCTTTGGAAACATTCTCGGCGTTAAGCCTATAATAATTTCCGATGTAAACGGCGTTCAGGCTGCATACAAGAAGGTAAAGGGCAGACAGAACTCTTTCCGTGAGATCGTGGCGCTGCTTAAAGCCAATATCGTTGCATCCGAGGAGCAGACTATCTATGTAGCACAGGCAGATTGCGATAAGTCTGAACTGGACCACCTTATCAGTTATATCAAGGATGAGATCCCCTGTAAGGATATCTGCATAGTTACCATCGGCCCTATCATTGGCGCATCTATCGGACCTGACGCTGTAGGTGTATGGGGCTTTGGCGACGAAGTGACCTTTGCTATCGAAGAAAAGTAATACGAGGTATCGGATATGGATATATTACTGTTTATTGCGGCAGCTGTTACTGCATACCTCTTTGCGGGCGTAAATCCTGCTATCGAGTTCTCTAAAAGGATATATCACACTGATATTCGCACCTGCGGCAGCGGAAACCCTGGCTTTACCAATTTCAAGCGCACCTTCGGCAATAAATGGGCATGGTGGGTGCTTGTACTGGATCTTGCAAAGGCTGCAGTGCCTGTGGTTATTTTTGCAAACCTTTTTGAGCTTGTAATGGGACAGTATCAGATCGGCGCAGCATTCACAGGCGTGTTTGCAATACTCGGTCATGCGTACCCTGTGTGGTATAAATTCAAGGGCGGCAAGGGTTTTCTTGTCAATATGTCCGTCATGTGGCTTGTTGACTGGCGTGCAGGACTCATTGCACTTACTGTGATGATCGTACTCCTGCTCGTGACGAAATATATGTCGCTGTCAACGGTTGTTGCAATGCTGACCTGCCCAGTTACACTGCTTGTAACAAAGGCACCGCTCGCAGCTGTATTGCTCTGTACTGGCGCTGTACTTTTTATGGCATGGCGACACAAGGAGAATTTCAAGCGCCTTATGAACGGCACTGAGTCCAAATTCAGCCTTTCAGGCAAAAAGAAGCAGCATACATAGTTTGATGCTTTATGGCGATAACATATATAAAACCGTCCTACGGACGGTTTTTTGTTATAGGAGAAATTAAATGAAATACAATAATATTGTTTACGGCAGCTTTATAAAGCGTATCAACCGCTTCACTGCAGAGGTTACAGTAAATAATACCGTTCAACTTGTTCATGTGAAGAATACAGGACGTTGTGAACAGCTGCTGAAAGAGGGTGTCGAGGTGTCTTTACAGAAGTCTGATAAACCTGAACGTAAGACGGCATACGATCTGATCGCAGCATGCGGTGAACATGGGTGGGTGAACATAGACAGCACTGCACCTAACGTAGTGGCAGGGGAGTGGCTGCGCTCACAGGGGTTTTCGCTTGTTCGTCCTGAGTACCGTTTCGGAGATTCCCGCATAGACTTCTATATGGAGCGTGGCAGTGAGCGCTATCTGATGGAAGTGAAGGGCTGTACGTTCAGAAATGGCGATATCGGATATTTTCCTGACGCTCCCACAGAGAGGGGTATAAAGCATCTCAGGGAGCTTTCAGCTGCTGTCGCACAGGGTTACACTGCAATAGCGGCGTATGTTATACCGATGAACGGTGTAAAGGAAGTGCGCCCGAATGTTCAGATACATCCCGAATATGGCACTGCTCTGAGTTATGCAATCAGAGCAGGCGTAAAGGTGCTGTATCTGCAGTGCATAAGTGAGGCAGACAGCCTCTGCGTGATCGATGCGGAGTATGCAGAATAGTTTGTACCATTATACAAAAGCATAGAAATATATTTGTTTGTATTTACCAGTTGTCTTGTGGTTGCAATTAATCTGAAAATATGTTACAATATAAATGGATTAATATATTTTAAAGGGGGGCAGCTCATGTCTGAGACTACAACTACCACCAATAATAATATTCCTGTTCATGCTGTTGCAGAGATCTCTGTCGATCCTAATTTTACCACTGCATTTATGACAGTGTCTGAACCGCAGAACGGCGGTCTTGATATCACTATGGATAAGATCAGAGCAGCTATAAATGAGAAGAATATCTCTTATGGCATCTTTGAGGATTCGCTGCAGAGTATCGTTGAGGATAAACGCTATAACGAAAATATCTGTATTGCACGCTGGACCGCTCCTGTAGACGGCGTTGACGGTGAGATCAAATATCATTTCGATAAGAGTCAGGTCATCGCTCCTACTGAGGATGAACACGGTACCGTGGATTATAAGAATCTCGGTCTTGTCAAGAATACGTTTATCGGCACTGTTATAGCGGATATTTCTATGCCGACTGAAGGTGAGCCTGGCAAGGATATCTGCGGCAAGGTCGTTAAACAGCATATTGGTGTTCCTGCAAAAGTGAACCTCGGCAGCGGAACAGCGCTCACGGAGGATGGCTCTCAGATCGTTGCGAGTGTTGATGGAAACCTCTGTTTCCAGAACGGCGCTTTCTGCGTGAATGAAGAGCTCCTGATAAGAGGTGATGTTGATGTGGCCAGCGGTAACATCGATTTTATCGGAAATGTCATCATCAAGGGCAATGTCAGTGAGGGATATTCCGTTACTTCTAAGAAGAATATCACCATAAACGGCACCGTTACAGGCGCGGAGCTGAAGGCTGACGGAGATATCAGTGTAAAGACAGGTATCATCAATTCCACCGTTGAATGCAAGGGTAATATCCGCATGGCTTTCTGCGAGAACAGCACTGTAAAGTGTGACAATAATGTTGAGGCGCAGAGCTTTGTCGGTGGAGAGGTATATGCAGGCAAGGAGATACTTGCAACAGGTAAAGGCGTCATGATGGGTGGCAAGTATACCGCTCTTGAGAATATTGAAGCAGCCACATTCGGCTCTGAGGGCTATGCAAAGACCGTTATAACTGTCGGCAATAACGCAGTCCTCACCGAGGAGAAGGAAGAGCTTACCCGCAAGAACGCCGTGCTTGAGGATAAATGCGATCAGCTCGGAAAGATCCTCACCACACTGACTGAGCTTGCAAAGGCAGGCAAGCTTTCACCAGAGCGTGAGCAGATGAAGGTCGAGGCTATGAAATCCCGTTTCCAGATGCAGGGCGAGATGAAGCGAAATCAGCAGCGTATCACCGAGATAGACCGTACACTGGAGATGAAGCAGAATCTGTCTGTGTCAGGCCGCAAGGAGTTCTATCCGGGCGTGCTGATACGCATCAATTCCTTTATTTATCAGGTAAATGTGCTGCAGGGAAGAAGCAAGGCATGCATCGGCAGTGAGGGCATCTGCTTTATGCCGCTCTAAATCTTAAATGAAGATAACACCCGTGAGATTTATCACGGGTGTTTTGCTGAGTGTAGTAAGAAGAAAAGCCACCGTTTGGTGGCTTTTCAAATATGTGATTATCTGTATTCGTTAAGAATAGCGTCAATTGCGGGGCCGTTGGAAGCGCTGAGCTGAGTCCAGGAGCCTGCATTGAACATTATTTCATTAAGCATATTTCCTACCAGATCGCTGGAAAGCTGGCTGTTGAAGCCGTATACATCATCGAAGTTGTAGGTGAACTTGGTGGGATCCTTCATCTCAATGTAGAGATCGTATACCTGCTCATCCCATGTCATCTGCCACTTCTGCATGCCTGCGTATTTGCCTTCTACGAAGGTTACTACTTCGGGAGCGGTAGCTTCCTGTCTTGCCTTAGCCTGAACGTTTACGTCGGTCTCGAAGATACGGTTGCAGTAGATCCAGTCAACTGCACCCTTGATGTTCTTTGCACCCTTGGGAACCATGTAACCGAAGCTGTCGCATGCTACATTATATGTATCGGAAGCGGGATCACGAGGGAAGGGAACGAACGCGAAATCAGAGGGAGTATCGAAGATATCGTTCTCAACGCCTGCAGGATTCTGGATGATCTTGGTTGCATCGGAGTAGCACCAGTTGGGTTCCATGCCGAGGAACAGAACCTGAGAAGAGTTCACAGCCCACAGCTGAGGAGATACCCAGTCACCAAGCTCCTTGTTGTAGAACAGACCGTCTCTGTAGAGGTTTTCGATGAATTCCATTGCACGGGTAACGTTAGCGTCGTTGATGTTGTTCTTGATGGTGCCATCAGCCTGAACATCAACGAAGTTCGTGCCTGTTGTGGCAACGATGGAAGTAAGAACATCGGGAGTGCTGCAGTAGCCGATGTTAGTCTCATCCTGGTTGCAGAAGTCGATCATCATCTGGCGCCATGTATCCCAGGTCCAGTTGCCTGCCATGTACAGATCATACGGATCCTCAAGGCCTGCGTTCTCCACAGTCTGTCTGTTGTAGTTCAGTGCGAAATAAGTTCTAAGCTGATAGGGGTAGTAGTAATGCTTGCCCTCGTAAGCGAAGGTCTCAGCGGTAGCCTTCATATCCTTCCACAGGGAGGTCTCAAGGTCAAACCACTCGTCGAGAGGCTCGTACATGTTCTTTGCCATACCGCCGGGGAAGCTCAGCCACTCGTAGGTTACGAGATCGGGAGAATCATCTGCTGCAATCAGTGTACCAAGCTTCTCAAAATAAGCAGCGCCGCTGGAGCAGCTGTTGTATTCGATGCTTCCGCCCCACTCGGGAGTCTGGAAGGTGAGGTACTGATCTGAACCTTCACGGATATCATAGTAGCCGAGGAATTTAACTGTGCCTGCCTGTCCGTCGGGAGCCCAGTCCTCACT
>JAZSEG010000078.1:0-31269 GCA_045531575.1 Oscillospiraceae bacterium | reverse complement strand
AGCCTCGTCAAGGAACAGATACGGTGTTCTGCAGGCTATTCCGCAGATAACGGCAGCCTGGCGCTTCATGCCCTTTGAGAAGGTGTTGAGCTTCTTCTTCAGCGGCAGACCGATAACACCGTGCAGCTTCTCGAAAAGCTCCTCGGAAAAGCTGTTGTAGAAGCGCTTGTAGTAAGCCTTCATATCCAGCAGAGTCATGTCGTTGAACTGAATGGTCTCGTCGTTTATAAAGAACACCTTTTCCTTTATCGGCACGTTATCGTAGACAGATTCTCCGTCGATAAGCACCTCACCCGAATAGGGTCTGTAAATACCCGAAAGCAGCCTTAACAGCGTAGACTTACCTGCACCGTTGGAGCCGAGAAGTCCATAGGCACATCCTTCGGGAATGGTCATGCTTACCCCATCCAGCGCAATGCTGTTTTCAAACCGCATGACCGCATTTTTGATCTCTATCATGAATTCCTCTCATTTCTGTCATCTGACCATATTTTATCTACCAGAGCTTCGACATCCCCTCGTGGAATGCCGCTTTTCTTTGCATCGCCCAGCGAAGCTTCGAGCCGCTTCACAGCTTCCGCCCTGAGCGCTGCCGCCGCATTAGTCCTCTGCGCAACATAGCTGCCCTTCGCAGGCATCGAATAGATGAGTCCAGCCTGTTCGAGCTGTGCGTAGGCTTTCTGCACCGTGTTCGGGTTAATGCCGAGCTGCTTTGCCACCTCACGCACTGCGGGCAGCTTTTCATCGGGCTTCAGCCGCTCAGAAGAAATCAGCTGAGCTATGCCGTTGTACAGCTGCTCATAGATGGGAGCCTTGCCCTCAAGCCTTATGTCAAGCACGTTCCGACCTCCTTTACGTCATGATGTACTATGTGTATCAACTGTATTATTCGTCTTAGTACAGTTGTATTATATCATGTAATACAGTTGTTGTCAATAGTTTTATGAAAATATTGCAAAAAAATTTCGGCTGCACCATATGGCGCAGCCGTTATAGCTATTATTAAGATCAATAAGGCAGTTCAAAATTGATGAAATACCACCTGCCGTCACGCTTGACAGCGTTGTACTCATAGGTCTCTGTATAAGGCTCTCCGTACTCGCCTCCGCCGTAGGTGGAAGTCACCGTGTACAGCGCACTGTCAGCTGTAAGCACTGTCAGCTCGTATTCAGAGCTGTTATAATAAATATCTGCGCCTCTTGCTCCGCCTGCGGAATACAGCTTGCCATCCAGGCCCTCACGGTACTGCGAAGTATCCATCAACGAGTTGATGATATCATCCGAGAAATAACATCTGAGAGCTTCAAGCAGCTCAGCTTTAGTGTCGTATCTCTCATCGGATACCATGTAGTACACCCATGTATTGCCGTCTACTTCAGCCTCCAGCGTCTTGTCATGCCAGCCGTCCAGTGCACACATATCGAAGTAGCCATACAGCTCAAACGCCTTTGCGAATATTTCTTCAGGAGTCTGAGTGCCGGGATCCATCTGCACTACCGATGAATTCTCAGGCAGGCGTGAAAACTTGCCATCCATCACATAATAGCGATAAACAGCCGCACCATCCGCCGAAACGAAATAGTCGCACATATAGTACAGAACACCCTCATGTTCGTCATAGCAGGACACTCCGTAGCAGGTCACGCCGTCAAGCTCCTGCTGCTCGCCTGTGCTTGCAAATATGTATATCTTATCCTTCTGCGGAAGTCCCAGGAAGGTGTTATCATACTGCATCACAAGTTCAGCATACTCATCAAAGCCGCTCTCGGCAGTCTCAGCAGCCTGAGTTTCCTCTACAGGCTCTTCCGTCTCAACAGGCGCAACGACATCAGCCGTTTCCTCAGGCGCAGAAGTAACAGCCTCCTCCGTCTCCGCCACAGGTGCCTGTACAGTATCGATAGCAGAAGAAGTAGTCTGCTGCTGCACCTCTGAAGGCAGCGAGCTTTCCTCCTTGCCGCCACAGCCTGTCAACAGCATAATAGCGGCAAGCAAAACGCACGATCTCTTTTTCATAATAATTCTCCCACACAAAAAAGGGCGGCAACAAGCACGCCCTTTATCGTCTTTTCAGCGATCAAAGCTGACCATCGGTCTCCTCGGCAGCCTCAGCAGCTTCTTCGATAAGCTCCTCGTCCTTCTTGTTGACTTCTGCGATATCAGCAACGGTCTCTACGATGTTCTCAGCGATAGTCTCATCAGCCTCGTCGAAGTCGAAATCCTCGTCGTCCAGCCACTCAGCGTCATCCCACTCATCGTAGTAATCTTCCTCGTTTTCCTTCTCGAGCTTCTTCTTTGTAAGAATTGCAGCTGCAGCAACACCACCTGCGATAGCGAGAAGTCCTACAAGTGCAATACCTAATCCTTTAGCCATATTGAAAATCCTCCTAACATAACATGCCTTAATGCTATATGATACAGTATATACCTATTCACGGAATTTTTCAAGTATTTGCATGAATTTTTAGTTAAATAAGCCAAAAAACTCATATGTTTCCTGTCACATTCATCAAAACAGAAAGTGCCGTAATGGGAGCCGTCTCGCACCTGAGAATTCGCTTTCCGAGGGATACGGGAATAAATCCATGCTCCGCAAGCTTCTCTGCCTCGGAGGCTTCGAAACCGCCCTCACTGCCGATCACGATATCGATATTCGTTTTCAGCTCAGACACTGCTTCTCTCAGCGGAAGCTCCGCGCACTCATAGAACAGTATGCCCGTACTTTCGGGAGATAACATATTGCACAAAGCGGAAAATTCCACCGCCTCGCCCACCTCGGGGATAATGCCACGTCCGCACTGCTTTGCCGCTTCGTATGCAATCCTGCGGTAGCGCTCGGTCTTTTTCGCCATCTGCTTCTTATCGGGACGAGAAACACAGCGCTTTGAGAAGAACGGAATTATCTCGCATGCACCGCACTCCACCGCCTTCTGTACGATGAACTCCATCTTGTCGCTTTTCGGCATCGCCTGAAACAGCCTGATATGCACGCTAGGCTCGGCTTCGTTCTTTGTCTTTTCGAGAAGATCAAACACACATTCGCCGCCTGCCGAGGAAAGCTGTCCGAGATAATCCATGCCCTTTCCGTCGCAGATAACGGCATAGTCGCCCTCTCTCATACGCAACACCTGAACGGCGTGCTTTGCATCCTCGCCCGAAAGCACCGCCGTGGTATCGGATATATTTTCCGTGAAAAAGCGTGGATATCTCCAGCGCTCCATCTTTATTTCAAGCTCCTGCTGTGACATATTTTTCTCCTTTGATGTGATATGGATAGTATGCCATCCTAGTTCCAGCCGTATTCTTCGTTCTGCCCGAATAGCTTCTCCACATTGCTGCGCAGTCCGCTGTTATGCTCCTTTGAGAGCAGCGGATCCTCACTCAACAGCACCTGCGAAAGCTCGTCCACTTCGTACAGAACATCTGCATCATCCGCGATATCGGAGACCTTCAGCGGCGGAAGTCCGTGCTGCTGACGTCCGAAGAAATTACCCGGGCCTCTCAGCGCAAGATCCCGACGGGCTATCTCAAAGCCGTCTGTAGTCTCCACCATAGCGCCCGTGCGCGCTTTTGTGTACTCACCTGTGTTGTCCGACATAAGGATGCAATAGGACTGCTCGCTTCCTCTGCCCACACGTCCTCTCAGCTGATGCAGCTGCGAAAGTCCGAACTGCTCCGCATTCTCGATAAGCATCACAACAGCGTTGGGAACGTCGATACCGACCTCGATAACGGTGGTGGAGATAAGCAGCTTCAGCTCGTTCTCCCTGAACTCCTGCATGACCTTATCCTTGTCCGACTGCTTCATCTTTCCGTAAAGCAGACCTGTGGGAATGTCTTTGAATTCATTGGCGCAGAGCCGCTCGTAGTAGCTTATGGCGCTGGCCTTTTCGCTGCGGACGTTCTCGCTGTCCTCAACAAGCGGACACACGATGTACGCCTGCTTTCCCTCTGCAATGTGTTTTTTGATGAAGTTATATATCCTCGGTCTGAACGAAGTATCCACCGCATAAGTCTTGATCGGGATACGACCCTTCGGCATCTCATCCAGCGCCGAAACATCCAGATCGCCGTAGATGATGAGCGCCAGCGTTCTCGGAATAGGCGTTGCGGACATAGCAAGGATATGCGGATCCATGCCCTTTTCCGCCAGAGCGCTGCGCTGCGCCACTCCGAAACGGTGCTGCTCATCCACAATGACGAGACCTGCACTTTTCAGCTCGGAGGTCTTTTGTATAAGCGCCTGTGTTCCCACAAGAACGTCTATCTCTCCCCCTGCCGCCGCTTTGCGGACTTCCGCCTTCTGCTTTACGGTCATGCTGCCCGAAAGCAGCTCAACTCGCACGCCAAACGGCGAAAGTATGCCGCTGAAGGTAGCGTAATGCTGTCGCGCAAGCACCTCTGTCGGTGCCATGACAAGGGTCTGAAAGCCGTTCTGCTGAGCGAAATACGCCGCAGCAGCCGCAACAAGGGTCTTACCCGAGCCAACATCGCCCTGCAGCAGCCTGTTCATAGGGAATTTCTTCTGCATATCGCTGATGCAGTCGTTTATAGCACGCTTCTGTGCGCCTGTCGGCTCAAACGGCAGCTCCTTGTAGAAGCCGTCCATGCTCTTCGCAGACATGACTGCGCCGCTCTGCTGTCTGCCTCTGTTGCGTATCTGAGAAAGACCCAGTTTCAGCGTCAGCAACTCCTCGAAAACAAGGCGTCTGCGAGCCTCGATGTACTCTTTGCGGTTCTTCGGGAAGTGTATCTTCCGCACCGCTTCTTCCTTGCCGAGAAGTGAATATCTCTCCAGTATATCTGCGCTGAGAGTCTCCTGCTGTTTCACAACAGTAAGCGCAGTTTTCATGTTTGCGGAGACCATGTTGTTCGTCAGTCCTGCGGTAAGAGGATATTTCGGGAGGAGTCCGCCTTCCTCGGGTGAAACGAACATCGGCGAGGATACCTGCAGTCCCACGAGATCACCTGTTATCTTACCATAAAACAGGTATTCCTTATCCACTTCCAGCCTCTGAAAGGTGTATTTTGCATTGAAGAAAACAGCAGTTATGCTGCCTGTGCCGTCAGTGAGTATCGCCTTATATATCGCCATCCTTGCGTACTCGCTGAAGGGCGAATGCTTACTGCTCACAAACGCACGAAAGGCGCAGACCTCGCCGGGCTGCACCTGTGATATCGTGAGGGGCGCAGTGAAGTCAACATAATCCCGAGGGTATAACTCGGTCAGCTGCTCCACTGTCTGCACGCCTATTTTATTGTATAACTCTGCTCTTTTGGGGCCAACGCCCTTAAGATATGTTATATCCATCTTACTCCACAGAAATGATATAGTAATATACGGGCTGTCCGCCGTTTACCAGAACGATATCAATATTGTCGCTGATCTTGGAGCGCAGCTTCTCATATGCTGCCTGAGCGTCCTCATCAGTAACATCGGAGCCGTAGATCACGGTGATGAAGCTGCTGGAGCCGCTTACGAGTCTCTTTGTCAGCTTAACGAGAGCCTTTGTCACATCAGCCTCTGTAAACACGATCTTACCATTATCCATGGCAAGGATCTCGCCCTGCTTGATCTTGTGGCCGTCGTACTCACTGTCACGCACAGCAAACGTGATCTGTCCGCTCTCTACATTGCCGAGAGCATCTGTCATGCCGCTTCTGTTTGCAACGAAATCCGCATCGGGATCGAATGCCATCATAGCGGAAATGCCCTGAGGAATGGTCTTGGACTGCAGCACGCAGACATTTCTGTCAGCAAGCTTCACTGCCTGCTCAGCAGCCATGATGATGTTCTTATTGTTGGGAAGAACGAATACATTGTGTGCGGGAGTCTGACCGATAGCTTCAAGGATATCCTCTGTGGAAGGGTTCATAGTCTGACCGCCACGGACGATCTGATCTGCACCCAGATCACGGAACAGCGCCTCTACGCCTGCACCTGCAGCAACAGCAACGAAGCCCATATCCTTTTCGGGAGCTACGGGAGCCTTTCTGTTTGTCTGTGCAGCCTCGTCAGCCTTGATGATGTTGTTGTGCTGCTCACGCATGTTCTCTATCTTCATCTTGGTAAGCTCGCCGAACTTCAGACCCTCCTCGATAGCCTTACCGGGATGGTTGGAGTGAACATGTACCTTGATGATCTCATCATCGTCAACCACTACAACGCAGTCGCCTATGGTCTCGAGGAAAGCTCTCAGAGCGGTAGCGTCCTTAGCGCCCTGCTTCTTCATAACGATGAACTCTGTGCAGTATGCAAAGGTGATCTCATCAGAAGAGCCTGTTGCAGCAGCTACGGCTACGGGACCTACAGGCTTTACAGCGTCAACAGCTTCAATAATAGCGCCACCGCCGATAACCTGCATCATACCTTCAAGGATAACGATAAGTCCACGGCCGCCTGCGTCAACTACACCTGCCTTCTTCAGTGCAGGGAGCAGCTCGGGAGTCTTTGCGAGAGTCTTTTCAGCCTCGTCGATGTAAGCTCTGAGGAACTCAGCAGCATCGCCGCCCTCCACTGCGAGGGAAACGGTGTTCTCATAAGCCTCTCTTGCAACTGTGAGGATAGTACCCTCTGTGGGCTTCATAACAGATTTGTACGCAGCGTCAACACCCAGCTTGAACGCATCGGAAAGATCCTTTGCGTCAGCCTCTGCCTTGCCAGCCAGACCCTTGGAGAGTCCACGAAAGATAAGAGACAGGATAACGCCCGAATTTCCTCTTGCACCTCTCAGCATAGCGGAAGCGACCTTCTTAGCCGCATCGCCTGCGGTGATGCTGTCGCTCGCATTCTTCATCTCAGCAAGAGCATTGCTGATGGTCATGGACATATTTGTACCGGTATCTCCGTCCGGAACAGGGAATACGTTAAGCTCATCCACCGCCTGCTTCTGATTCGTGATGTTGTTTGCACCCGAGATCAGAGCATCCCTGTAAAGCTTTCCTGTGATCTTCATTTCTCTTCAATAATTCCTTCCTGATTTATAATAAATAAATGTTGCCAAAAATAAAATTACGTTCTGATACCATCAACGTAAACATTCACACGCTCAACGGAGATGCCTGTACTCTCCTCAATGGTGTAGCGCACCTTGTTCATGATGCTCTTTACCACAGCACTCACATTAACGCCGTACATAACTGTGATATGCAGATCGACCACCAGCTTATCCTTGCCAACACGCACAGATACTCCGCAGGGAGCATTCTTGCCATCCTTCTTGGGCAGATATGCCATCAGGGTCTGCTTTGCGGTGCTTGCGTTCATCTGAACAACACCGAAGCAGTTTGTAACTGTGTTGCTGATAAGCGACATAAAATACTCCTGAGATACTGTGATCTCGCCCACATGATTCTTAACCTTTATCATATTACAGCCTCCTTTTAGTCAACTTTAACATGTAAATATAACGCCTTTATCTATCGGCTCGCATACTGCGGTAAAATACTGCGGAAAGCACTTTGCCGCAGCCTCTGCCGCTTCTCTGCCGCCGAAAACTCCGAACACCGCTGCGCCGCTTCCTGTGAGAAGTGCACCCTCAGCGCCCGAAGCCATAAGACGATCCTTGATTTTATTGATGCGTTCGTCTGCATACAGCACCTCAAAGCTGTTGTAGAGCTTATCGGCGAAGCTGTCGGGAAGTGACGCTGTGAACTCCTCCATACCGTTTTTCGGCGGAATAGGAGCCTTGTCATACCTTGCGTATGCCTCCCCTGTCGGGCAGGTGAAATCAGGCATTACGATGAGAAAGCAGCGATCCTTCACATCAGTTGTCTGCTGCATCTTTTCTCCGATGCCAGTGCATATCCTGGTGCCGCCCCAGAGGCAGAACGGAACATCCGCACCTATCTCCGCAGCAAGCTCTGTAAGCCGCTCCATGCCGAGTGCAGCGAAGCGCCTTTCCATTGCCAGCAGGACCGCCGCCGCATCTGCGCTGCCGCCGCCCATGCCCGCACCACTGGGAATGCGCTTCTGTATATCTATCGTGACCTGCGCCGAAACGCCTGCTTCTTCAAGATACCGTCTTGCCGACTTAAATGCGATATTGCGCTCATCGGATGGTATGTGCGGTGCATCGCAACTCAGCGATATGCCGTCTCCTTCGGATACATCTATTTTCAGTATATCGGAAAGAGTAACACTCTGCATTACAGTTTCAAGCAGATGATAACCATCCTCACGCCTGCCGACAATATCAAGATACAGGTTTATCTTTGCATTTGCTATAACCGTCACTTCTTGATCTCCTCAAGGAACTCACGGATACGTCCGAGTGCCGTAGTAAGATGCTGCACGGAGTATGCATAGGATACTCTTACGAATCCCTCGCCGCTCTCACCGAAAGCATTTCCCGGCACTACAGCCACCTTCTTGTCGTAGATAAGCCTCTCGCAGAATTCCGAAGAACTCATACCCGTGGACTTTATGCAGGGGAACACATAGAATGCACCCTCAGGCTCGAAGCAGTCGAGACCCATATCATTGAAGCCCTTTACGAGCAGTCTGCGGCGCATATCATATTCCTCCACCATCTTGTCGACTTCCTCACGGCACTCCGTCATAGCGACGATGGCAGCGTGCTGACTGATGGTAGGACTGGACATGATGCAATACTGGTGGAGCTTCAGCATCTGTCTCATAACAGGCTGCGGGCCTGCGGCATAGCCGAGTCTCCATCCTGTCATTGCAAACGCTTTAGAGAAGCCGTTTATCACGATGGTGCGCTCCCTCATATCGGGGATCTCAGCAAAGGAAACATGCTTTACTCCGTTGTAGGTCATCTCGGAATATATCTCATCCGAAAGCACCATGATATCAGTGCCTTTAAGCACCTCTGCGATAGCTTCCAGATGCTCACGGCGCATTACAGCGCCTGTGGGATTGTTCGGGAAAGGCAGCACCAACGCCTTTGTTTTTGGTGTGATGCACTCTTTAAGAGCATCTGCCGTCAGGCGGAAATTATCCTCACGCTTTGTAACGATCGGAATGGGAATGCCGCCGCACATGGAAACTATAGGTGAATAGCACACGAAGCTCGGCTCCGGCACAAGCACCTCATCACCCGGCTGTACCATAGTACGGATAGCCATATCTATAGCCTCAGAGCCGCCTACAGTTACGATGATCTCCTTTTCGGGATCGTATTCGGTATGGATAGTAGTGCGCAGATAATCCGCAATAACACGGCGCAGACCGATAAGTCCGCTGTTTGCGGTATATGCGGTCCTGCCCTTTTCAAGCACACGGATAGCCTCCTTGCGGACTGCCCAGGGCGTCTTGAAATCAGGCTCGCCCACGGAAAGGGAGATAACGCCCTCCACCTGCTGAGCTATATCAAAGAATTTTCTTATTCCCGAGGGCTGAATGGACTTTATGCGCTCGGGAAGGATCTTGTCATAATCTATCACGGAGAAACGAGGCTCCTTTCATCGGTGCTTTCCTCACTGAATACATGGTTCTTCTCCTTGTATCTCTTGAGGATAAAGTGAGTAGCGGTGGAAATAACGCCGTCCAGCGCAGAAAGCCTGTCGGAGACGAACATCGCCACCTTACGCAGACTTGTACCCTTGACGGTGACAGAAAGATCATAAGCGCCGCTCAGCAGGAATACACTGTCTACCTCCTCATACTCCATGATGGTATGAGCAAGCTCGTCAAAGCCCTTGCCCTTCATAGGGGCAACCTTGATCTCTATGATGGCGGTAACGAGAGTCTCATCCACAGTTTCTTCATTTATGATAGCGGTATAACCCATGATTATGCCGTCGTTTTCAAGCTGTTTTATCTGCGCGGCGACTTCCGCCTCGGAAATACCCAGCATTGCGGCAAGCTCCGCATTGGAAAGTCTGGCGTTCTCTCTTAATAAATCCAGCAGCTTGTTCATAACATTTCCTCCAAGATCAGATTTTTATAAAAGTCGGCTGTTTGCGACTGAAAACACATATTTCATTATAACCGATTTTCTTCAACATTGCAAGACATTCGGGAATATCCGCTCCAACATCTTCAACACGGTGAGCGTCAGAGCCGATGGTTATCATACGTCCGCCCTTGTCGTAGTAGCGCTGTATATACTCAGCGGAAGGCATAGGCACATGGAGTCCCTTGCGTATGCCTGAGGAATTTACCTCCATTGCAATATCCTTGCTGATGATAGTATCCAGTATCTTATCAATGATAGCCGAGTAGCGGCTCATATCCACCTCATGACCGCCGAAATCTCCGCTGATGAAGCGCAGCGGAAAGGTGAGATGCGAGAGCGAGCAGAACTTGCCCCACTCCGCAAGAGCCAGCAGCTCCTCGAAGTATTCGTCCATGTAGCGGTAACGGATATCCTCGCTGTCAGGCAGCTTATCCACACGGGCGTAGCTCCTTGTGCGGTGCTGTGAGCCTAACACGAAATCGTAGTCGTATTTCTCAAGAATAGCCTCAGCCTGCGGTAAATTATACAGCGGCTGACCAAGCTCCGCGCCATAATAGACATTCATGCGGCCTGCGTATTCCTTTTTCAGCTGCAGATACACCTCACGGGACTTCTCCATTGCGCCGTGGTAATCCCAGCTGTCAAGCTTTTCGTTTTCGATGTGGTCTGTAAGCGTGAAGTGCTGTATTCCAAGCTCACAGGCACGCTTCGCCATTTCTTCGGGCGTATTGCGGCCATCGGGAGATAATGTGGAATGCATATGGCAGTCCACAGGTATGGTTATCGTGTTCAATTCGTCTCTTCCTTGTTCTGTATCCGTCGGAGAAAAATTTACACATAAAAATCCCTCTGCGGACGGTTTTTTTATTATTTTATCACAAAATTTCAAATTTGTCTATGAATACATTTACTTTTTGATGATTTTTTAGTATAATAGATAAGAAATAATTATTAAAAGCCATGCGAGCGGTTATTTTATACAATACGCCCGCAGCAAGGAGGACAAAATGAGAGCAGTTGTAGCCGTTATCGGTAAGGACACAGTAGGTATTCTGGCAAAGGTCAGCGGTATCTGCGCAGAGTGCAAGGCAAATGTTATGGACGTTACACAGACCATCATGCAGGATCTGTTCGCAATGACCATGATGATCGAGATATCCAACCTCACCGTTGACTATGTTGATTTCGCAGACAAGCTGGTTGCAGCAGGCAAGGAGATGGGTCTTCAGGTACACGTTATGCACGAGGACATCTTCAACGCAATGCACAGAATCTGATACAAAAGAACAGAATAATCTAAGGAGAATTTGACTAATGCTTAATTCAGGCGATATTCTTGAAACGATAAAGATGATACAGGAGGAGAACCTGGATATCCGCACCATCACCATGGGTATCTCCCTCCTTGATTGTATCGACAGCGATGAGGACCGTGCCTGCGACCGCATCTATGACAAGATGATGCGCAAGGCTGAGAACCTCGTAAAAACAGGCGAAGACATCGAAAAGCAGTACGGTATCCCGATCATCAACAAGAGAATTTCCGTAACCCCCATCTCCATCGTTGCAGCCGCAACAAGGAGCAAGAACCCCGTTAAGTTCGCAAAGACCCTGCAGCGTGTTGCAGAGGGTACAGGCGTAAACTACATCGGCGGTTATTCCGCACTGGTACATAAGGGCTTTGCAGCAGGCGATCTGGAGCTTATCAACTCCATCCCCGAAGCTATGGCAGAGACCTCAAATGTGTGCTCTTCCGTAAACATCGGCTCAACCAAAGCAGGCATCAACATGGACGCTGTTTCCATGATGGGTAAGGTAGTATACGATGCTGCAGAGGCAACTAAGGATAATTTCTGCTTCGGCGCAGCTAAGATCGTTGTATTCTGCAACGCTCCCGAGGACAACCCCTTCATGGCAGGCGCTTTCCACGGCGTAGGCGAATACGATACCGAGATCAACGTGGGCGTTTCGGGTCCCGGCGTTGTAAGAGCGGCTATCGCAAAGCACCCCGAAGCCAACATGACAGAGATCGCAGATATCATCAAGAAGACTGCGTTCAAGATCACCCGTATGGGTCAGCTGGTTGGTACTGAGGCTTCAAGACGTCTCGGCGTGCCTTTCGGTATCGTTGACCTCTCCCTCGCTCCCACACCCGCTGTAGGCGACTCCGTTGCACATATCCTTGAAGAGATCGGCCTTGAAAGCTGCGGCACTCACGGCACAACAGCCTGCCTCGCTATGCTGAACGACGCTGTAAAGAAGGGCGGCGTTATGGCATCCTCTCATGTAGGCGGTCTGAGCGGCGCATTCATCCCCGTTTCTGAGGACGCAGGCATGATAGACGCTGCTGTATGCGGCTCCCTCTCCCTCGACAAGCTTGAGGCTATGACGGCAGTTTGCTCTGTAGGTCTCGATATGATCTGCATCCCCGGCGATACACCTGTTGACACCATCTCCGCTATCATCGCAGACGAAGCGGCTATCGGCATGGTAAACTCCAAGACCACAGCAGTGCGTGTCATCCCCGCTATCGGCATGAAGGAAGGCGATATGCTGGAATTCGGCGGACTCTTCGGCAGCGGACCTGTTATGAAGATCAACAAGTTCTCCTCTTCCAAGTTCATCAGCCGTGGAGGACGCATCCCTGCCCCCATGCAGAGCCTGAAGAACTGATATACACTCATAATCAAATCAAAAGGAACGGAAAATTACATCCGTTCCTTTTTTTGTAATTAAAGCGGTTAAGACTTGGCTAAAAAGGATTTTTTTTGACAAAACTGCGCTATTCAACCACGATATTTGTTCAATATTGCCATTGAAGATTTTCTTGTTTTGGATTATGATATATAAGGTCGTTTATAGTATATAATAAATAGGTATACACTAAAGCAAAAATTCACCTACAAGGCAGGTCTTGATATGGATATTCTCAGACAGATAATCGAAATAGACAAGAACGCAGCAGCCCACACCGAGCTTATCGTGGAGGCGGAACTGAGGCGCATGGATGAATCCGATGAAAAATTCGCCAACCGCCGTGAAAGGCTTATCTCAGACGAGCGCACAAAAGCTGACGAGGCAATGAAACAGCAGGCGCAGCAGCTTGAAGAAAAGAAGCGCAACGCAAAGGCAGCTCTCGTTGAAAGCACTGAACGTCTGGATGGCATTTTCGCAGCGCACCGCAGCGAATGGCAGTCAGAGATCATCAGCCGCATTACAGGAGTATAACAACAATAGCGGGAAACATTCCCGATGGAGATAATTATGTCATTTTCGTCCAATTCCGTTATCGCCAAAGCAAGGGCGATATACGGCAGGTCGCTTACCGCCGAGGACTACGCACAGCTCTGCTCAAAGCCAACGGTGGCAGAGGCCGCAGCGTTTCTGAAGCAGACCGAGCGCTATAGCAAGACTCTGGCAGGCATAAATCCTCAGACCGTACACAGAGGTCAGCTGGAAGCGCTGCTGAGCCGCTCGACTTTTGACGTGTTTGAACGCTTCCACAGGTTCGATCACAGCGACAGCCGTATCTTCTTCCGCTACATCATCATGCAGCTGGAAGCCGATCAGATAATCAACGCCATCGAGGGCGTAGCAGCAGGCACTGCTGACCGATATATCGCATCCCTGCCGATGTTTCTGGTGGAGCATGCATCTACTGACCTGATGGCTATGGGCAGAGCCGAGACCTATCTCGACATCGCTCACCTGCTGGAAGGCACACCTTATGCCAAAGCGCTGCGTTCCCTTCTTATCGATGCCGCTGAATCAGGCAGCATAAACATCAGAGAATGCGAGCGAAGGCTGTACACGCTTTACTATATGTCCGCACTGAAAACTGCAGAAAAGACCTATTCAGGCAAAAAGCTGAACGAACTGAAGCGTGCGCTTCTCAAAAGCATAGACATGGAAAACGTGGTGTCCTGCTGCCGTATGAGAGCCTTCGGCGCTTCGGCAGAGGATGTTACCTCCACACTGCTGCCGTTCAAATACCGCCTTAACAACGAGGCTATAGAGCGGATGATGCAGATAGCCGATATCGAAAAGGTAGAAAACGAACTGAGTGAGCTTGGCTACCGCATAACAGAGCCTGCGGAATTCAGCAGTATAGAACAGCTCACAGACAGGCTGAATCTCGATCACCTGCGGCGCCTGATAAGGATGTCAGGCAACTCCGCAGCAGTCTACTATTCTCTGATCGAATGTCTGAAAATAGAACAAAGAAACGTAAAAACAGCTATCGAAGGAATACGCTATGGTCTTAACAGCAGCGATATCCTCGGTATGCTGGTAATATGAAAGGCGGTGCATTTATGGGTATTGAAAGGATGTCACAGCTTACCGTCGAGGGTACTCTCGATAAGCTTGATGACGCTCTCATGCTCTGCTGCGAAAGCAGGATGTTCCAGATATCAGATGTGAGCAACAGCACGCTGATGCGAAGCATCAATGAACAGAATCCCTACGAAAGCGCATACAGCGATCTGAAGGAAACAGTTCAGGCGCTTAATATATCCCCAGAATTTGTGGATTACAGCAATGTAAGCTACGAAAGTGCAGAGGATTTCAGAAACTATAATTCCGAGCTGTCAAAGCAGCTTTCAGAGCTGAAAACGGCATACGAGGATATGCAGACTGCTCTGGTGGAACACAGGCAGACAGATTCCTATGTAAAGCACATGCTGCATCTGGACGTAAGCTTCACAGAGCTGTTCAACATGAAATATGTCAAATCCCGCTTTGGCAGGATGCCCGTAGAAAATCTGGCAAAGCTTGAATACTACGACAAGAAATGTCTGCATTTCATAAACTTCGAGGAAAAGGACGGCTATGCATGGGGACTTTACCTCACACCGAACAAGTCCTCGGAATTTGCGGATATGGTAATGAGTTCGCTGTATTTCGAAAGAGCGAATCTCCCCGATTACCTTATCCATGATCCGGATTCCACAGACGAAGTGCTGCAGCAGATCATATCCAACGAGGAGAAGATAATTGCGGATCTAGAAAAGAAGCTGAACAGCTTTGCAGAATCCCACAGGAATGAGCTTCTCGCCGTGATGAGCAAGCTGAAATATCTGTATGACTGCTTCGAACTGAGAAAGAAAGCGCTGATATCCGATCTGCAGTTTTCTTTCAGCGGCTACTGCCCCACAAGAAACTGCGCTGAGCTTACTGACAAGCTGACAGCCATAGAAAGCGTCACCACCACTCAGATACCGATAAAGGGTCGAATGGCTTCCGCGGATGTACCCGTGAAGCTGCGCAACAACTTCATCTTCCGTCCGTTTGAGATGTTCGTGAAGATGTACGGTCTGCCCGAATACGGAACATTTGATCCAACGCCTTATGTGGCTGTGACATATATGCTGATGTTCGGCATAATGTTTGGTGATGTGGGTCAGGGTCTTGCAATATCCCTGCTGGGTCTGCTCGGCAGCCGCTTCTCAAAGAACGGACTTTTCCCGATAATGACAAGGATAGGTCTTTTCTCTGCAGCATTCGGCGTGCTTTATGGTTCGGTATTCGGCATAGAGACCATCATAGAGCCTTTCTTCCACCGCGAGAACATCTGGAAGCTCCTCGGCTATACCGAACAGCCGCACAACATCTTCCAGGTAGCAACGGTACTGCTTATAGCAGCTCTCGCAATAGGTATCGTGCTGATAGTCATCTCTATGACCTTCAATACCGTCCTCAACTTCCGCAAGCGGAAATGGGGCGAAGCCCTGTTCAGCGTGAACGGCGTGTGCGGACTTGTGTTCTATATCTCGCTCGTGGCAGGCGTTGCTTGTATGTTCATGCTCGGCATCAACCTCTTTAACCCCGCATATATAATCTGCCTCATAGTGCTGCCGCTGGTGCTGATATTCTTCAAGCATCCGCTGTCCGATCTGATATCAGGTACAAAGCATGAGGAAAAGATATCTGTCGGCAACTTCATCATCGAAAACTTCATAGACCTGTTTGAGGCTGCTCTGAGCTTCCTTTCAAACACCATGTCCTTCCTGCGTATAGGCGGATTTATCCTGAGCCATGCAGGTATGATGCTGGTAGTGGCGCAGCTTGCAGGAACTAACGTTGCAGGCGCCGAGATAACCGTAGGCACCGTAATCACCTATATCATAGGCAATCTTATAGTAATGGGCGTTGAGGGTCTGCTGGTAGGCATTCAGATCCTGCGTCTGGAGTTCTATGAGATATTCAACCGCTTCTACAGCGGAAACGGTAAGGGCTTCCGCCCCATCGAAATAACCTTTGAGACTGAAAACTAATATACTTTGGAGGAAATCAAAATGGAAATCGTAATGTTTTTTGCTATGCCGCTTATCGCTGTTGCTGCGATCCTGCTGCCCTTATTTATCAACCTGAAGCGCACAAAGGAGCATAAGCCCACCAACAGAAAACGTGCAGTTATCACAAATATCGCATCCTTTATCGGCGTTATGGCTGTTATGACCATCATCCCCATGACAGGCGCATTCGCTGCAAACGAGACCGCTGCTGTTGCCGCTGACGGCTTCACAGAGGGTATGAAGTACCTTGCAGCCGCTCTTTCCACAGGTATGGCTACCATCGGTACAGGTATTGCGGTAGGAAGCGCTGCTCCTGCAGCTATCGGTGCGGTAAGCGAGAACGACAAGGCATTCACCAAGGCCCTGATCTTCGTTGCTCTGGGCGAGGGCGTTGCGATCTACGGTCTGCTTATCTCCATCCTTATCCTGTTCGGATAATATCACCATGAAATTCTATATTATAAGCGATAACATAGACACACAGATGGGCATGCGCCTTGCAGGAATCGAAGGCGTTGTAGCTCACACTGCCGAGGAGGTAAACGCTGCACTGGATGCAGCCTTTGCGGACGAGAGCATCGCAGTGGTGCTGATGACGGAAAAGCTGGTAGAGCTTTGTCATGAACGTGTCTATAGTCTGAAGCTCAGCTGCCGCCGTCCGCTGATAGTGGAAGTGCCCGACCGCCACGGCAATTCGGGCGTAACTGAGGCTATCGGAAGATACGTCAGCGAAGCTATAGGAATCAAGCTCTGACAGGAAGGATCTATTGATGGATATCACCAACAAACTTGAAATGTTCAGGCAGGCGATACAGGAGCATGCCGAAGCCGAAGCCAGAGAGATCACGGCTGAGATGCGTGCAAGAAAGGCAGCTTCAGGCAGGGCTAAGGACAAGCTTGCCTCCAAGGATGCCCTGAACAGAATAAGAACCGAACTTGCCCGCAGCGAAGCGGATCACCGCAGAGAAATGTCCCGCTGCGACTATGAGCTGAAAAAATCCGTGCTGATCCATAGAAATGAGCTTATCACGGAGTTTTTCGCAGAAACAGAAAACAAACTGAAGGCTTTCACTCTTTCGGAGGAGTATGCGGAATATCTGAAGCGCTCCCTCGAAAAGATCCGTGCAGCTATCGCACTGGACAGTGCCACACTCATATATGCACGTCCCTGCGATGTGGACGCCGTTCGTGCGCTCACCAGCTGCGAGGTCACTGCTGACAACAGCATCCGTCTGGGCGGCCTTCGTGCAATGTGCCGCAACAAGAACGTTCTGTGCGATGTAACACTGGACACCGCTCTTGAGGACGAGAAAAAGCGCTTCAACGAAAAAACAGAGTTAAGACTCTAACTCTCTGAAAGGAATGAACCCGATTGAATACTATCTATGCTATAAACGGCCCTGTTGTCAAGGTTGCCGCAGCAAAGGAATTTTCCATGCTGGAAATGGTCTACGTCGGTAAAAAGCGCCTTATCGGAGAGGTCATCGGCGTAAACGATGAATTCACAACAATTCAGGTGTACGAGAACACCGCAGGCCTGAGGATAGGTGAGCCTGTAGTAGCGACAGGTGCGCCTGTGTGTGCGACTCTCGGCCCAGGCATCATTTCCAATATCTTCGATGGCATCGAGCGCCCACTGCGTGATATGACTAAGCTTAACGGAGTATTTGTATCCGAGGGCAGCAGCATATTCTCTCTTGACGAAGAGCGGGAATTTGATGTTACCGTCACTGTTAAGGTCGGCGATAAGGTAACAGGCGGTCAGATATACTGCACCTGCCCCGAAACCGCCCTTATCGAACACCGCTGCATGGTGCCTCCGAACGTAAGCGGAACTGTTGTTTCCGTCACTGCAAACGGAAAGCATAAAGTGCATGACGAGATCATCACCGTGCATACAGAAAACGGCGATAATTTACCGCTCACCATGGTGCAGAAGTGGCCTATCAAGAGCAGCAGACCCGTTTCAAAGCGCCTGCCCGTTTCCCGCCCGCTCATTACAGGTCAGCGTGTTATAGATACCCTGACCCCCATCGCAAAGGGCGGTACCGCAGCTATCCCCGGCGGCTTCGGTACAGGCAAGACCATGACACAGCATCAGCTCGCTAAATGGTGCGACGCAGATATCATCGTATACATCGGCTGCGGTGAGCGTGGCAACGAGATGACTCAGGTACTGGAAGAGTTCTCTGAGCTTATCGACCCGAAATCAGGCAGACCGCTGACAGACAGAACAGTGCTTATCGCAAACACCTCAAACATGCCCGTAGCGGCACGAGAGGCGTCTATCTATACAGGAATCACCCTTGCGGAATATTACCGTGATATGGGTTATCACATCGCTATAATGGCGGATTCCACTTCACGCTGGGCAGAGGCTCTGCGTGAGATCTCAGGCAGACTTGAGGAGATGCCTGCAGAGGAAGGCTTCCCTGCATATCTTCCCTCCCGCCTTTCCGACTTCTACGAGCGCGCAGGCTACACCGAGACCCTCTGCGGCAAGGAAGGCAGCGTTACCATTATCGGTGCCGTATCACCGCAGGGCTCTGACTTCTCCGAGCCTGTAACACAGAACACAAAGCGCTTCGTGCGCTGCTTCTGGGCGCTGGATAAGTCCCTTGCCTATGCAAGACACTACCCCGCTATCGACTGGAACAACAGCTACAGCGAATACATCGACGATCTTTCCCGCTTCTACGCCGAAAATGTAGGCGAGGATTTCATGAGATGCCGCCGTGAGATATCCAACATCCTTCAGGAAGAAAACAAACTGATGGAGATAGTCAAGCTCATCGGCGCCGATGTTCTTCCTGACGATCAGAAGCTCACCATCGAGACCGCACGTCTTGTAAGAGTAGGCTTCCTGCAGCAGAATGCATACCACAAGGATGACACCTATGTTCCCCTTGAAAAGCAGCTGCTTATGATGAAGGCTATTCTGAAGCTCTACACTCATGCGATGGTAGCGGTAAAGAGCGGCGTTCCGATAAGCGAGATAACCGCACTCGGCTTCTTTGAGAAGCTTATAAAGATCAAATATGATATCCCCAATGACAGACCCGAAATGTTCGAGGATTACTTCGCCGAGATGGACGAAGCCTTCCGTTCACTTTCCGTCTGACGGCAAAGGAGAATGAAATATGAGCTTACAATACCTGGGGCTTAAGGATATAAACGGCCCTCTCGTTGCGCTGGAAGGCGTATCGGGCGTATCTTTTGACGAGATCGCTTCAATACGTCTGGACAACGGCTCCGAGCGCATAGGCAGAGTAGTTGAGATGCAGGGCGACCGTGTTATTCTGCAGGTGTTCGAGGGAACAAACGGTATCTCTCTCAACAACACCCGCACGATATTCTCGGGAAAGCCGCTGGAGATCCCTCTCGCCCCCGAAATGCTGGGACGTGTGTTCAGCGGCGCGGGAAAGCCCATCGACGGCATGGGTCCCGTGTTCCCCGAAAAGATGGGCGATGTTAACGGTCAGGCGCTGAATCCCGTGGCTCGCCAGTATCCCAGAAACTATATCCACACGGGCATCTCCTCCATCGACGCGCTTATGACCCTCATCCGAGGACAGAAGCTGCCGATATTCTCTGGCTCGGGTCTTTCCCACAACAAGCTTGCGGTGCAGATCGTAAAGCAGGCGAAGATCGCAGACGAGAGCGGTGCGGATTTCGCCGTGGTATTCGCTGCGATGGGCGTTCAGAACGACGTTGCTGAATACTTCCGTCGTTCCTTTGAGGAAACAGGCGCTATCGAGCGTGTTGCGATGTTCCTGAACCTTTCCAACGACCCCATCATTGAGCGTATCCTGACGCCTATGTGCGCACTCACAGCAGCAGAATACCTCGCTTATGAGAAGAATATGCATATCCTTGTTATCATGACGGATATGACATCCTACGCCGAAGCACTGCGTGAGTTCTCCTCCTCCAAGGGCGAGATCCCCGGCAGAAAGGGTTACCCAGGCTACCTCTACTCAAACCTTGCCGCTCTTTACGAGAGAGCAGGCGTCGTTGAGGGCAGCACAGGCTCTGTAACTCAGATCCCGATACTCACCATGCCTAATGACGATATCACTCACCCCATTCCCGACCTTACCGCATACATCACCGAGGGTCAGATAGTATTCGACCGTGAACTTGACCAGCGCGGCGTTTACCCCGGACTTTCAGTGCTGCTCTCCCTCTCCCGTCTGATGAAGGACGGCATCGGCGAGGGTTATACCAGAGCAGACCACTCCGCCGTGGCAAACCAGCTTTTTGCAGCCTATGCAAAGGTGCAGGACGCCCGTTCCCTCGCTTCCGTAATCGGCGAGGAGGAGCTTTCCGAGAACGACCGTGCATACATGGCGTTCGGCAGACTGTTTGAGGATAACTTCCTGGATCAGGGTTTTGACGAAAACCGTTCCATGGAGGAAACACTGGAGCTTGGCTGGGATCTTCTCTGCACGCTCCCGAAATCCGAGCTTGACCGTATCGACGACAAGCTGCTGGCAGAAAAGTATGATCCTGCTCGTGCAGAAAGATTTACAAAAAAGGCCGAAGCATAAGGCACACATCATCCGAAAGGAGCGATAGTTCTGGCAGAACAAATCTTCCCTACTAAGGGCAATCTGATAAAAGCAAAGCGCTCCCTGCGACAGGCACGGATGGGTTATGAGCTTATGGACAGGAAGCGCAACATCCTCATTCGTGAGATGGTGCAGCTTACTGACGAGGCTAAGGAACTGCGTGACAGCATCGACAAGACCTACACCGAGGCTTATGCCGCTCTGCAGAGAGCCAATATCTCCATGGGCGTGGTAAGTGATATCGCTAACACATTCCCTGTTGATGATACGTTATCGCTCAGCACACGAAGCGTAATGGGCGTGGAACTGCCGAAGCTCACATCAGCTGAACAGCAGCGGAATATCTCCTACAGCATGTATCAGACAAACTCCAGCTTTGATACGGCGTATATCAGCTTTAACAAGGCGAAGGATATCACCGTGAAGCTTGCGGAGATAGAAAACAGCATCTACCGCCTTGCCATCGCCATCAAAAAGACTCAGAAACGTGCAAACGCCCTGAAGAACATCATGATACCGAAGTTCGAGAACATGGTGAAGTTCATCACCAATGCGCTTGAGGAAAAGGAGCGCGAGGAGTTCTCAAGACAGAAGGTCATCAAGAAGGCAAAGCTCAGGAAACAAGCATAATATAAAACCTCCGAAAAACAGATTTCGGAGGTTTTATTGTTATTCGCCTAAGAAAAGTATCGTGCAAAGACCCTTTTTCTGCTCGGGAGTGGGGTCTTTCAGTATACCATTGTCAACGAGATATTTCATCATCCTTGTGTGGCAGTTTGGTACTGCATTCCTGTACAGGAACTTAATCTGTGCGTGCATGTGTTCGGGCTGACCGATAAGCTCTGCTCTTGTAAGCTCAGCAGAGCAAGCCTCGCACAGCGGTCTGATGTCCTCGGGGACAGCAGGAATATGCCCCCACCACTGCTTTTCACTGCCGCAGGTGATGACGTTCAGCTTGTAGCCGCCATCCTTTTTCAGCAGATATCCCTTGTCAAGCAGACGCTGATAGCTTTCTATATTCGCAACGGTGTCGGGAAGCTCTCCCCTTGTGAAGAAATACAGCTTATCAAAATCGAAGTCCCAGCAGTCGTGCCAGTCCAGCTTTCTGTCTGACCAGTAGCTGTTGAACTGCCAGCTCTTCCACCACTTGTTATCTGTGATATCGTTTCTCCATATCGGGCCGCAGGAGCCGTAATACTTCCACATATCATCGCTTGCCGCTCTTTCCTCAGAACTCAACTCATCCCGCACATCCAGAGTTGCAAAGGCGATGTAATCACCGCCGTCGGGGCGCTTTACACTGAAGCCGCCATCATCGTACTCATTATAATCGGCAGCAACAAGCTTTGCCGCCATAGGCACTATCAGGCTCCACTTGTATACATTGAGATCGTTGTCGGGTACGTTCAGCCACTCGGGGATCTCCGTGATACTCTCAAGCGCAGGAATAAAATACTTCTCCACAAACATGGGAATGTACTTTTCAATAGCATTTCTGGATATCTCTTTACGCTCCCTGTTCGGGATGCATATCTGAATATTCGTGCGGTACTTACCATTCGGCAGCTTATCCATGAAGCCGTATTCCTCTAAAACCGCCACCTCGTCTTCGACAAAGATGGGATTTATGCCAAGCTCCTCCGCTATCTCGTTAATGTTCCTCGGCTGATGATACGCCGCATAGGCGATGTTCTGAGTTATGTTTTTAGCAAGGAAATTTGCGGTATCTCCCTTTTCTCCGGGCGTTCCGCCGTGTCCCATATTGATGAATCTTATCGGCTGTGTGCCAAGCGTTCCTGTTGTTCTTACCTTATCCATACCGTCCTTTAGCTCCTTTCGTGAGCAGGCTAAATGCCACTTCACCGTGTTCTCGGGGATAGACAGAATATCCGCTATCTCCCGCACCTTCTTATCATGGAAATAGTGAAGAACGATTATCTCACGCTGAGTCTTGCCGAGATAGGTTATCTCACGACGCAGAATACCATAGCTCTCGCTGTTCATCAGCTCCTGTGTGAAATCACGGCTGTCGGGGATGTATTCTATGCCATCCACCGCTGTAAACTGCTTTCTGCCGCTTATGTAACGTGCGTAGCAGTTCTTTGCGACTCTCCACACATAACCGTCAGGATTTGCGATGTCCTGTGCCTTCAGCAAAGACTCGTACACCGTCAGCGTAAGCTCTGCAGCAAATTCCTCCGCATCCGATATATCTGATAGTCTCTGCCTTGCAAAGCCGAAGAGCTTGCGCACATAGCCCGCAATCAGTCTGTCCGCATCGGTCTTGTTCATCACTTTTTCCTCGCTTTATGAAACGTTTCGGTAATATAGTGGCAGAAATACGGAAAAGGTTGGTATTTTTTCTAAAAATTCATCCCCTTTTTTCAAAGGGGATGCCTGATTATAAGAACTGCACGCCGTTTTCCAAATCAAAGATTTGGATGGCTGAGCAAACCTTGAAAAATATGCCGTCGCTTCGCAGCTGTCAGCTCCGCTGACTTGTGTGGCTTCGCCACACGCATATTTTATGAAAATAGCGATGCGAACAAATCGCAGATAAACTCAGGAATGCACTCGGCAATAAACTCTCCAGCTTTTGAAATAAAGCTGCGCTTCTCCGTTTGCTTCTCCTTGTCTGTATTCTCCATTTGCTTCTCCTTATTTCACGTTCTTAGGTCTGCGCTTGTGACGGGACTTGTCGTTATACATCAGCCTGTCAGCAAGCTCGATAAGCTCGTCGATAGTATCCACCGCATTCAGCGAAGCACAGTATACGCCGATACTCGCCGAAACGGTAAATGGATTCTCCGAAGCCTCGTTGAGCCCTGCCAGCACGCTTTCGAAGTTTCTGTGATAACGCTCAGCTCTCTCCCTTGCGTCACCGGTACATATTCTCGCCACTACGAACTCATCGCCGCCGAAACGTGAGCAGATGATCTCGGTATCATCCTTCTCAGCAGCGCCTGTAAGAGCATTCGCAGTTATGCGCAGAGCCTCATCACCTGCATGATGACCATATGTATCGTTAATGGACTTCATGTCATTCAGGTCGATGGAGACGATGAAAACATCCTTGTTCTCCGATGCGAGCTGTGCGAAATCCTCACGGAAATTCTTATAGAAGCCGTAGCGGTTATATATCTTAGTAAGATGGTCGTGCGTAAACATGAACTCCAGCTTCCTGTTGAGGAAACGCATGTGTTCATGAGTATGGATAGTCTCAAGGCACTGATTGGCCATCATGGTATAGGCAAGCATCTGATCCTTGCACATATCATAAGAAAGGTAGGCAAGAGTATAATAGCCTATCACCTTATCAAGAGAATGGAATGGGATCACCGTCAGGGTATGCCTTCCATCAAAGTGGGAGAGAAGATCCGGCAATACCTCTGAAGTCGGGAAGGTCAAGCCCTCCTGATCCCTGTCATCGGAGCAGTCAACAAGGATGTGCATCTTCTCAGGATAAAGCGCCGTATTGTCGCTGTTCTTCTCGGCAGAATCAAAATCCTCGGAGAAATAGCGATAATAATCCTCAGTGATACAGATATGAGTACCCCAGAAGCTGTACTTTCTCAGCACCTCACGGGCGTTATCCAGCGTTGGATCTGCGGAAACGCAGTTGCACATATCACTCATCTGGTCCTCGTAATATACCATCGTATATGTGAAATTACGCACATACTGAGCAAGTGCCTGACTGTTGCCGACAGCATTCGGATCAGTGCATCCACAGCTCTCAGAAAATACAGGAGTGTAATCCAGAATCACGTCATGTGGTGCTAATGAAGGATCGGCAGCGATCTTTTCAACAAGCTTAATAACCGCTGCTGCAAGCAGTTTATTATCACGAGTTGCTGTACACAAACGTGGATCGTGATATTTCTCTAACTCCACGCCGTCAAAGCCAGTTACTATAACATCCTTAGGAACATGATATCCCTTTTCGTTGAGCTTTGTGCACACTGCCATAGCCATGGCGTCATTGGCGCAGATAAATGCATCAGGAAGCTTTCTGCCACTTGCATAAAACTCATCCATTGCTGCGTAAGTGGGAGCGTCCCAGAACTCGCCATACAGCACATCCTCATCACGCAGAGTAAGGCCATGCTTTGCCATTATTTCACGGCAGCTGTCGATACGGGTCTGAGAGAAATCATTGTTTCTCTGTCCTGCCATGTGGATGATATCACGGCAGTTATGGTGCGTGATAACGTGTTCAACTATCTGACCGAAAGCGTCTCCATAGCCGAAAGAAACACAGAAGCAGTCCTCATACTTCTCATCGATAACGATAACAGGAACATTATGCTCCCTGCAGCGCTTTGCGATAGTGGTGAACAGATCCTTCTGATACTCATTGCACTGCATGATTATCATTACATCCAGCATATCGTAATTGATCATATTGAAGATCGTTGCAGCACCCCTGTTGGACGGAGTATCATACCATAGATTCTCAAAGCAATGGTAGACCAGCATGCGATAGTTCTCCCTGCTTGCGACCTCTTCAACCAGATTATCCACAACGGGTTTTATAGGCTCCTTCTGCATCGTGGTACAACAGAAGCCGATCATAAGGCAGTTGTCGATCAACACCAACTCCCCCTTCCGTAATAATATACATAAAAACGTTTACATTAAAAAGTCCGTACACTTATACATAATAATATTTTACCACACTCTTCAAGAAAAATCAAGTACTGATAAATGTTTTCTGACAAATATTTCAATCAAAAACAAAAAACCTGTCAGGAACATTCCCGACAGGTCAAATAACTTATCTGAAGCCGTAAAGCTGCACCTGTTCAAAACCATCCAGCAGCTCACCGGACATTTTGAAGGCAGCCTCCACACCTCGTGCAACGCACTCGATAGGCTCGTCTGCGATGAAGCAGGGCGCGCCCACATTAGCGGAAATAAGCTCGGCAAGGCCACCCAGCAGCGCTCCGCCACCTGTCAGTGTGATGCCGTTGCTGAGGATATCTCCCACCAGCTCAGGTGGCGCAGATTCCAGCGTAAGCTTCACCTGATTCACGATCTCCATAGCATTCTCATGGATAGCCTCATCGATATCGATATCGGTGATCTCAACGCTCTCGGGGAGACCTCTCAGCAGATGTCTTCCACGGACGGTCATTTTCTTGCTGCCATCAGGATCGAACACGTTAGCTATCTCCATCTTTGCCTTTTCCGCAGTTTTTTCACCAATAAGAATCTTGTATTTCTGAGTGATGTGACGTATAATAGCGGCGTCAAACTTGCTTCCCGCCATCTTAACGGAACGGCTTGCAACTATACCATTGAAGGAAACGATCGCCACATCCGCGGTACCGCCGCCGATATCCACGACCATAGTGCCGTTAGGCTTCGATATATCGATTCCTGCGCCGATAAGCGCTGCAATAGGCTCTTCAATGAGGTACACCTTTCTCGCACCTGCCGATACAGCAGCCTCAATAACAGCTCTGCGCTCCACATCTGTAACAGAAGAAGGCACGCACAGAACCACACGGGGCTTCATCATAAAGCCATTGTTCACCATGCGGATAAACTCCTTGACCATAGCCTCTGTCATGTCATTATCCGAGATAACGCCATCCTTCAGCGGACGCACAGCCACGATATACTCGGGCGTTCTGCCTATCATTTTATATGCCTCGGTACCTACCGCCACGACCTCTTTCTTTTTTCTGTCATAAGCCACCACAGATGGCTCATTGAGCACTATGCCCTTGCCGTTAACAGTGATGATTATATTGGCGGTGCCGAGATCTATTCCTATATCCATTGCCATCGTTCTATTCTCTCCTACACATAGATTGTCTACACTCTATAAGTATATCATGTCCACAGAGCGAAGCTCTGCAGCTGCGAAAGCAGCTGGATGCAACGCATCGGACAGCCATTCAATGGAAACGGCGCAATTGCGAAGCAATTGAGATAAGCCGTTTACATTATAGCACAATATTTGGTTTTCTGCAAGATATTTTCTGCCGTTCAAATCTATTATCTGCAATTTTTCAGGAAAGATTCCGCCTGCTTCAGAAGCTCCTCACGCTCATTCGGGAACCGACCCTCTATCACCCCGTCAAGAAGGAACTTCAGCGTTTCTCCCGTTTTCGGAGAGGGCGGCACAAGCTCTGCCAGATCCTTTCCGCCGATGGCGAGATCCTTTATCCTTAGGCACGGCTGACGCTCATTTATCTCCTCTGCAAGACGGATTATCTCCTGCCAGTCAGGGATGCGCTCCCTTGCAAACTCCTGCTTTGCACTGTCATCTGCAATATGGGCAAGCATAATGTCACGGAACAGCTCAAGTCCGTGCTTTGATAGCCTGCGTCGGATGAACTTCTCCGTCTTTTCAGGAACGAAACCATGATATCTGATAATTGTGCAGACCCTTTCTCTCAACGCATTTGACGTCTTTAGCCGCCTGAGTATCTCCTCTGCGAGCCTTGCGCTCTCCTCCGCATGACCATAGAAATGCCATTCACCGCTTGCATCCTCAGACTGCGTAAGTGGCTTACCCACATCGTGCAGCAGCATTGCAAGTCTTAGTCCCCCGTCGGGAGGACAACCCTCCACCGCACGCACAAGATGCTCATACAGCGTATACGCATGATATCTGCTGTGCTGCTCATAGCCGACGCAGGGAGCAAGCTCAGGGATGATCTCTGCGCATATCTCAGCAAACTCCCGTAACACTACGCCTGCATTTCTGCCGCAGAGCAGCTTCTGCAGCTCAACGAAGATGCGCTCCGCCGAGACGCGCCTCAGAAGCGACTTATTTCGTCTGAGAGAATCAGCCGTATTCTCCTCTAGCGCAAATCCCAGCACAGCCGAGAATCTCAACGCACGCAGGATACGAAGAGCGTCCTCGCCGAAACGCTTGTCAGGGTCCCCTATGCAGCGGATGATGCCCCTGCGGATATCCTCAGCGCCGTCATACAGGTCGAAAAGTCCTCGCTCAGGGCTATAAGCAATTCCGTTCATAGTGAAGTCACGGCGAGCCACATCCTCGGCAAGAGATCGTGTGAACTTCACCTCATCGGGATGTCTGCCGTCGGCGTAATCGCCGTCAATGCGGTAGGTGGTGATCTCGATAGGCTCACCCTCATAAAGCACCGTGACTGTACCGTGCTTGATGCCTGTTTCGATGACCTTCAGGTCAGAAAACACCTGCTCGGTCTCCTCAGGCAGAGCAGATGTGGTGATATCGAAATCGTGGGGCTGTGCGCCCATCAGTCCGTCACGCACGCAGCCACCGACGATGTATGCCTCGTAGCCCGACTTTTCAAGTCGGGAAAGGATGTATAGAATGTTCTGTGGTATCTGCATGGCGACACTCCTTTCATGGGGATGTGTTTATTGTAGCACTTTTTCGGGAATTTGGCAAGAGAAAACCGCCCTTGGGAGGGCGGTTGCAATATTTAATTGTATGTGTTATCAAGACACTTTTATTCGTACTTTTACTTTACTTGATCCCAGTGTACAGGTCACGATAGTGAAACCCTTTGACTTTGCTGTGATAAGTCCCTTTGAAGATACTGTAGCAACAGAAGGCTTGGAAGATTTCCATGTAGCTGTACCGCTGCCAGAGATAACTGCGGCAAGCTTCAGAGTTGTGCCCTTGGGAACGGTGATCTGTAAATAGGAGATTTTGCCGATTGAAGAAGATGAATTCGATGAAGTTTTGACGGTCATGTTAAATTTACGACTGCCATCATTATAACAATCCCACGGTGCTTGTGCTCTGATATAATATGTACCCTTACTTACTTTATACGATGCACTTCCCTTTATTGTTTCTGTAGCGCTATTCCACTTATAAGTTAGATTTTTACCAGATAAGCTCACTGTTCCAGTGTTAACCTTATATGAGCTATTTATTACCTCATTACCATCAGCATCATATAAGTACAATTTGAAATAACGAACACCAGCTGAATACGATAAGTTTAATGTTCCAGATTCTTTGATCGTTATCTTGTAATCCAGATTCTTATCATACCACGGACCGGTTTGTGTTATAAAGACATCAGAAATCGTTTCACCAGAGCTAACTACTTTCGCAGTATCAAATATACTACCTGCACTCGCAGATACAACCATTGTGCTGAAGGCGATCACACATGCCATCAATACCGAAAGGAACTTTTTAATCTGTTTCATTTTGCACCTCCACAAACTTATGTTATCCTATACGCAAGAAACCTACGACCGTACTGCCATAGCTTCTTTCGCGATCATCTACAATGCCACCGCTTGTATTTCCCTCAACTGTATATATCGTCTTACTCTGAGCGTCATAACCAGTTACGATACCGACATGGCTCCAATTATACTGAGGTTCTTCATCCGACCAGCGGAAAATAATAATATCACCTCTCTGCGGTGTAAATTCACCTCGTGATGTAGATACAACATTTTTCAGACCTGACTGTGTAATGCCGCTCTCCTTGAGGGATGTAACATTAGCGTTTCTGAAAGAATAATATGTTCCCAGTCCAGAATTGGTTGCAGAGATCACCAGATCACGGGGGTTAGCAGAACGATTTACCTTAACACCTGCTTCACGCAGCAGATCAGAAACATAGTACGCACACCAAGCGACATTATAGCCTAATTCGCTGCCTTTCGTACCGTTCTGATTTGTAGCGGTTCTGATAACTGCTTCGTAGTCATAACCTGCAGTATTAGTAACAGGCTTTTCCTGTACCACATCAGCCTTTATCTTCTTATGAGCTTCGGAAATGAGCTTGTTCCATGTACCGTTACCGATGATGCCATCCTTTGTCAGCTTATACTTTTTCTGAAAAGCTACAGTAACACGCTTTGTCTCTGAGCCGAAGCCGCCGTCAATAGCAAGGCTTTCACCCATGACAAGATTTAACAGCCTTTGTGCATTCTTGATACACTTTTTGCCCTTAGATGTGTAATTGTGGCTGAATCCCACTTTAAGCACCCAGCCGTGCGCTTTCCAATCCTTCTGATACTGCTCCAGATCGCTCTCAGTGATTGTTACATTCGCCGCAGAAGCGGTAACACTTACAGCCGATGAAATTGCAGTAATATCAGAAACGGACGCTGTAAACACGGTCACCGCTGCCATTACCAATACAGCTGCTCGTCTAAACAACTTTTTCATACCAATGCCCTCCATTTGTTTAATAATATTCATCTCTGCACTCGTCACATACAAACAGCTCGACGTCAAGCATATTCGTGGAATGCGAAAGCTCCTTATCGAACTCCTTATTACATATTGCGCAGGTCTTGGCGTGTGATTCGCAAATATAGCACGCTGTACCATTTGATGTGGTATATTCCTTTGTGGGAGTCTTGTGGCAGTACACACACTGCTCCTCAGAAGTAAAACCGCCACAGCCGCAGCATAAAATCATCACAGCTGCAAGCAAACTAAATCCTTTGATCTTCTTCATTATTATCACAACCTTTTGATTTTTCAGAACATTTTGTTCTAAATATAGAATAACACACTTTTCTTAAAATGTCAATGGAACATTTTGTTCTAAGGGTAACTTTGTAAATTATGCACAGATTAACTTAGGCAAAATGCTATAACATAAAATTGCGCCTATAATAGCATAGATCAGGCTAGTTATGGCTAGAATGATTTGTTCAAAAGTTATAATATAAAAAAGACGATTGGAGAACGATATGAAATACAGATTAAAATACCTGCGTGAAAGCGAGCTTCTTTCCCAGACCGACGTTGCAACTGCTATTTTCGTAGCACAGAGAACATACAGCTACTACGAAAATGAACAGCACGATATTCCCACCCAGACCCTCATCCGCCTCGCAGACTTCTACGGTGTCTCGGTTGACTACATCCTCGGGCGCACCGATAATCCAAAGACCAACAGATAAAAACATCCCCCGCAGTGAGCCAAAGCTGGCACTACGGGGGATATTATTTATAAGTGTCTTGACTGACAACGCAAATGCGAGCTTATCGGCAGACAAAAACCGCCCCGATTGCTCGGAGCGGTCTATTGTTATAAGTTACTCGTTATTCGCTAAGAATTACTCGTTGATAGCAGTAACAACGCCGGAACCTACAGTTCTACCACCCTCACGGATAGCGAAACGCAGACCCTCTTCGATAGCGATAGGAGTGATCAGCTCAACGTCCATAACAACGTTATCGCCAGGCATGCACATTTCCTTATCAGCAGGCAGTGTGATTACGCCTGTAACGTCTGTTGTTCTGAAGAAGAACTGAGGACGGTAGTTGGAGAAGAAAGGTGTGTGACGACCGCCTTCTTCCTTCTTTAATACGTAAACCTGACCGGAGAACTTTGTGAGGGGCTTGATGGAGCCGGGCTTACAAAGAACCTGACCACGTTCGATTTCGCTTCTCTGGATACCACGGAGAAGAGCACCGATGTTATCGCCAGCTTCAGCGTAATCAAGAATCTTACGGAACATTTCGATACCTGTAACAACTGTCTGCTT
>JAZSEG010000076.1:0-8854 GCA_045531575.1 Oscillospiraceae bacterium | reverse complement strand
TCCATCCTTTCCTCATTCCTCATTTCTAATCCCTAATTATATAAGGCCCCGAGAGCGCTCTCGGGGCTTTGCTTATTCGTGGTATTCTGTGAGGATTATCGTTCCCTCGTGGACTGTTATCACACCTGTTTCCTCGGATATCTCGTTGCTTACGCCGAGGGGGAAGCGCCTTTCTATGCGGTGGTTATCAAGCGTGTATTTCATGCCTTGCTCGCTTACTACTGCGCTCTCTGTCAGCGCAAACACCGAAACGAAGCCGCTGAAGCGCGCAAGCTCCGTGCGCTCGCCCGAATGCAGCAGCCTTATGCTCTCGCTGCCGCCGTGCAGAACTGCGCTTACGCCCTTTTCATGCAGATATTCCAGCATCTGCACATTGGCAAAGGTGTGGTCGAAGCGACCGCCCACTGCGCAGAAGAACCGCAGCTCGGTGCAGCCGTGTTCTATAGCCGTATCTGCGGCGAGGATGGCGTCGGTGTCGTCCTTTATCGGGGAGACCCTTATGCACCGGGTGCCCTCAGGCACCGCAGAATTGCTGCTGTCGAAATCTCCCACCACTATGTCAGGCGTTATCCCTGCCGCAAGTGCATGGTCGAGACCCTTATCCGCACATATCACAAGTCCCTCCAAGAGAGCCTTGTCTATGCCTCCGTCAGGCGCTCCGCAGATGATGGAGCAGACCTTATTCCCAGTCATTTATCTTACTCGCTTCCTCGTACATTCTGATGTAGCTGTCGTAGCGGGAACGTGGAATGCGTCCATCCTCCACCGCCTGCCTTACACGGCAGCCCTTTTCCTTTATGTGAGCGCAATCCGCAAACTGGCAGTCCTGCATGAACTCGCCGAACTCACGGAATGCATGGTCAAGCTCGCCCTTCGGGATGCGGCAGTAGCGCTCCGTCTCCACCGTAGAAAAGCCTGGGGTATCCGCCACATAGCCGCCTGCAAGCTTGTACATCTCCACCTGACGGGTGGTGTGACGACCTCTGCCAAGCTTCTTGCTGATGTGCGCCGTCTCGAGAGAAAGCTCGGGAAACAGCACGTTCATCAGGCTTGATTTGCCTACGCCCGAATTGCCCACGAACGCTGTCACCTTGCCGTTTATGAACTCCATCACACGCTCTGCGCCCTCGCCTGTCATGTTGTTGACGAGGCACACCTCGATGCCGATGCTCCTGTAAACATCGATGATATCGCCTGCGTCCTTCAGGTCGGTCTTTGTGAACACAATGAGCGGCTCGATGCCCTTGCTGTCCGCTATCGCTACCAGCTTGTCCAGAACGAAGCGGTTGGGCAGCGGCTCGATGCAGGAATTCACGAACACGATGCCGTCGAGATTTGCAAGCGGCGGACGTATCAGGAAATTCTTGCGCTCATATATCTCGGCGATGACAGGGTCGGTGTTATCCTCCATCACCACACGGACGTTATCGCCCGCACTGGGACTGATGCCGTCCTTTCTGAAAATACCTCTGGCGCTGCACTTAACAGTCTCACCATTTAAAGCGCCGCTGAGGGCATCTACATAGTAGATACCCCCAACTGCCTTTATTATTTTGCCGTCAAACTCAGCAGAAATAATGATCTCCTCCTAATCACGCAACGGGAATGCCGCTGTCGCCGCCCTCGGCGGGAACGTCAGGCTCCTCTGCAGGCTCATCCTCAGGCTCGGGAACAGGCTCCACGCTCTCCTCGGAAGGCTCTGCGGACTCAGCGCCCGTATCAGTGGTCTCAGCAGACTCGCTGCTGTCCTCTGCAGGCTCATCCTCAGGCGCTGCACTCAGCAGCTCCTTGAATATCTTCTTGTTGGTCTCGGTGATCTCGTATGTTACAGAGGTCTCGCCGAAGTTGAACTTAACAACAAGGTAAGTGCCGCTTTCACCTGTCTTTGTGGAAGTTACCTTGATAACAAGCTCCTTCACATCGCCTACCTTACCTGTAAGCTCGTAAGGAATGGTCTTGTTGGATGCAAGGCTGACATCGCGGATCTCCTCACCGCGGGAGGTATCACGCATACCGTCGATGTAATACATGAACTCGAACTCGCCCTCTGCACTGTCGGGGATAGCAAAGCTGAACTTCTTTGTCTTTTCTGCG
This sequence comes from Oscillospiraceae bacterium, assembly GCA_045531575.1. Classification (GTDB taxonomy): domain Bacteria; phylum Bacillota; class Clostridia; order Oscillospirales; family Ruminococcaceae; genus CAG-115. The sequence goes on along the minus strand of JAZSEG010000076.1, from coordinate 6,760 downwards.
ATCTCGCCCGTGCTTACTTCAAGAACGATCTCGGTGTTTCTCTCAACATGCTCATTGGGATCGATGCTCTGGCTGATTACAGTACCCTTTTCGTACTCCTCGGTATCCACATACTCGATCTCAGGGATGAGGTGGTATTCCTCACAGCGCTCGAGAGCGGTCTCGATAGGCATATCGGTGAGCTTAGGCACGGACATCAGCGTCTCGGGTGCGCCGAGAGAGATGATAAGCGTTACGGTAGAGCCCTGAGGAGCCATCTCATGAGCCGCAGGCTCAGTCCTGATGATGTTATCCATCGGGATCTCGTCGCTCTCCTCGTAGGTCTTCTTTACCTTGAAGCCATCCTTCTTCAGCTGGCGCTCTGCAGCGTCAACGGTGCGGTTTGCAAGATCCTGGATCTCCACCTGCTTGATGCCCTTACTTACCTTAACGGTAATAGTGGTGCCGACCTTTACCTTTCTGCCCTCGGGAAGCTCCTGCTCGAAGATCTGATCCTTCTCATACTCGGACCACTCCTGCTGAGCCACAAGGTCAAGGTAGGAAGCATACTTGCTGTAAGCCTGCTCCCATGTCATACCGATCATGTTTGGCATCTCCATCTCCTCACCTGCGGTAACGCTGATGGATGTGCTGTTGTCATCCATACTGCCGCTCTGGTTGGGGAGAGAGCTGTTATCGCCGAAATATCTGTCGATAAGCACCAGCACAAGGAACACGGACGCAATGATGAACGCTGTTCCCACTGCGAACAGAATGGGGATCAGCGGCGAGCGGCGCTCCTCGTACTCGTCGTCATCGTCATCGTAATCATCGTCGTACTCGTCATCATCCTCGGGGATCTGCACCACCATCTGCTTGCGGCGGGGCTTCTCGGCCTCTCCGCCCTGCAGGGGACGATCGAAATACTTCGTGGTTCCGTCTGTGGAATTGTATTTGTACTCAAAAATGAGTGCGGGATTCTTCTTGAGATCCTCAAGATCCTTTATCATCTCGCCTGCTGTCTGATAGCGCTGATTAGGCTCCTTCTGCATAGCACGCAGGATGATCTGCTCCAGACCCTCGGGAATGGTGCTGTTAAGCTCTGTAGGCTTCTTGGGAGTGCTCTGCATGTGCATGAGAGCAATGGAAACTGGTGTGTCGCCGTCGAAGGGCTTCTTGCCTGTCACCATCTCATAGAGAGCAACGCCAACGGAATAGATGTCGCTGCGCTCGTCGGTGATATCTCCCCTTGCCTGCTCAGGGCTTATGTAGTGCACGGAACCGATGGTCTTTTCGGACATGGTCTTGTTGTTCTCACGGTTGAAGCGTGCGATGCCGAAATCCATGACCTTGATGGTGCCGTCGCTGAGCAGCATAACGTTCTGGGACTTCACGTCACGGTGAACGATGCCTCTGTCATGAGCATGCTGCAGAGCCTTCAGTATCTGAACTGTGAAGTGGATGGAATCTCTCCACTTGAGCACGCCCTGCTGCTCGATATAATCGGTGAGAGTGATACCGTCAACATACTCCATCACGATGAACTGCACCTTCTCAGTGAAGCCCACATCATATATCTTCACGATGTTGGGGTGAGAAAGCAGCGCGATCGCCTTGGATTCGTTGCGGAAGCGGCGCAGGAACTCATCGCTGCCTGCGAACTCCGTCTTGAGGATCTTCACCGCAACGATGCGATCCTCCTCGATATCCTTTGCACGGTAGATATCAGCCATGCCGCCTACGCCGATAAGCTCCAGCAGCTCGTATCTTCCGTCAAGCTTTTTTCCGATGTTACTATCCATTTTACTCCGCCATTTCTCCATACGATTCTGATTCAAGCGACTGCCGTATGGGAGCAGCTTCGCCCTACACATATATTTAATATATCTTATATTTAATATACTATCATGCTAAAATACATTTGTCAACAGATATGCAGAAACTGTAATTAATTTGTAACAATCAATGCCACTGTAACATTATCATTTCCGCCGTTGTTGTTTGCGTAGTCGATAAGCGCCTTTGCGGTGTCCTCGTGAGGGGTATCGAAGCAGATATCCAGGATATCCAGATCGTCGCCGTAGGAGGAAAGTCCGTCCGAGCAGAGGAGCAGCATATCGCCCTCGTTCATGTCCAGCTCGAAATAATCGGTGGTCACATCACGCTCTGCGCCGATGGCACGGGTTATCTTATTGCGCTTGGGATGTACCTTTGCTTCCTCGTCGGTTATCTCGCCTCTGTCCACCAGCTCCTGAACGTGGGAGTGATCCTTCGTCACCTGACGGATGCACTCGTCATCGTCCGCAGCAAACAGGTGATACGCACGGCTGTCTCCGACATTCACAATATACGCACAGCCGTTGCACACGATAGCCGCCACGCAGGTAGTGCCCATAACGCAGTGGTTAAACTGAGTCTGCGCAGTGTCATAAACGACACTGTTCGCAGCGGAGACCGCAGTTATCAGCAGGTTGCGGATGGAATTGCGGTTCATCATCTCGTTGAAGCCCTCTTTTATGCGCTTTGAAATGACATCCGCAGCGATCTGGCTTGCAAGACCGCCTGCCTCCTCGCCGCCCATGCCGTCGCAGAGAACAGCAACGCAGGCATTATCGCTCAGCTTTTCAGACCAGACCGTATCCTGATTCTCGTCACGCTGAAGACCTATATCAGTTAAGCTGTATACCTTCATTCTTTCACCGCCTCTTTGGAAACACCGTCATCCCTTCGCAGCTGACCGCAGGCGGCGTTGATATCCGCACCTAAAGTCCTGCGCACCGTAGCGTTTATTCCTGCGTCGGTAAGACGCTTTCTGAAACGCTCCACATAACGGCTCTTCTTGAAATCACGCTCCCGTATCTCGTTGATGGGGATGAGGTTGACGTGGCACAGCATGCCCTTCAGGAGCTTTATCAGCTCGTTTGCGGACTGCTCCGTGTCGTTCACGCCCTCGATAAGGGAGTATTCAAAGCTTATGCGCCTGCCTGTCTTATCGAAATAATCACGGCACGCCTTCATAAGCTGCTCTAAGTTGTATTTCTTGTTTATCGGCATGATGGAGCTTCTCTTTTCATCCGTTGCCGCGTGCAGCGAAATGGAGAGCGTAAGCCCCGTTTTCATCTCCGCCAGCTCGTAGATCTTATCCACTATGCCGCAGGTGGAGAGGGATATATGCCTGAGACTCATTCCCTCGCCCTCGTCGTTGAGGAGAGAGAGGAACTTCATCACGTTGTCGAAATTATCCAGCGGCTCGCCGATGCCCATAAGCACGATGCTGTCAACGTGCCTGCCGCTGTCCCGCTCCGTTTCGTAGATCTGGAGCAGCATCTCCGATGGCAGCAGGTGTCTCACAAAGCCTGCAATTGTGGACGCACAGAAGCGACAGCCCATCCTGCAGCCCACCTGAGTGGATATGCAAAGGCTGTTTCCGTGCTTGTATTCCATCAGAACGGTCTCCACCGATTCGCCATCAGGCAGACCATATAAGTATTTTACCGTATTATCTATATCCGATACAAGTCTTTTTTTGATAATTAGTGATTTTAGACAAAATTTTTCTTCCAGAGCGTTTCTGAGTTGTGCAGAAATATTGCTCATCTGAGAGAAATCTCTGACTTTCTTAACGTGCAGCCAGTCATAAATCTGCTTTGCACGGAAAGCCTTTTCGCCCATCGCCGTTATCTCCGCGATAAGCTCCTCCCTTGCGAGGGAAAGGATATCTATCTTTGCCGACTGATCCATGTTATTTTATTCTCCTGAAAGATGCTGTAAAGAAGCCGTCTCCGCCGTTTTCATCGGGGAAGTAGGTGCGCTTGTAGCTGTTCTCCGCCCCCGCCCAAGGAACGTGCTGAACTATCGGCGAGAACTCGGGATGCACCGCTGCGAAAGCCTCCACCACGTCGTCATTCTCCGCCTTGCTGAGCGTGCAGGTGGAATACACCAGCGTGCCGCCCACCTTGACGTATTTGCTTGCCGTTTCGAGGATGCGGCGCTGTATTGCGGGCAGCTCCTCGAACTCCTTGGGGTCCTTGTACTTTATCTCGGGCTTTCTGCGTATCACGCCTAAGCCTGAGCACGGAACATCACACAGCACTCTGTCCGCCTGCGGAAGCTCGGTGTTGTAGCGGGTAGCGTCACCCTGCTTTGCGGTGATGATGCGTATTCCCAGGCGCTCCGCACCGTCCTCGATGAGTCCCACACGCATATCATGCAGGTCAAGGCTGAAAAGCTTTCCGTTGTTGCCCATAAGTTCCGCCATGGTGAAGCTCTTTCCGCCCGGTGCAGCGCACATATCGATGACCGTCTCGTTCACCACAGGTCGCAGAGTAAGACAGCACAGCTGCGAGGAAATGTCCTGCACATGGAACAGACCCTCTTTGAACGCCTTGCTCTTCTCGATATCGCCCGTCTTTTCAAGCACGATGCAGTCGTCCAGACCTGCGTACTTCCTTGCCGCTATCTTCTCCTTGTCAAGGCGCTCCAGCAGCTTGTCCGTGGAAGTCTTGATGGTGTTTACCCTTGCGTATACGGGAGGCTTGCCTACGGAGGCTCTCAGCGCTCTCAGCGTGCGCTCCACGTCATATTCCTCTATCCACTTCTCAACGAGCCATTTCGGGCAGGAGTATTCGATACTGAGCCTGTCCTCACGCTCAAGTCCCAGATAGCTTATCTTCTTGCCGTTGCGCACGAAATTCCTCAGCATACCGTTAACAAAGCCCTGCGCCGAAAACAGCTTCATCTTCTTGCACAGCTTCACGCTCTCATTCACCGCTGCGCTTTCAGGCACGTTATCCATGAAAAGCAGCTGAAAAAGTCCCACACGCAGTATCGCCACAGCCACCTTGTCCAGCTTTTTAAAAGGTATGTTGGAGTTCTGCTCTATAACATAGTCCAGCAGCATCCTGCGCTCCGTAACGCCGTAGAAAAGAGCCGCAGCAAACGCCTTGTCACGGTCGCTCAGCTCTGCCTCGGACAAAACGGAGTCCAGCAGGATATTTGAGTAGGATTCGCTTTCTTCCATCTTCAGCAGCATCTTCACTGCCGTCATTCTTGCGTCTGCCATGATGTCTTTCCTTTCGTTGTCTTATCTGCGTCTGCTTCTCGACTGAGCGAGTAATCTCATCAGCTGTGTTATCGAAACTATAAGGCTCGCCACATACGTCATTGCCGCTGCGCTGAGGGTCTTTCTTGCGGCAGGTACCTCGTCGCTGTCGAGGATAAAGCTGTCACGCAGCGTTCTGAGCGCTCTGGAGCTTGCATTGAACTCCACAGGCAGCGTCACGAGCTGAAACAGCACCACGAACGCAAACAGCCATATTCCGATGTTTACGAGCGGCTCAAAGCTGAACAGTATTCCCAGCAGGAAAACATAGATATACAGCTTGCTGCCGATATTCGCAAGCGGCACTATTGCCGTGCGAATCGTTATGGGAAGATATCCCTTTGCGTGCTGCACAGCATGGCCGCATTCATGGGCGGCTACTCCGATGGCAGCAAGGGATGTGCTGTCGTAAACGCTGTCCGAGAGGGACACCACGTTGGTCTTGGGGTTGAAGTTATCTGTCAGATGTCCGCTGATACGGGCTACAGTCACATTCTGCAGACCGTTCTCGTCCAGTATGCGCCTTGCGACCTCGCACGCCTGCACGCCCTTACGGGAATGCTGCTTGCTGTATTTCGCAAAGGTGCTGTTCACCCTCGCCGAGCATATCATGGCGAATATCATCGCCGCAAAGCAGAGTATATAGGTGAACAGATAGCTGTCGGTGAAGAAGCCTGCACGGTTTCCTGCCGCCGACATCAGCATTATTGCATTTGACATAGTATCTACCTTTCAATTAGCTTAGCCGAGGGATGCGCCTTTCTCGAGCTTCTTACCTCTCAGGAATGCTCCTACATCCATGCGCTTTCCGCCCTCGGGCTGTATCTCGGTGAGCTGCACGCCGTTTCCGTCTCCGCAGGCAACGATGAAATGCTCTGCATCAACAATGGCTCCTGCCTCGCCGCCTACATTCTCAACAATGCGGGACATATACACCTTCATGCGCTTGCCCTCAAGCATTGTAAATGCACAGGGAGCATCAGACATTGCTCTGATAAGGTCGTACACCTGCTTTGCAGGCTTTGTGAAATCGAGCTTCAGCTCTTCCTTGGTTATCATCTTAGCGTAGCAGGTCTCGCCCTCCTGAGGGATGCGTACCGCCGTGCCGTCTGCCAGTGCATCAAGCGTCTTTACGATAAGAGAAGCGCCGCAGGCAGAGAGTGCGTCATGAAGCTGCGAGCCCGTCATATCCTCGGGTATCTGCACTTCCTCTTTCAGTATCATATCGCCTGTATCGAGACCCTCCGCCATATACATGGTGGTAACGCCACTGACGGTCTGTCCGTCCTCTATAACACGCTGGATGGGCGCTGCGCCTCTGTACATGGGCAGCAGCGATGCGTGTACGTTTATGCAGCCATGCTTCGGCAGGTCAAGCACCTCTTTGGGGAGTATCTGTCCGTATGCCACAACAACGATGCACTCGGGAGCGATATCTCTCAGTACCTGCATAGAGGTCTCTGCGTCCTCGCCCTTTCTGAGGCTCATCGGCTGATATACGGGGATATCGTGCTTCAGTGCGCATTCCTTAACGGGAGTCATCTGGATCTGCTTGCCACGGTTCTTTGGTCTGTCAGGCTGGGTGAATACCGCAGCCACCTCGTGTCCTGCTTCAATAAGCGACTCAAGGCAGGCAAGGGAGAACACGGGCGTTCCCATGAAAACGATCTTCATATCATT
>JAZSEG010000246.1:0-9084 GCA_045531575.1 Oscillospiraceae bacterium | reverse complement strand
ATCTTCAAAAACTCCGTGATACCGAGCTCCAGCCATATCTTGATAAAATGGGAAATTGCGAGCTGGTGTTGCTGCCAGGAATCCACTGCATTTATGACCAGCGTCCAGAAGATGTGGCAGATATTATCAGAGATTTTCTTGATAGAATAGAGGAATAAGTTGTAATGATCGATCCAATTTATAAGGAATAGAAAATCGGAATTTGCTTTAACAGATAAATTCCAATTTGTTCAACTGAATATAAAATAAAATCCAGAGAAGACTGCTTTCTTCTCTGGATTTATTTCTTTATGTTTGCCGCCCTTTAGGCTGCACAGATATTTTATGTATAAAGAGTATCATTTTCATCGTAAAGCAGGGATTGTCTCTGCTCCATAAGCTTTGATATCTCGGTGCATTTTTCGGTGATGACCTGATCGCTGTCATCGGGGCGTATGCGGCAGATGCTTTCCAGTATCTCAAGCTCCAGCGGACGAAGCTCAGGCTTATCCGATGGTTCGCAGAAGCGTGCCTGCTCATACAGCATCTCGGTGAACTCGGCGCAGTCACGTTCAAGCGTTGCACGGCTGATGGTGTCCAGCATTTCCACAAGCTGAGAGGTAAAATATGCGCTGTCGTATTCCTCTTCGGTGGGAGGTTCTTTTTTGCGGCGCGCGAGCATTGTAACGATGATGACCGCAGCGGATATCACCGCCAGCACAGCAAGCACTATAATGAGGATATCATCCATAATCACACCGCCTTTTCCGCTGTCAGGAAACGCAGGAAGGTCTCTGCGCCCAGCTTGCCGTACCATTTATCGAGATGTGTGTAGTGGATGAATACCCTGTCGCAGCCGATGCTTTTCAGATGCTCGGATGCCAGTGCAACCATGTGCAGACCTATTCCGTTTCTGCGGAACTTAGGCACTGTACCCACACAGCCTACGCTGCCGATACGCTTTCCGTCCGACAGCAGGCAGCATTCATCCTCGCCGACGATGCAGAAGGAAGCTATCTCGCCGTTCATCATGCAGACAAAGAACAGCCCGTCCTCGTCGAAATACTGCACCCATTCATCGTCAACCTCTGCAACAGCGCTGCGCATTGCTGTGATATCTCCGTCATAGAAGCAGAACTTTGCGCCTTCGGGGGAATCATACTGTGGAACTGTGAGATCCGCAAGCTCCAGCGACATCTCATTGAACAGACCGCCGATGTCATAACCGTTCCTGCGGAAGAATTCCTCACTGCCCTCGGCTATCCCGGGGAGCATGTTTCCCGAAAGATGCACTGTATCGTGCTGTGTGCAGATGTGCTCCTCGCACTGCTTCAGCAGCTTTGTGCCGACACCTCTGCCCTGATATACGGGAGCAACGCAGAGCAGTTCAATATGGTCATTCCGCACGGAAGCGAAGCCGCCATCCTCACGGAATATATGTACATCCCCGCCGCAGGCAAGACGGGAGAAATTCGTTTCATCTATGATAAGCTCGGGAAAACAAGCCTTGAATATCTGATAATCCGTCATAGAAAACCTCCTGAGATATTTATTTTAGTATAGCTTACCGCAGAGTATTTGTCAAGAATCGCTTGAAAACACAGCGCTGATATGCTACAATAAAAAAGAGGTGTTTTTATGAACGATATTTCTGTTTTTCTTGAGCATATATACGAAGCCGCAGAACAGCGCAGCATCACACTTGAGCAGGCACTGAGAACGGCGAAGTCTTTCAGTATAGACTATCTGGAGTGCGATCATTGGCGGCTCTTCGACAGGGATATGAAGCAGCTTTTTGACCGCTGCGGAATGGGAGTTTCCTGCATATACGAGCATTTTGACTTCCTGAACGCAGACGCTGCCGAATCGGAAGAAAAATATCGCCGCCTGTTTGAGACCGCAGTATATTACGGCTGCAAAAAGGTGCTGTGTATCCCGGGATTTTCGGAGCAGCCCGAAAAAGATCTACCACGCTTTGCGGAGGGTATCTCGGCTATGTGCAGGGCAGCGGCGGAATATGGCGTTACTGTAACGGTGGAGGATTTCGATGATATCAAGTCGCCCTGCTGCCGTATGGAGTGGCTGAAATATCTGTTGGAGAATGTGCCTGATCTTCGCTATACCTTCGATACGGGAAATTTCCGCTACTGTCTGGAGGACGCAGCCGAGGCCTACAGCATGCTGAAGCAGTATGTTGCGCACGTCCACTGCAAGGACAGAAGCTATGATGTCGCTGCTTCATCCGCTGATGGCTCAAACGGCAAGGCTGACCTTTCGGGGGCGGTGATGTATCCTGCTATCGTAGGAGACGGCGTCATCGGAATGGAAGCACTCGTGCGGCAGCTGATCTCAGAAGGCTATAACGGAGTGCTTGCCATCGAGCATTTCGGCGCAGTGGATCAGACAAGCTACATGAAATCATCTGCGGACAAGCTCCGCAGTTTTATGGAGGAAACGGCATGATAAAGGTAACGGTATGGAACGAATATATGCATGAAACTCACCAGGCTGAGGTGGCAGAGATATATCCGAATGGAATACACGGCTGCATTGCCGAGTTCCTGGGCAGCAACGAGGATATCACAGTGCGCACCGCAACTCTTTTCGATCCCGAGCATGGTCTTACCGAGGAAGTCCTTGCGGATACTGACGTGCTGATCTGGTGGGGACACTGGGTGCATGAGGAGGTCAAGGACGAGATCGTGGAGCGTGTCTGCCGCCATGTGCGCAGCGGAATGGGCTTCATCGGACTTCACTCCGCACATCACAGCAAGGTGATGAAGAAGCTGATGGGAACGACGCTCAACCTGAAATGGCGCCATGACGACCGTGAAAGGATCTGGTGCGCATGTCCGTCGCACCCGATAGCTAAGGGTGTTCCGCAGCAGTTTGAGCTGCCTGTGGAGGAGATGTACGGCGAGCCTTTCGATATCCCTGAGCCTGACGAAACGCTGTTCATCGGCTGGTTTGCGGGCGGAGAGGTATTCCGCAGCGGCGTTACCTATCGCAGAGGAAACGGTCGCATATTCTACTTCCAGCCGGGTCACGAGGAGTATCCCACGTTCTATAACAAGAACGTGCAGCGTATCATCACTAATGCAGTGCGCTGGGCGTGCCCTGTAATGAACGAGCGCTGCGAGATACTCGTGGAGAATCCCATGCCGCTTGAAAATGCACAGCCAAAAGAGGAGCAGCCTCAGCAGCTCACATTTTTCTGATAAACAAAAAAGCTCAGCTGTAAAGCTGAGCTTTTGCTATGTAATTAAAAATTACTTCAGGAAACCAAAGCTTCTGATGATAGCCATTTCCTTTGCCTTGCCGCCGCAAACCTGGAAGAATGCAATGATCTGCAGAACCAGAATGATGATCATGCAGATAGGAGCTGCGAACCAGCCGAGGAAGGGAACGATCATGAGCAGTTCGCAGAGAACCATAACAATGGAGGATCTGAGAGCCCATGTCATATGGAACTTAACATAGGGGGATTCCTTTGCGCAGATAGCAGCAACGATAACGCCGATCAGACCGAAGATATAGCAGAGCATTGCATATACCTTGTTATCGGAAATATCCTTTGTATCAAACTCAGCGGTGTGATCAAAGGGGTTAGCAGCTACCATTACAGGCTGAGCCATCATGGGAGCCTGAGGAGCCATTACAGGAGCCTGTGCGGGCATACCCATAGGAGCCTGACCTGCTACAGGAGCCTGAGCGGGAGCTACAGGAGCGCTTGCGAATGCATTGCCGCAGGCAGGACATGCAGCTACGAAATCTTCACACTGGGAACCACATTTAGAACAGAATTTCATATTGATTACAACCTTTCATAAAAGTTTAGTTAGGGTACTTTTATTATAATACTTTTAAAGTTTTTTGTCAATATCTGCAGGAAATTTCAGAATTTTAGTTAAATCAGTGTGCTAAATCGGTGAAATATGGTCAACTTTGCATAAATCATGACATGCGATATCTGTATATTTTATTCACTGCCACAACAGATAATGACTGTTATGGCGCTGCTTCTGGCGTCTTATTTCCTTATTAAATGTTGACAACAGGGCTTGTTTGTAGTATAATATATAGTTGGAATAATATTTATACCGAAAGGACGACAAAACAATGAAGTACGATTTCAGTGCCATTGAAAGCAAGTGGCAGAAATACTGGGACGACAACGGCACCTTCAAGGCTACGGATGACCGCAGCAAGGAGAAGTTCTATGCTCTGGTCGAGTTCCCCTATCCCTCCGGTGCAGGCATGCACGTTGGCCATATCAAGGCTTACAGCGGTCTGGAGGTAGTAAGCAGAAAGCGCAGACTGCAGGGTTACAATGTACTGTTCCCCATCGGCTTTGACGCTTACGGTCTGCCCACAGAGAACACCGCTATCAAGACAGGCGTTCACCCCAGACAGGTAACAGACAACAACATCGCAAAGTTCACACAGCAGCTGAAGCGTGTAGGCTTCTCCTTCGACTGGGACAGAGTTGTTGACACCACTGAGGAGGACTACTACAAGTGGACTCAGTGGATATTCCTGAAGATGTTCGAGAACGGCCTTGTTTTCCGTGACAAGACTCTTGTTAACTACTGCCCCAGCTGTAAGGTAGTTCTCTCCAATGAGGACTCTCAGGGCGGCAAGTGCGATATCTGCCACAGCGATATCGTGCAGAAGGACAAGGAGGTATGGTATCTCCGCATTACAGAGTATGCAGACAAGCTGCTGCAGGGCCTGGATGAGGTGGATTACCTGCCCAACATCCGTCTCCAGCAGGAGAACTGGATCGGCAAGTCCACAGGTGCGTTCGTGAACTTCTCCATCAAGGAGCAGGACGAGCAGCTGCGCATTTACACCACACGTCCCGATACTCTCTACGGCGTTACTTTCATGGTAATCGCTCCCGAGCATCCCATCATCGAGAAATACAGAGCATCCATCGCAAACATCGACGCTCTGGACGCATACAAGGCAGAGTGTGCTAAGAAGTCCGAGTTTGAGCGTACACAGCTCGTTAAGGACAAGACAGGCGTGAAGATCGAGGGTCTGACAGCTATCAACCCCATCACTGAGAAGGAGATCCCCATCTACGTTGCTGACTATGTAATGATGGGTTACGGCACAGGCGCTATCATGGCTGTTCCTGCGCACGATACCCGTGACTACGACTTCGCAAAGAAGTTCGGTATCGACATCATCGAGGTCATCAAGGGCGGCGATATCGCTGTTGAGGCATACACAGGCGACGGCGAGATGGTAAACAGCGGTATCCTGAACGGCATCACAAACAAGAAGGACGCTATCGAGAAGATGCTCGCATTCCTCGGTGAAAAGGGCATTGGTGAGAAGGGCGTACAGTTCAAGATGAAGGACTGGGCATTCAACCGCCAGAGATACTGGGGCGAGCCTATCCCGATCGTACACTGTGCAGACTGCGGCATGGTGGCTGTTCCTTACGAGGAGCTGCCTCTCAGACTGCCCCCTGTTGATAACTTCCAGCCCGGCTCTGACGGTGAGTCTCCTCTCGCTAAGATCGAGAGCTTCGTAAACTGCAAGTGCCCCAAGTGCGGCAAGGACGCAAGACGTGAGACCGATACGATGCCCCAGTGGGCAGGCTCCTCCTGGTACTTCCTGCGCTACTGCGACAACAAGAATCCCGAGTGTCTGGCTTCCAAGGACGCTCTTGACTACTGGATGCCCGTTGACTGGTACAACGGCGGTATGGAGCACGTTACACGTCACCTGATCTACAGCCGTTTCTGGCACAAGTTCCTGTACGATATCGGCGAGGTGACCACATCCGAGCCTTATGCTAAGAGAACCGCTCAGGGTCTTATCCTCGGTCCTGACGGACAGAAGATGAGTAAGTCCAGAGGAAACGTTGTTGACCCTAACGACGTTGTTGCAGAGTATGGTGCGGATACTCTCCGTCTGTACGTTCTGTTCATGGGCGATTACGAGCAGGCAGCTCCCTGGAGCGAGAGCAGCATGAAGGGCTGCAAGCGCATCCTTGACAGAGTATGGAAGCTGCAGGAGAAGGTAGTGGACGGCGACGCTTACAGCGACAAGCTCCGCTCCTCCATGCACAAGACCATCAAGAAGGTATCCGAGGATATCGAGAACCTGCGTTTCAACACAGCTATCGCAGCTATGATGGGTCTGCTGAATCAGATCGACGAGGCAGGCGCAGTTACAAAGGCTGAGTACCGTGATCTGCTCATAATGCTGAACCCCTTTGCTCCCCACATCACAGAGGAGCTGTTCGAGGTAATGGGCTTCGGCGGCGTGCTGAACGAGCAGAAGTGGGTAGAGTACGACGAGGCTCAGTGCATCGACAACACTGTTGAGATCGTTGTTCAGATCAACGGCAAGGTAAAGGCCCGCTTTGATGCAGCCGTGAACTCCGACAGAGAGGCTCTGGAGAAGATGGCATTCGAGCTGCCTGAGGTACAGAAGCTGACCGACGGCAAGACCATCGTGAAGAAGATCGCAGTTCCCAATAAGCTTGTAAATATCGTAGTTAAGTAATATCGGCGGCGGGGTGGAAACATCCCGCCCCATACATAAGAGAGGAAATCATGAAGAAGTATATAGGAAAGATACTCGCAGTTGTTCTGGCAGCATCAATGCTGGCAGGTTGCGCAGGTGATACAGTATCCGAGGGCAGCGTTGCTGATGCTACCGCAGAGGCTACTACAACATCCGCTGCTGTTGAGAGTGTGGAGACTGAAGACACTGCCGCAACAACTACAATGACAGCGGCTTCGGAAGAGAAACTGCCCGAATTTACACAGGAGCAGACCACAGCGCAGGATATTCTTGTGCAGACAGAGGAAGCACCCGAGGAGGTACAGCCTACCGAGGAGGCTCCCGAGGCAACAACAGCAGCCACAACAACTACTGCAACAGAGCCTGCCGTTACCACCGCAGAGACCACCACAGCGGCAACTACTACCGCTACCGCAGAACAGGAGGAAGCACCCGTGGAAGTTAAATATGTAGCACTCACATTCGATGACGGTCCTAACACCACAACTACCGCACAGGTACTGGATGTGCTGGAGAAGTACGATATCATCGCATCCTTCTTCCTTATCGGCAACAACATTAACGACGCATCCGCAGAGGTGGTAAAGCGTGCGTATGACATGGGCTGTGAGATCAACAACCACTCCAAGTCCCACCCCTACATGAACCAGATGACCGTTGACGAGATCATCGAGGAGTTCACTTATACCGACGATAAGATATTCGAGATCACAGGCGAGCGTTCTAAGTTCTTCCGTCCTCCTTATATCTCAGTAAGTCAGGATATGCTGGATAACATTGATGTTCCCTTTATCGCAGGCATTGGCTGCAACGACTGGATGGACAACAACCCTGCAGACCGCCGTGCAATGAGCATCCTGCGTCAGGTGAAGGAGGGCGATATCATCCTGCTTCACGATGCCGAGGGCAACCACATGACCGTTGAGGCTCTTGATACCATCATCCCCGAGATGCTGGCACAGGGCTACAAGTTCGTTACAGTATCTGAGCTGTTCGAGCTGAACGGCAAGGAAATCTCCGCTGACGATTTCAAGATCTACACCAATATCAATCAGCAGTATCAGTACAACTGACAATCACTTGACTGATAAAAGACCGCTCTTTCAGGGCGGTCTTTTTGCGTATAATCGGGGGTGCGTCTGCCACAATATTGCTGAAAGGGTGATGTTATGGCTAAGAGAATATGTCTTGTGATGCTTGCAGTAGTGCTTCTGTGCGGCTGTGATAATGCGCCGCCTGTTGTTCAGGGGGAGCGAGAAACGGTGGTTCTGAATATCCTGTGCGATAAAGAGGACTGGGACATCGTGACGGAGCTGTGCGGCGGCTTTTCGGAGGAGTACCCCGAAAAGGACTATGCATTCTCGCTTGACGAGCCGCCGAAGGATATCTCGGCGCTGCTGAGCGGCGGGATAACTGCGGACGTACTGTATTTCACCTCTGACATGACAAAAGAGCTTGCGGAGAGCGGCATTTTACTGCAGGTGGAGGATAAGGCGGAGCGCATTTCAGCGGCAAAGGATGCGGTGTCACTTGATGGCAGTCAGTACGGTTTTCCGTTTTCGGCTGAGACGTATTTTCTGTACTACGATCGCTCGAAATTCGCAGACAACGAGGTGGATGATCTCAATAAAATGATGTCGAAAAAGCTTGACGAAACGCAGTACAGCCTTGCTGTGGCACTGGACGACGGAGTTTATCAGGGGGCGTTCTTTCTGGCGGCAGGCTGTGATGTCCCTGAGGAATGCTGCACGGAGAGGGGATTTCTTGCAGGTGAATACATGGCGGCGCTTACGGAATGCGGCAGGTGTGCCGTGCAGTATGACAGCGCTGAAATAAAGGCGGGCTTCGTGGATGGCAGCATAGCGGCTGCCATAGCAGGCACCGATATTTGTGAGGAGCTGAAAAGCACCCTCGGCAGACGATACGGCACAGCTAAGCTGCCCGTGCTGACCTTTTCGGATGGGAGCAGTGCGCAGATGGGCAGCTTTGCGGTTTACACTGCCGTGGGTGCCTGCGCAGTCTCTGAGCATCCCGAGGATGCGGTGGCTTTCGCTGAGTGGATAGCAGGTGAGGAGGGGCAGCGGATGCGTCTTCAGGAGCACAGTGCAGCGCCTGTTATGATATCCTTGTGCAGCGACAATAAGCTCGGTAAGGAGCACCCCGAGATAGCAGCGTTGCTGCGGCAGCTGGAGTATTCTCAGCCGCTGCTTCCTGTGAAGGAGCTTGCTGCATATCGCAGCGCAGCATCTAAGTTGTGTGATGTTCTTACAAGGGGCGGAGTCACAGAAAGCTCGCTCAGGGAGGCGCTTGAAGCTTTCCGCACTTGCACCGAAACGGATAATGTGTTACAATAAACACAGAAAAGAGGTGCGGTCATGCAAACAGACTTCAGGGAAACAGACAGAAAATACGGCTGCAGCTGCAGGCTGGGTGTGGCGTATTCAAAGAAAAGAACGGATTTTGCAGTGTGGTCGCCTTATGCCGAAGCCGTGGTGCTGAAGCTGTACCCGAGCTGCACTGCCGCCGCCCCCACCAAAACGCTTGCCATGACTATGGATG
>JAZSEG010000170.1:0-9438 GCA_045531575.1 Oscillospiraceae bacterium | reverse complement strand
CTTTGTTACCCACTCGGGATCCACAAGGAACTGACGTGCAACGCCCACTGCGTCTATCCTGCCGTCGGCAACCGCCTTTGCGCCGACCTCCATATCCATTCTTCCCGCACATACAACGGGAATATCAACGAACTTCTTTATGTGTGCCACATCCTCGAGGTTGCAGTTTTCAGGCATATACATCGGAGGATGCGCCCAGTACCAGGAATCGTATGTGCCGTTATCGGCATTCAGCATATCATAGCCTGCGTCCTGCAGGTACTTTGCAGCCTTTTCGGATTCCTCCATATTTCTTCCGACCTCGGTGTAATCCTCGCCTGGCATAGCGCCCTCGCAGCAGCCCTTCATCTTGGATTCAACGGAATAACGGAGAGATACGGGATAATCCTTGCCGCAGGCTTCCTTTATCGCCTTTACGACCTCTGCCGCAAAGCGATAGCGGTTTTCAAAGCTGCCGCCGTATTCATCGGTGCGCTTGTTGAAGAACTCGATGGCGAACTGATCCAGCAGATAGCCCTCATGAACAGCGTGGACTTCAACGCCGTCAACGCCTGCTTCCTTGCAGAGCTTTGCGGTCTTGGCAAAGGCTTCGATTATCTCGTGGATCTGCTCCTTTGTCATTTCGGGGCATTCGATGTCGTGCGCCCAGCGTGCCTTCTGCGGACTGGGGCATGCAAGCTCGTGGGAGGTGTCGATTATCGGCTTGATGATGGCACGGGTGAATTTGTTCTTGTGCAGCGGTGCGACAAGCTCGGTTATCGCCCAGGAGCGGCCCATGCCTGCGGTGAGCTGGATGAACAGCTTTGCGCCTGTTTTATGTATCTCATCCATGAACTCTTTGAGTTCCTTGAACATCTTCGGATTCTGCCACAGCCACTTGCCCCAGAAGGTATCTCGCAAAGGAGCGATTCCCGGAATGATAAGACCTACATTGTTGTTTGCTCTTTCAAGGAAAAGCTTCGCAGCCTCCTTATCAAAGTGACAGCCTGTAAGCTCGAACCAGCCGAACAGCGACGTGCCGCCCATAGGACACATTACGATGCGGTTCTTGATCTCTACGTTGCCGATCTTCCAAGGAGTCAGCAGCGCTTCGTATTTTGGGTTTGTGTTGCTCATTTACGGTACTTCCTTTCCTGAAATATATAATGATGCGGCAGCGTATAAACTGCCCTGTATGACCATGTTTTAATTATATATCAAAAAGAAATGGATGTCAATTAATATTGCATAATTAAACTGGAACGAATAACTTTACCCTCATGATCTGTATGAAGGGTGACGCTTCATTTTCTGATGGCATTGAGCCATCAAAAAATGTTGGGGGAAAACTCTTGTTTTCCCCCAAACCCCTTTAGCGCCTAAATGGCATTATACAGCGCTCTGCGCTGAGTTTTGGGGCTTTGCCCCAAACCCCACCAGCCTTTAAAAAGGCTGGACCTAAACCAATTCGCGCTTCGCGCGAAAGATCGTGAAGTTTATCCTGTTATTCAGCAAGCTTTGCATTCGCTGCGTCAAGCTCGCCCTGAACCGCTGCACGGATGGTCTCCTTTGTCTGAGTCCAGGAAACACCATTGTTGTAGCCTTCCTTCATGGGATTGTTGATGTAGCCTGCAACCATGTCGTTTACTGCGTTGTACATCTCAATAACAGGTGCCTGAGCGGTCAGATCTCTTACGGTCTCGTACATATCGTACTGCTCCTGAGTCCAGCCATGCTCCTCGAACGCCTGCTTCATGCCGATCTCCTTGGCGATCTCGCTGTCACGGCTCGCCATGCAGCAGTTGAGATACGCTCCTACGCCCTCGGGATTCTTTGCGCCCATGCACAGGGAGAAGCCTTCAACGATGGAGGGCAGATAGTATTCCTCGGTATACGGACACTTGGGCATGGGAACGAACATTACATCCTCCATGTCGCCGAATTCCTGAATGATGTTGTTATAAGGATAGAGTGCGTAAGTGCCGATGGGATAGAACAGCGTCTTGCCTGCTCCGATGTTGGAGGGCATGATCTGCCAGGAGTTCTCTGCCTTGGGGAAAGGGAGATCGTTCTTCTTCATGTTGTACATGAATTCCTGCGCTCTTTCGATGGTGCCGTTATCGAGATTATGCACGATCTGACCGTCGCTCATGCCGATGTAGGGAACGCCTGTCGTGAGGGAGAATGCGCCCTCGAACCACCAGCCGTCCACTGCGAACTTGCCCTGATCCCTGTCGCAGAACTGCATCATCATGTCCCAGAAGGTGTCCCAAGTCCAGTTGCCTGCTTCAAACAGCTCAACGGGATCGGGCAGTCCGTTCTCAGCGATGGTGTTCTTGTTATAGAACATAACGCACTGGGAATCGGTGTTGTAGGCTCCCACATAATGCTTGCCCTGGAACGCAAACTGATCGTTTACAGCCTTCATGGGCGCCCACAGCTCGGAATCAAAGTCCACATAAGCATCCAGAGGCTGGAACATGCCGTTTATTGCGCCCTTCGGGAAAACGTCCATATCCGCTGCGCTGAACATATCGGGGGAATCATCCGCCTGCACCAGAGTAGCAAGCTTTGTGTAGCGCTCATCCCATGTGGTGTAGACAAGCTCGATGCTGCCGCCGTACTGGGTCTGGAACATCTCCAGTGAAACGGGAACGGGATTGCCCTCGGTGGGGTTGATATC
Source organism: Oscillospiraceae bacterium (assembly GCA_045531575.1). Lineage (GTDB taxonomy): Bacteria > Bacillota > Clostridia > Oscillospirales > Ruminococcaceae > CAG-115. The sequence continues at coordinate 6,776 of JAZSEG010000170.1, read as the reverse complement.
CCAGGAGGAGAGGAACTTTACAGTGCCGTTCTCCAGCTTCTCTGCGCCGATGTCGATCTCTGCGACCTTTGAGGCGTCCTCTTCGTTCATGGTAGCCTTGGTGGTCTTTGCGGAGGTGGTGGGTGCGCCCGATGTGCTTGTGGGAGCGCTGCTTCCTGCAGGTGCGCTCTCATCGCAGGCGGTTGCGGTCATTACGCAAGCCAGTGCCAGTGCCGCAGCTGTTATCTTCTTGATTGTTTTCATATCTTAATCCGTCCTTTCGTAAGTGTTCGCTTTGTGTAATTAAATGATACACCAAACAAGGATGTGATAATATCATCCGTTTGCTGTTATTGTCAGGATTTTTGCCTATTAGGTTTTTAGGTTACAAAAAAGCTGTCAAACTATATAAATAACGTATATCACAGATAAATCGTTTACATGCATTTTGAACAAAACTACGCCAAAACAGATAACAAAAATCGCAAGTAAATGATATAATCATGCACAAATATCTGATATCATAAAACTACCGAAAGGGATAAACGATCCCGAAACAACGTGAAAGGACATAACGATATGAAACTCAGAAAGCTCTTTACAGGCATCGCAGCTTCCCTCTGCGCAGCTTCTCTCCTCGCAGTTGCAGCTTCCGCTTACGATCTCAACACCGATCTGAACATCTTCTGGAGCGCAAGCAAGACCGTTCCCGGCACAGAATTCATCGGCGCAAAGGACGGCGGCTTATACATCACAGTTACCTACACCGCTGACCAGTCTCTCGCAGACATGGAAGGCCACAACTACTGGTGCATCAAGCCCATGATCAACGACTCCGGCTGGCCTCTGGTAGACGGCATCGCAGAGCTTACCCCCACAGCTGACGGCAGCGCATACGATGTTGACCCCGAGGGAACATCCATCACCTTCACCATTCCCGAGGCTCACGCTGAGCATGTGGAGATCGCAGGTCTCGCATTCATGGGCCACGGCATCACACTGGAGACTCTGACAGTATCCGATGAGGCTCCCGCTGCTGAAGCTCCCGTTGTTGACACAGCCGCTCCCACAGAGGGCAACAAGGGCAACCCCGACACAGGCGTTGAGGGCATCGCCGCTACTGCTGCCATAGCTTCCGCCGCTGCTGGCGCTATGCTGCTCAGCAGAAAAAGAAAGTAATATCCGATAACTTCATGTGTATCTCCCTAAGCAGAAGAACTCCCCCGATATCGGGGGAGTTCAGTCTTTTAAAGATCAACGGAAAGCGTCAGGCTTCCGTGTGCGGAAAAACTGCTCACGGTAGTTCTTCGGCGTATAGCCCGTGTGCTTGCGGAACACCTGAATGAAGTGGCTCTCCGAGCTGAAGCAGAGGTAATCCGATATCTCAAGGCAGGTGTATTCCGAGAACCTCAGCATATTTTCCGCAGCCTCTATGCGCTTTTTGGTTATGTATGAGGATACCGTCATCCCCACCTCTTTGTGGAACAGCTTGGAAAGATATGCGGGACTCAGCGATGTGATATCCGCAAGCTTGTCAAGAGTGATCTTCGTATGCAGATTATCGTAGATATAATCAAGGCAGACGGTGATGGCTCTGGGATAGCGGTTCTGCCTGCGTATCAGCTGCATGCGCTGTGCGTAATCATCCACCACCTCACGGTGCAGGAGGCTTATCTCCTCCTCGCTGCGGCATTTGTCAATGCTGCGGATGTAGATATCGCTGAGATTATAGGCGGTCTCCATCTCCATGCCGCCCTCGATGCAGTATCTTGTGATGAAAGCCACGGTGATTATCAGGTGATATTTCAGGTTGCGCAGGCTGTCCTCGCTGAGCTTGCCCATATCCTCGCCATTAAAGGGCTTGAAAAGGCGCTTTGCCTCATCGGGCTTGCCATCCTTGATGCTCTGGAAGAATGCCATTTCTCGTTCATAGGAAAGGTGCGAAACATTGTATTCCCTGTTAAGGAACTCCACATGGGATAGCTTTTTCTGTATATCCATATCATCACCTCTTGCTTTTATTTTACTATATCACGATGGTTTTTTCAACATGTTTTGATATAATGTGCAAAATTGCAATGCAGTCCGCAGGGGTGAGCTGCGGACTTCTGCTTATTACCCGAAGGGGGTAAATCTCACCCACTCATATTCGGCGGTGAGGGGCATGTTCGTGTCGTCAAAGGCATTCAGCCAGCCGTCCACGCCCTCGCCGCACCATGCATTCATCATGATCTTTGAGGGTGTTACGGGGATGCTGTCGGTGGCTGTATATACCTCTGTGCCGTCAACGAACCACACAATCTTATCCTCGTGCCACTCGAAGGCGTAGGTGTGGAAATCCTCCGCTGCGTCAAAGCCCAGCTCATGGATGTATTCATGGCCGCCACGGCTGTCGGTGAAGTAATTGAACTGCACGATGGTGGTATCCTTGCCGAGGAACTCGATATCTATCTCATCCCAGGGGTTGTTGTCAGTGGGACCTGTGTAGGTGAAGAAGGATGATACCACGCCGTCGTTCTTTATCGGCTTCATGCGGACCTCGTATCTGCCGTAGCTGTAGAACTCCCTGCTGCGGAACTCGCCGCCTGCGTACGGAATGCCGAGCTGCGGCGTCAGATCGTTGTTGATGATGAGCTGCATCCTCTCGTTCTCGAAGGTGACGTTTTTCTTACGCCATGTCACATTGAACATGCTGCCGTTTGTCCAGCCGTCGGCGCATTCCCAGCCCTCGGGCATACCTTTTTTGAACTGTGCGTATGCGTGACCCTCGGGGATGATCTCCTCAGGCTCTGCTTCCGCTGTTTCAGCCTCGGGAGCGGCTTCAGCTGCCGTTGTGGTAGCGGCTGTGGTGCTTTCCTCGCTCTGCGGTGCAGACGGTACTTCCTTTGCTGCGCATCCTGTCAGCAGCGCCGCTGCAAGCAATACAGGGATAAATCTATTGAAATGTCTCATGGCGATTACCTCCGTTTGTCTGTTTTTTCCTGTTGATATGATTTTAACATTAATATCACCATAATTATATCACAAATTTGCCGTTTATATCATATCCATGTCTGCAAATCGGAATTTGACGGTGCAAAATAATTGTTGTATGACCGTAGGGGCGCAACCTGCCGCCCGTTGCCCTGTTATAGCGGCATCTGTGCCGCCTTTTAGGGCAACTGCGCAGACATCGTGTCTGCCGCCCGAGGATGCTATAAATTATAATGTTGTAATAAATTGTTTTGTCGCACGGGCGGCAGATTGCCGCCCCTACGGATCAATGCGCATTTTAAAAGTAGATCAGTAGCAAACGTAATGGTTTTGCGCAGCAAAATCGCATTCCCATTAGGGGAATGCGAAATGGAGTTTGCGCCCCGCGTAAGCAGTGTAAGCGTAGCGTCACTGCGTCGCTGGCAAATTCCGATTTATCGGGTTGTTTGCGGTGTGGCGTTACCGCCGTTTAGACGAGTAGTAGTCGCAAGGGTAGGGGTCAAACCTACGGTTTACCCCTACTACCCCTATCCCTTAGTTCCGCATGCCGCTTCGCTATGCGGCGATATTTCAGGACGGGTTTATCGTGTATGTTTGTAGCTTTTAATTATATTGCGCTTTGGAACTCGCCTACTATTTTCATGGTGCAAATTGACTTATCTATGCGTAAGCGCCAGCCGCATAGCTTTTGACGTGGCTTTTAATTAACTTGTGATATATTTTAACTGTTGCAATACAGCGGATGAACGACAACTAATTAAGATGGTTTAATGTGCTTTTCACAGATTTATTACAGGCAACGATGCAAGCTCTGCGGCTGGCGCCTGCGCTTAGATAGGTCAATCTCATGCACGGAGTTTAAAGGCGAGGTACGAAGTGCCGACTAATTAAATACAACCATCAGACACGGTAAACCTATCCTGAAAAATCGCCGCATAGCGCAGCGTTATGCGGAACTAAGGGATAGGGGTCACAGGGGTAAACCGTAGGTTTGACCCCTACCTTGCGACTACATATCGTCTAAACGGCGGCTAAGCCACATCGCAAAGGGCATGGTAAATACCGATCTATCAAAAACAGCTCCCACATCGGGAGCTGTTTTATTATTACAGTACCTTTGAAAGGAACTCGCAGAGTCTGGGATTCTTCGGGTTTGCGAAGAACTCCTCAGGGGGAGCGCTCTCCACTATCCTGCCGTCGTCCATGAACATTACACGGGAAGCCACTTCCTTTGCGAAGCCCATCTCGTGAGTAACCACAACCATTGTCATGCCGTCCTCAGCAAGCTGCTTCATGAGGTTGAGAACCTCGCCGACCATCTCGGGGTCAAGGGCGGAGGTAGGCTCGTCGAACAGCATTACTTCAGGGTTCATTGCAAGCGCTCTCGCAATAGCGATACGCTGCTTCTGTCCACCTGAAAGCTGGTTGGGGTAAGCGTCAGCCTTGTCCGAAAGACCTACCTTTTTCAGCAGATCCTCCGCAACGCTGTCAGCCATCTCCTGAGACATCAGCTTCAGCTTCACGGGCGCCAGCGTGATGTTCTTCTTTATCGTCAGGTGAGGGAAGAGGTGGAAGTGCTGGAACACCATGCCCATCTTCTGTCTGAGGCGGCATACATCCTTTGTGGAGGCTTTGGTGATGTCCACACCATCGAACAGTATCTCGCCCGATGTAGGAGTTTCCAGCAGATTGAGGCAGCGCAGGAATGTACTCTTACCTGAGCCTGAGGGTCCAACGATAACGACCTTCTCGCCCTTCTTTATCTCCTCATCGATATCCTTCAGGATATGCAGATCGCCGAAGGACTTGTTCAGAGCCTTAACGCTTATCATTCTTAGCCAGCCTCCTTTCAAGAAGAGTTACAAGATGCGAAAGCACCATTACCATTGCAAGGTAGATGAGCGCAACTGCAATAAGAGGCAGCAGCGGCTCATAGGTCTGGGAGCGGATGGTATCTCCGCCCTTTGTGAGGTCAGCGATAGCTATGTAGCCGGAAACGGAGGTCTCCTTCAGCAGCACGATGAACTCGTTCGCAAGGGCAGGGAGGATGTTCTTGAACGCCTGAGGGATGATTATGCTTATCATGGTCTGCGTATAGGAGAGACCGAGACTTGCACCCGCCTCGAACTGTCCGTTATCGATGGACATGATACCCGAACGCACGATCTCTGCAACGTAAGCACCTGAGTTCAGACCGAACGCCAGCACCGCCACGAACACCTTGTCTATATCCACCGAAGCGAAGATGACGAAGTAGATTATCAGCAGCTGAACTACAACAGGCGTGCCGCGGATGACGGTCAGATAGATCTTGCAGATAACGTTCAGGAACTTCAGCTTGCCTGTTTTATCGTGGGTGGAGCGCACCACAGCCACCAGGAAGCCGAGCAGTATGCCGATCACCAGTGAGAAGAAGGTGATGAGCAGTGTATTACCGAGACCTCTCACAAGGAACATATAGCGGTCAGCCTCGATGAAGTTGTCGTAGAAGTCGTTTCCGAACTCGATGAAAAAGCTCTTTATCGCTCCGATAAAGCCGCTGTCTGCTGCCTCGGCGGTCGCTGCGGTAGTCTCGAGCGTTTCAAGCGTCGTTTCCACCGTGGACGCTGCAGCCAGTAACAATTCCTTCATTCCTTATCCTTTCATAAAAAAGCCGCCGTACCGATTATTTGTTCGGCACGGCGGACTGCCATTTGTTGATTATTCAGCTCTTACGATGATTACCTGAGTAGCTGTTGTGTAGGAGTCGGAGAAGTCGATGTTCTTCAGACGATCCTCAGTAACAGTCATACCTGCAGCGCCAACGTCAGCCTTGCCGGAGTCAACAGCAGCGATGATGGAATCGAAATCGATGTTCTCGATCTTCAGCTCATAGCCTAGCTTGTCGCAAACTGCACGCATCATGTCAGCGTCGAAGCCGATAACGTTGTTGTTCTCGTCAAGGGACTCATAGGGAGGGAATGCAGCGTTTGTAGCCATTACCAGTGTGCCGTTGGGATACTCAGTTCCCTCGGGAGTAACATAAGGATACATACCGGCCTCATCGCCGATCCAGTTCTTCTGGATAAGCTCGAGAGTACCCTCAGCCTTCAGCTCAGCGAGAGCGCCGTTGATAGCAGTAGTCAGCTCGGTGTTGCCCTTCTTGATAGCGATAGCGTATTCCTCAACAGCGAATTCCTCGTCAAGGATCATCAGATCCTCGTTCTTCTCAACGAACACCTTAGCAGGCTCGTTATCGATGATAACAGCGTCAACCTTGCCCTGCTTCAGAGCCATAACAGCCTCAGCGCCTGTCTTGTATCTGTCGATGGTAGCGCCCTCGATATCGGAGGAATAGATATCGCCTGTTGTTCCGAGCTGTACGCCGATGGTCTTGCCGTCGAGATCAGCAACGGAGAATACTTCGTTGGGCTTTACGCCGCTTGCACAAGCTGTGCAGATAGCTGCAGTCATAGCGAGAGCAGCGATGGACTTCATGATCTTCTTCATAATTATAATCACCTTTCTTATTCAGGGGTGACCCATACCACCCCATTATATATTGATAATAGTATAACATACTTTTCTGCCTTCCGTCAACAGTTTTGTGAAAATAATATGCATTTTGTCGGATTTTTGTGCAAGCATAACAAAACAGCGGGATATTTCTATCCCGCCGTATGTATGCAATTAAGCTGTTATTCTGTTCTGAAGCGTGCGACTGTATCGCTGAGGGATACTGCCAGCGCGGAAAGCTCCTCGCTTGCTGCGGCGCTTTCTTCCGCTGTTGCGGAGGTGTTGTGGATAGCGGAGTTCACGTTCTCCATACCGGAGGATATCTGCTC
>JAZSEG010000302.1:0-6583 GCA_045531575.1 Oscillospiraceae bacterium | reverse complement strand
AATGCGGTCTGCTATCTCGTCAAGGGAGCCGTCCTCGATGACTATGCCCTTGTTGATTATGATGATGCGCTTGCAAAGCTCCTGAATATCCCCGAGATCATGCGTGGTGAGGATTATCGTAGTCTTGCGGGTCTCGTTTATCTGTCTGATGAACTTTCGTATAGCGTGCTTTGCGTCCACGTCAAGACCGATGGTCGGCTCGTCAAGGAACAGGATATCGGGGGAATGGAGCATCGCCGCCGCAAGGTCGCCCCTCATGCGCTGACCCAGCGAAAGCTGACGGACAGGGGTATCCACGATGCTTTTAAGGTCGAGTATCTCGTCCATCATCGCCATGTTCTCGTTGTAGACCTCATCGGGCACGTCATAGATACGCTTGAGAAGCTCGAAGCTCTCACCGAGCCTTAAGTCCCAGTAGAGCTGTGTCCTCTGCCCGAACACAACGCCGAGGTGCTTTACTACCGCCTTTCTGTCCTTTACGGGTGAGATACCGTTTATGAGTATCTCTCCCGAGGTGGGGCGGAGTATTCCCGACATCATTTTTACGGTGGTGCTTTTTCCTGCGCCGTTCGGGCCTATGTAGCCGACTATCTCGCCCTGCTCGATGGAAAAGCTCACATCGTCAACGGCGGTCACAATTTTTCTTTCGGGCTTGAAAAGACCTTTCACAGCGCCCTTTAAGCCCTTTTGCTTTTTGACCGTCTTAAATCTTTTGCTTAAATTTTTAACTTCTATAACAGGCATTAAATACCTTCCTTTCAAAAACTAAGGCAACACCGCATAAGGATTGCATAGATTGCCTTACGAACCTGCGCTCTCGTACTGCGCAAAGCCTGCATTGAATATCTTGCAGGCGATAACGAACAGCACCACGCCAAGGCCCAGTGTTATGAACGCCATACCATACGGCAGGGTCAGCATGGAGTCCTTTCCCATGAACTCCGAAGCGGGATAGAATGCCACCCAGCTCATCGGCATGATGAATGTGAATACGAACTGCACTCCGCGCGGATACATCGACAGCGGATACATATTCGTGCGGTTGAACAGCTCCTGAAAAAATCCCGAAACGTGGAGCGGACTTTTCGTCCAGAACGTGGTCGAGCCGAATGCGAGATATATCGCACCTCGCAGAAGCGTTCCGCCGATTATTGCGCATATCATGCATATCGTATTCGAGAACGTCCACTGAAAATCCACCGAGATACAGCCGTAGACGAACAGGATGATTCCCGGGATCAGGTCGGTAATTCCGTAGAAATTAAGGTCTGCCGCAAGATACTGAAACAGCGTATTCATCGGGCGGAGCCTCATTCTGTCAAGCTCGCCGTGGATTATCTCCCAGCCCATGAACCATGTCTTCGTGAAGAAGATTACCGATAATCCATGCGTCAGCACCGACATTCCGTAAAGGAACGCAAGCTCCTTGAAATTCCAGTCGGCGAGGGTGTCGAACTCCTCCACCACGAATTTTATCGTGGAAAATCCCACAAGAAACTGTATGGGATTTGATATCAGCCAGCCGATAAAAGCGGCAGGATACTCCATGCAGGTCTGAAACGACAGCCTGAAGGAAAGCGCCGCAACTGACATATAATGCTTTATCTTTTTCATCATATCAGCCTCCCTGAACCAGCACGCGGCTCGTCGCACGCTTCTGTGCGAACATGAATATCACCGCAAGTCCGATAAGCCATGCAAGCTGGATACCGAGCTTAATTAGGCATTCAAACGGCGTGTATTTTCCGATGTAGATACTCAGCGGCTCCTGATACATATACACGAACGGCAGGCAGTACATCGCATTTCTCAGCCACTCGGGGAAGAACCAAAGCGGTATCATCGCACCCGAAAGCATATTCACGAAATGATATTTTATCGAGAATACGGGGCCTAGATCGATGGCCGTAAAGGACAGCATGGCAAACACCGCCGAGAACAGCCAGTTTATTCCGTAGCCTAATACAAAGCTCAGAAAGAACAGCAGAAAATGCAGTCCCGAGGCAGGAACAGGCAGTCCGAAGATCACCAGTGCCACGATAAACATCGAAACAGTGCTGAATATCAGATTGAACACGATGTTTCCCATATCCTCCGCAAAGTACATGGAGAACAGATTTATCGGCTTTATCATATCGGTAGCGATACTGCCCGATTTTACAGCGTCCGCTATCTTGTCCTCAACGCCCATATAATACAGCGAATTCATGAGCATGGAGACAACCGTGTAGGTTATCATCATATCGCCCGTGACGCCGTGGGATGCCTCGGTATCTCCGTAAACGGCACGCCAGAAAAAGCCCACCGCAACCATCATAAGGCACTGCATTATCATGAATGTCCATGTATCCACACGGTACGCCATCATGGTCTGTATCCTCATTTTAGCAATATATCTGTATGCTTTGAAATTCATATTGTCACCCTCTTTTGTTCTGTGTGTCTTATCTGGAAGTCTGGATTTTTCAGGAAAAAGTTTCAGCAGATATTGCTTTTCCACTCCTCACGGCTGATGCAGTACACCCTTGTAAAAGTATTTTCAGCGTCAGGATATTCCTTGATGAATCTCATTCCGTTTTTGACTGCTACACGGGCAGAGGCTTCGTTTGTGTATTTCATATAGGAATAAAGGCGATCAAAATTCAGCTCCTCAAATCCATATCTGATACACTCCGCCGCCGCTTCCGTGGCATAGCCTTTTTTCTGCTGATCCTTTCGGATATGATACCCGATCTCGGGCAGAAGCTGACCGTCGATATTCTGCATCGTTATGCCGCAGTCGCCTATCATTTCTCCGCTTTCCCTCAGCACGACCGCCCATAGTCCGAAGCCATCGGCATTGTACCGTTCGATGTTTTTTGCGATCCATCTTCGCACTCTGTTTTCGTCAAATGTACAAGGATAATGCACCATAATATCAGAGTCAGCAAGGACTGCATAAAGTGATGAAAAATCATTGTATGTAAGCTCACGAAGAATGAGCCTGTTTGTTTCAAGTATCATAAAAAATCCTTAAATCAATCCGAAATGCCTTGCTATAATATCGCAGACCTCTTCCCTTGTATCCTTTCCGTTATCATCTCGTACAACGGTGAAAAAGCCGCTGTCTGCTAACTCATCGTAATGCTCCCTGCTGTTGATGAGCGCAAGTCCCTTTCGGTAATTCTCCATCACCTCTGCGGAGTTCTCACAGCTGTCGATAACGCTTAAGATGAACTGCTTTTCGGGGTCACTGCGGTCAAAGAAGCGCTCCACGCTCATGGACTGGGGCGAGAGCATCACCGCAACGTGATTATAATCGGATATCTCACGCAGAACGTCAACAGGGATATTCGTATCAACTATGACCTTTCTGTCGCCCGAAAGCGAGATAAGCTCCGCTATCTCGAATTCCGCCGCTTCTTTTCCCACGCTGAATATCCAGCGCTCGTACTCCTCGGGAGAGCGTGTGACGAAGTCTTTCCAGTCCGTCAGAGCATTCATATAGCATATATCAGGCTGTGCATCGGGCGCCCCCACGATATCCGACACGGCAGAGTGGTAGTTCTCGCCACAGAATATCATACCATACCGCTCGGACAGCATTTTTACAGTGGTGGATTTGCCTGCATAGGCTGTGCCTGTGATAAAGTACACATTACGCAGATAGTGCTTTATGATGTTGTTTTCGATCTTCATATTTTTCCTTTCATTGTTGGTGAATGTTTATGATCTGATGTATCAAGTTTAGCATATTTCTATGGGGAAGTCAACAGAGATAAACGGCGGAGAATTTACTCTCCGCCGCTGCCTGTATTGCTCAGAAAAACGCAAGGTAATAGAAATTCATCACTCGCACGCAATATAGATATCCATGCTCTCTCCGTCAGTTTCAAAGCAAGGAATAACGCCCTCCCAGACGTGCTTTAATCCGTTTATCTTCATATACTCGTCGATAGCCTTATATCCGTTCGGAATTATAACAAACGGATTGTCAAACGGACTTTCGATATGTACGGCTGCGTATTTCTGAGCCTTCTGCTCCCTTATCTCAAGCCCGTCGGTAGTGAGATCTTCAGGCAGCACCCATGCGGCGGTGTAGCCGTGCATATTGTATACATTTATCTGCTCCTGAGAAAGATACGGGAAATCCCAGCCGATGACCTTAGGAGCATCAACTCCGTGTTCCTTTGCGATCTTATATATCCTGTCAACTGCGTCGCCCTCAGGATTAGTGCTTATGGCGGTGTATATTACATAGCGGAACGAGGGTACGGTCTCCACACGCAGATCTGAGTACGCTTCATCAAAAGCACCGAGGTCATCTCTGAAAAGGTTGTCAAGAGAGCAGTTAAAAAGACTGCACAGCTCTATTGCCTTTTCTATCTCGGGCTTACACTCGTCATTCTCCCACTTTGAAACAGTCTGACGTGAAACATCAAGCTTCTCTGCGATAGTCTCCTGTGTCATATTCCGATTAATTCTGCGTAAATGCTGAAGATTTTTTCCAAAGCTCATATTTATCATCCTTTCAAATCGATACTGTAAGCTTACGAGAAAATTATAGCACAGAACAAGCGAGCATTCAACCATAGTAAGCTTGACTTTTTCGGCTTTTCCGCAACCTGAGGTTGACAGAGGATACAGAAAAGACGCAGGATAAAGGCATTTATATCTCCCTGCCCCTAAACAACCTCGTTCCACTCTAATCACCTTGACCTGCATAAGCAAAATATGATATACTTGAATAAAAATCACAGAAAAGCGAGGTGAAGCTATGACTATAAATACCGATCATCAGCTGAGGGAGCAGATGTCGCACGACACTGCGGTATTCCCTATCACATATTTTCACGATGAGCTTGCTTCACTCCCGAATCACGAGGGACCCCTGCACTGGCACCCTGAATTTGAGATTGCAACGGCACAAAGCGGTACTCTGGACTTTCAGGTGGGACAGGAGCACATCACGCTCTACACAGGCGACAGTATATTCGTCAACGGAAATATACTGCACTCCATCAGACAGCTTTCAGACGGCGAGCCTGACCCGATGCCGAACATCGTCTTTTCTGGCACGATGATCGCCCCCGAAACAAGCACGATCTATAAAAAATATATCAGCCCCGTTTCCGCCTGCGATTCCCTGCCGTATACCCTGTTCAGACAAGGCGACAGCGCAAACAGCCTGATAAGCGAGATATATCGTCAGTTCCGTGAACAGGGCGAGTGCTATGAGCTTATCATTCAGCGTAAGCTGAACGAAATATTTGAGCTGATATACAATAACTTCGATGCTCTGCCGAGGTCTGAAACCACACGGGTACAGCTTGTAACGGGCATCCGTATCCAGAAGATGCTGTCGTATATCTATGAGCATTATGCCGAGGCGGTAACTCTCGAGGATATCGCAGCTTCTGCGAATATCAGCCGAAGCGAGGCGGGCAGGTGCTTCAGGTCATATATGAGCTGCTCGCCTGTTGACGCTCTTATTCAGCACAGGCTTCAGGTGGCGCACAGGCTTCTCACCGAAACAACGCTTTCTCTGCAGGAGATAAGCAGTGAATGCGGCTTCAATTCCGTAAACTATTTCAGCCGCAGATTTCGCACGCATTACGGATATGCTCCGAGCCACAAGCGAGTTTTGGGTAAATAGTGCTTATTTCTGATGCTTTTACACCTTGCGCACAAGGGCATTTGATGGTATAATACATATATGTATAAACACAGAAACGGAGGTAATCATTTTGGAATTCAAGTGGTTAAACGAAAGCGAGATCAAAATAACAGACGGCAGAATTGAGATCAAGGCACCCGCACAGACAGACTTTTTCTGCGGCAGCATTGACGAATGTGAGGAGGGTATCCTCCCCGAGTCTCTTTGCAACGCACCGTATTATTACACAGAGGTGGATGGAGATTTTGTGCTTAAGGTAAAGGTCTCCCACGAGTTCAAGGACACCTACGATTCCGCATCGGTGATGGTGATGAAGGACAACACCTGCTGGGCGAAATGCTGCTTTGAGCTGACGGATTTCGGCACTCACGCCGCTGTAAGCGTAGTGACAAAGGGCGATTCGGACGACGCCAACGGCTGTAATTTAGAGGGCAACACCGCATGGCTTCAGGTTGCAAGAGTGGGAAACAATTTTGCATTCCATTACTCCACAGACGGCGAAAATTTCTATATGATGAGATATTTCCATCTTCCCGTTGATCCTGTCGTAAAGGTCGGACTTCTGGCACAGGCACCTGTCGGCAACGGCGGTATCAGAGTATATGAAGACCTCAGCATTGAGAAAATAACTGTAAAAAATATAAGAGCAGGTAAATAAAGCATAACAGGCACACCGAATTAACGGTGTGCCTGATTTTATTTTGCATGGGCCTTACACAGTGGCTGTTTATACAGCAAAGCCGCACTCGTTTATACGAATACGGCTTGATATAAGGTGTTTGGTAAATTGGAATTTAGCTCTCAATTCGCTTAAACATTACTGACACACAATCTTTATTTAGTCCTATCTTATTATAAAAGGTTTCATTATCCTCAATTGATATCAATTGTAAAAGTCGGATCGTAGCCATGTCGTTCTGTGAGCCA
>JAZSEG010000308.1:0-6378 GCA_045531575.1 Oscillospiraceae bacterium | reverse complement strand
CGTTAAGGACATCATGTTCCAGCTCACATGTAACGGTGAGATCATGAAGGCTATCACTGAGGATACTCAGGATTACACCAACAACATGGCAGCTATGGAAGAGATCGCTGCTTCTGACTTCAAGTCCGACTTCCTCGGCGGACAGAACCACATTGCAATATTCCACGAAGCTGCAAAGAAGGTGGATATGTCCAATATCAGCGCCTACGATTATGGTCTCAACGAGACATTCCAGGCAGCATTCAAGGATTACTTCAACGGACGAGTTGATTACGATACCGCATTGTGGAATTTCTACTCGAGCGCCACAACGAAATATCCTGCACTTTCACGAGGTAATTAAAATACTCACACCCCCACAGGTCACTGACTTGTGGGGGCGTGTGTATATTCAAAGTGCATCCATCACAGTGCCTATCATGCGGAAGGCTTTTGCTGCGGTCATGCGGCGGAAGCTCTTTCTGCGTCCGAGAGAATTGACCGCAACGAATGCAAGTCCTCCTGTGACCACACCCGCAACGGTTGCCTTCACGAGACATTCCTGCTTGTTAGTCATTCGATCAGCTCCTTTTCGTCAATATTATCTGATAAACGCCGCTGATTAACCCTAGTAAATTATGACACTATACAATATCTGTAAAAAAAGCGAAAAAAGCTTGCAAATCGTCGCAAAATATGCTAGAATAGATAGAAATGTGTATTATCATTGCAACGAGGTGTTTGAAATGGAGCTTAATATAGTACTGGCACAGCCTCAGATACCACAGAACACAGGCAATATTGCCAGAACCTGCGCCGTAACCGGGGCAAGGCTCCACATAATCCGCCCGATGGGTTTTACTCCCGATGACAAGCACCTGAAACGTGCAGGTCTGGATTACTGGAGCTATCTGGATATAACCTATTATGACGACTTTGAGGACTTCTTCTCAAGAAACGATGGCGAGTATTTCTACTTCTCCACCAAAGCGCAGAACACATATTCAGATGTGACATACCCCGATAAGTGCTACCTGTTCTTCGGAAGAGAGGACGCAGGCCTGCCCGAGGAGCTGCTGTTCCGCAATAAGGAACGCTGCGTAAGGATACCGATGCGCTCCACATTAAGAAGCCTGAACCTCTCCAACAGCGTTGCAATAGGAGTATACGAGGTACTGAGGCAGTGGGATTTCCCAGAGCTTGAAAACTACGGCAGACTAAGGGAATTCGACTGGAGTCAGGCCGATTAAGACTGATAATTATATGGAAAGGATACAAAATATGAACAAGAACGTAAGGATCATTACAGACAGCGGCTGCGATATCTCCGCTGCAATGGAGGAGCAGTACAAGGATCTGCTGGTAATCCTCCCCTTTGAGGTCATCATCGATGGCAAGAGCTATACTGACCGCAAGGATCTCGAGATCACCAACTTCTACAAGATACTCAAGGAAAATGCCGAGATACCCAAGCACTCCCAGATCACAGCACTGCGTTTCGAGGAGACATATCGTGAGCTGTACGCTGAGGGCGTAAGAGAGATCATCGTTGATGTTATCAATGCCGCAGGCTCCCAGACATATTCCAGCGCCGTTATGGCAAAGGAAGCCGTTAAGGAAGACTGCCCCGAGCTGAAAATCTATACAGTAGACAGCCAGAACTACTCTCTCGGCTACGGCTACCCCATCACCGAGGCTTGCCGCAAGCTGCAGGAGGGCCAGAGCGTTGAAACCGTCGTTGCTTATCTTGAGGACTGGGCAAAGCACATCGAAGCTTACGTTATCGGCTTTGATCTCCGTCACATGAAGAAGTCCGGCAGAATCACTGCCGCTGCATCCTTCCTCGGAGAGCTTATGGGTCTGAAGCCCATCATCTCCCTGTTCGCTGAAAAGACAGAGGTAGTTAAGAAAGCTCGCGGCGAAAAGGCAGCTATTGACTCCGCTGTGGAGCATATCGCTTCCAGAATGATCCCCGAGACCCCCTGGCAGGTCATCACCACCACCCGTCCCGAGCTTGAAAAGGAATTCATCGACAAGATGACAAAGAAAGTCGGCTACGGTCCTGTTATGATAGAGCCTACTGGCGTTGTGGTATCCTGTAATGCAGGTCCTGATATGATCGGCGTACTCATCAGAGGCGCTGAGAGAAACTAAAACCACATATAGTTGCAGCCTCCGTATAAAACGGAGGCTGTCTTTCGTTATTACCATTTCATAAGATTATCCGTCTGCCGCAGAAGATCTCTCAGCAGGCATATTCCCGTGGTACCTTTGGAAAGCTCCTTTTCAGCGCTTTCAAGATCGAACCACTGCGCCGTTTCCACCTCGTTCTCCGAGAGCCTGAACTGCGCTTTCTTCACCCTCGCAGCAAAGCCGAGCATGAGATTGTCGTTCTTCTCATAATAGTAGCTTCCCACATAGCGGACGCTCTGCACTTCAAGGCCGATCTCCTCACCTATCTCACGCACCACGGTGTTCTCGGCGGTCTCGCCGTGAGCGATAAAGCCTGCAACACAGACAAAGCGTGTTGTGGCGTATGTCTGGCGAATTAGCGCTATCTCATTATCCTCGTTTATAGCAAGGCATATCACGCAGGGGTAGGAGAAAGGAAACCACGGTCTCTTGCAGTTTTCGCAGTAGGGTATCATGCCCTCGTCGCCTATCTGCTTTTCGCCAAGCTTTTCTCCGCATTTCGGGCAGTGGATGAAATCCATAAGATCACCTCGTATCTGTATATTCTTGACATAATATGTACATAGTATACACCAACAGTGGTATTATGTCAAATTCAATAAAACGCAGCGACACAATCTGTTAATTTTTTCTCAAATAATATCAAAAAATACTTGCAAAATTCTATGAAATATAGTACAATATATTTTGTAGGTGGTATACCTTATTTATAAGGTCGCACCATAGTATGTTCAATATTTTCATAACGAAAGGAAATACAACAATGAGCAAGCTTAACAAGAAACATGTAGAAGACCTCGCAGTCAAGGGCAAGAAGGTTCTCGTAAGAGTTGACTTCAACGTTCCCATGAAGGAAGGCAAGATCACAAACGATAACAGAATCGTTGCTGCTCTGCCCACCATCAACAAGCTGGTTGAGAACGGCGCTAAGATCGTACTCTGCTCTCACCTGGGCAAGCCGAAGAACGGTCCCGAGGACAAGTTCTCCCTGAAGGCTGCTGCTGACAGACTCGCTGAGCTGGTTAGCACAAAGGTTACTTTCGCTAAGGACGATACAGTAGTAGGCGACAACGCTAAGGCAGCCGTTGCTGCTATGAACGACGGCGAGATCGTTGTTCTCGAGAACACACGTTTCCGTGGCGCTGAGGAGACAAAGAACGGCGAGGAGTTCGCTAAGGAGCTGGGTGCTCTGGTTGACGGCGAGTTCTTCGTAATGGACGCTTTCGGTTCCGCTCACAGAGCTCACGCTTCCACAGCAGGCGTTACAAAGTTCGTTAAGGAGACCGCTGTTGGTTACCTGATGAACAAGGAGATTGACTTCCTCGGCAATGCAGTTGAGGATCCCGTTCGTCCTTTCGTTGCAATCCTCGGCGGTGCTAAGGTTGCTGACAAGCTGAACGTTATCTCCAACCTGCTCGACAAGTGCGATACACTCATCATCGGCGGTGGTATGGCTTACACCTTCCTGAAGGCTAAGGGCTTTGAGGTTGGTACTTCTCTCGTTGACGATGAGAAGATCGACTACTGCAAGGAGATGATCGCTAAGGCTGAGAAGAACGGCAAGAAGCTGCTCCTCCCCATCGATACAACTATCACAAAGAGCTTCCCTGATCCTATCGACGCTGAGGTTGAGGTTACAGTTGTTGACTCCGACAAGATCCCCGCTGACATGATGGGTCTGGATATCGGTACAAAGACAATGGAGCTGTTCGCTAACGAGGCTAAGGCAGCTAAGACTGTTGTTTGGAACGGTCCTATGGGCGTATTTGAGAACCCCATCCTTGCTAAGGGCACTATCGCAGTAGCTAAGGGTCTCGCAGAGGCTGACGCTACAACAATCATCGGCGGCGGCGACTCCGCTGCAGCTGTTGTACAGCTCGGCTACGCTGACAAGGTGAGCCACATCTCCACCGGCGGCGGCGCATCTCTCGAGTACCTCGAGGGTAAGGTTCTGCCCGGCATCGACGTAATCCAGGATAAGTAATCCAGCGAACGCAAGCGTTCGCAAGGCGCAAACTCCGTTTCGGTGACGGAGCGTCACCGATTTCGCTGTGCGAAACCACTACGTTTGCCGTACACGGAAAGTTTTCGCAAAATAACAAAAATAGTACGGGCGGCAGATTGCCGCCCCTACAAATGATGTAGGGGCGAACATTGTTCGCCCGTTACTAATAACCACATAATAAGGAGAATACAACAATGAATAAGGCAACAAGAAAAGCAATCATCGCAGGCAACTGGAAGATGAACAAAACTGCCAGCGAAACTAAGAAGTTTGCTGAAGAGCTGAAGGCCATCATGCCCCGCGCCAAGTGGTGCGAAACCGTCGTCTGTGTTCCCTATGTGAATATCCCCGCAGCTCTGAAGGCATTCAAGGATATGCGCGTAAGCATCGGTGCTGAAAATGTGTATTTTGAGAAGAACGGTGCTTATACCGGCGAGGTATCCGCGGAGATGCTCAAGGATCTGGGCGTAAAGTACGTTATCATCGGTCACAGCGAACGCCGCCAGTACTTTGGCGAGACAGATATCATCGTCAACAAGAAAGTACACGCCGCTCTGGAAGCTGGTCTGCAACCCATTATTTGCGTGGGTGAGAGCCTCGAGCAGCGCGAGATGGATGTTACTATGGAGTTGATCACCCTGCAGGTGAAGTCCGCTCTGGCTGGCGTAAGTGCCGAAAAGGCACGCAAGTGCGTCATTGCTTACGAACCCATCTGGGCTATCGGTACTGGTAAGACCGCTACTGCTGAGCAGGCTGGCGAGGTCTGCACCGCTATCCGCACTGTCATCCGCGGCCTCTACGGTGCCCGTGTAGCCCGTTCCATCACCATCCAGTATGGCGGTTCCATGAACCCCTCCAATGCCGCAGAGCTGCTTGCTCAGGGTGATGTTGACGGCGGTCTGATCGGCGGTGCCGCACTCAAGCCCGATCAGTTTGTTGAGATCATCAACGCATCCAATCAGGAGTAAGGATTGCCAATCCCCGCGTTTTCCGACAGGCACTGTGGATATTCTGCGTTTCTTCGTAATCCACTGCTGACGCGGTCTACCTCTTCTATGTCAGGAGAGGTCTCACGAATCGAGGTATTTGCTTATGAATAAAACACCCACTACATTGATCATTATGGACGGTTACGGTCTGCGCGGCGAGGAGAACGGCAACGCCGTCACCCATGCTGCCACCCCTGTACTTGACAAGCTCTTTGCCACCTGCGCCCACACCACGCTGTCCGCATCCGGTCTGGATGTCGGTCTGCCCGAGGGGCAGATGGGCAACAGCGAGGTCGGCCACACCAACATCGGCGGCGGCCGTGTCGTGTATCAGGATCTCCCCCGAATCACCCGCTCCATTGAGGATGGCTCATTCTTCGACAATGAAGCCTATGTTGCCGCCATGGACGCCGCACTGAAGAACAACAGCAGCCTCCATCTTTACGGTCTTCTGTCTGACGGCGGTGTGCATTCTCACACTGCCCACCTGTGGGCACTTCTGAAAATGGCGAAAATCCGCGGTTTGACTCGTGTCTATATTCACGCCTTTCTGGATGGACGCGATGTATCTCCTACCAGCGGCAAAGACTTTGTCGCAGAGACTGTTGCAAAGTGTAAGTCCATCGGTGTCGGCAAAATCGCCACTGTCATGGGTCGCTACTACGCAATGGATCGCGACAAACGCTGGGATCGACTGGAGCTTGCATACGACGCTATGGTCTATGGCCGCGGAAATTTCTGCGCAGATCCTGTGGATGCTGTTGCCCGCTCCTACGCAGAGAACGTTACAGATGAATTTGTTGAGCCTGTTGTCTGCGACGAGGAGGGTATGATTTCTGACAATGACAGCATCATTTTCTTCAACTTCCGTCCTGACCGTGCCCGCGAAATCACCCGTGTATTCGTCGATCCGAATTTCGACGGATTTAAGCGCGAGTTCTTCCCCCTGACCTATGTTTGTACTACTGAGTACGATGCTACTATGCCCAACGTCCATGTTGCATTCCCCCGTCAGCGCGTGGAGAACGGTCTGGGTGAGTATCTCAGCCGCGCTGGTATGAGACAGCTCCGTATCGCCGAAACAGAGAAGTATGCCCATGTTACATTCTTCTTCAACGGCGGCGTGGAGGATGTCTTCCCCGGCGAGGATCGCGTGCTGGTACCCTCTCCGAAAGTTGCCACCTATGATCTGCAGCCAAGTCGGAGGCCAAG
>JAZSEG010000206.1:0-12698 GCA_045531575.1 Oscillospiraceae bacterium | reverse complement strand
GATGCGTGCAGCACTGGGAGTTATACGGCTCTCGCCCTTATATTTGCCCTTGTACTTTTTGCGCTCCTCCTCGCTGGAGTGGTGATCGAACCACAGGCCGCAGCCCTCAACAAAGGGAACGTTTGCAAGCACGTCGTTTTCAGTTACGGGAACAAGACCATCCTGCAGATCCTTGGGATGAGCAAAGGTCCAGGAGTCAATAACACCTGCACACAGAAGCAGCGCTCCGCAGGCAAGTCCATCAAAATCAGAACGGGTGATAAGTCTCATAGCCATGGCAATTACCTCACTGAAAAATATTAGTTCGATGCCCTTTGACACTTCATCATAGCAGGCAGCTGAACTTCATATAAACATTATACCAAATACTAGACAAAAAATCAACACATTTTTTAATTTTTTTGTTAAAAAAGTCGAGTTTATTTGAGAGCAGAAATTATCAGTCGGCGAATGCGATATTTATCACCTACACCGACCTGTCTGACAGCGGACTCATAAACAGTCTTCATTATACGATACAGCTCATCGCGATCGCTGTCTGAAGGCTCCTTTGCGCTGAAAGCGGCTGCTTCAAGGATGTCAATACTTTGCTCCATATCTGTACCGAAACGCTTATCACAGCTACGATAGAAATCAACAGGCATCTTACCTGTCTCAGGAACTATGCCGCACAGTTCTGTCATATCAACTGTAACTGAATACAGCTTTCTGCCGCTGCATGTGCGTGCGCTTTCCAACACTTCATCTGCACGTTTTGCGAGCCCACGCCATGAAAGCACAGCGAACACCGCAACTGCCGCCAGCAATACCACACCGATAACGGTGAATATCAGCCACAAAGGAAGCTTGTTCTCGGTCGGAGAAATCGGAGATTCAGAGGTCTCGACAGGTTTCACGCTTTCCTCGGTTTTATCAGGCGAGGGATGCTCTAATGTCTCAGGGCGAGCATGAGCGGTCTCATCCATTTCGGGGCGCTGCTGTGAAGTGTTCTGACCTCTCATACCGCTGACCGCAGCACTGGTAGGATCAAAGGTTATCCAACCGATATCGTCGAGATATATCTCCACCCATGCATGAAGGTTCTTTTCCTTCAGCACCGTGGTGTTTCCGCTTACAGACTTAGGATAGATACTGAAGCCTGTACAATAACGTGCGGGAACGCCAGCCTCACGCAGCAGGAGCGTCATGGCCGATGCATACAGCGAGCAGTGGCCTTTCTTTGTTTCGGTCAGGAACTGCATTATCATATCATCGCCTTGATTGCCTCCGTTAAGCGAATAAATGTAGTTTGATTCAAGGTAACGGCTGATAAACTCGGCTGCTCTGAAACGGTACAGCTGATCTACAACTATGCCGCTTTCGTTCTTTGTACCATGCCCTATCTGCTCATAAAAGCCGATTGACTCAAGGTATGCGTGCAGATCCTGCTGCATATCCTCTGGCACTTCAGAATAGCGCACTGCCACATAGTCAGCGTAATCGGAAAGTATGCCGCTGTAATTCGAGAACTCAGGGAACATCACGCCATAGAAATCATCCAGCTCAAAAAGTCTGAATTCCATAGTTTCAAGTATCTCAGCAACAACTGCTTCGGCAGTACCACCAGAGGATGTATCGAGCGTCACAGCAGTGCACTGAACGGAGTTTATATAGTTCTCCGCCGCATCGCTGACACGAACGACATAGTCGCCATAGATATCAAAGTTCCGGTTGCTGTAAAAGGAATGATCGGCTGTGTAGGAGGGCAGGAACACCACATCTGTTTCGGTGAGGTATTCTATGCTTATATCGCTTTCTGCACCGACGTCTTTTGCGTAGGCGCTCTGCATAAGCGCCTCAGTTATGAGAAGTTCAGCAGGACGATAAGCCTCGGCCAGAAACTGTCTCTGCCAGTATTCATTATCCCCTACAGGGCTTGTCCATGTATTATTTCTGAAATCGACACCTATATCTCCACGCAGGTAGATGTTCTTATCGCCTGTAAAAGTAACTCGCAGCACATCGGCGTTTCCTCTGCCAGGAGATGCGATATTAAGCTGCTGATCTTCATCATCAGGGCTTGCAAAGTAATCAGAGACTGAGCTATCTTCCTCAGACTCATCTGTAGAATCATCAGAAGGATCCCCCCAACCGATGACCATTGTATAAAGCTTAGAATAATCTATGCTGCTGCCCTCTCGGAAGATGCTTGTGCCTATGCAGAACACCAGTGCAAATATTGCAGCACAATAAAAGCCTGTAGTGGTGTACTTTGAATAGTGGCTCAGGCGCATTGCTGTTCTCTTCAGGAAGCCTGTATGCTCGGTGTTCCTGATGAACTGCTTGTCCTCTTCCCTGATCTGCATACGGTAAGAAGCTCCACTGCCTCGCATGACAGCCAGACCATCACGGTAATTCATACCAACAGATACCGCCGCCACAACAAAAAGTGCCGCAGGAATAAGCCATATATCAAGTTCCAGTCGCTCGGAAAGCAACATCGGTACGCAGAGTAAAACAGCTCCGATAACTGCAGGCAGCGGACGTATACGTCTTGCCATCGTGGCAGATACCAGCAGGCTGTACAGGCAGCAGAGTATCAGGCTGCCAAGCAACAAGCCATCGCAGTATTCGATATTAAAACGGCTGAGCATATTGGGGGCGTGGATGAGATAACCTCGAGGGTATAAAAAACGTCCCTCCACAAGTAACATCGCTTCATCCACAAAATAAGAAAACTTTTCCCAGAACTCGTCAAAACCTGACCACACAAGCACGCCCGACAACAACACGAGCGCAGGAATAGCATAGCGCCTTCTGACAAATATAAAAAGCACCGAAAACAGTGCGGCAGATATTCCTGCATAGAGTCCGACATTCAGTAAAGGCACATAAAGCTCATACTGTGAGAATATATACAGCATGACCGATGCGGAAAAAAACGCACAGAAAAGCACTCTTCCCACTGCAAGCAGAGCGGGCATCGGTTTTTTGCCATAGTAGCGGTCGTAGACCAGTATTCCGTCTGACGGATGATTCTTACCCATTAATATATTTTCCTCTTTCAACGGCAAAAGCCTCCGTCACGGAAAGCGGACGGAAGCTGCCTCATAATATTTACCTGAAAATGTGTATGCCGTGCTTTTTGAGCGAATCGTGGACGTATGCATAATGCATGTTCTCCCACTGATCGTAATCAGGAAACGCCTTCAGATCGACATCGGCCTTTATCTGTGCAACAGCAGCGGTAATATTCATCACAGAGCCGTTCCAGATGTAATTCATTCCCTTGTACTGCGCACGCAGAACAGCAATATCATCCTGTCTTGTAGACTTCGGGCAGATCATTCGATTAAGCTCAAAGGAATCAAGCATCGGTGCAGGTACCGCCGCATCCTCCACCGCATTATTCATAACATCAGTAAGCACATTCCTCTTGCCGAAGAATTCGCACATCTCGCTGAAAGACTTATCCAGAAGCTCATTAAAGCACTTGCGTACGATCTGCACGACCGCCTTTGCTACAGCCTTATCATCACCGCCTGAAATCTCAAGGATTCCAGATGCGAGGAACGCCTTGGAAAGAGTTGCCTCAGGTATCTCCTCCACCATCTTATCAAGCTTTGCAGTAACAGCAGCATCTGAAAGAGAGAACACATCAACAGCACAGTTGGTATCTGTAGCTGCGGCTATCTCCTCGATGATCGCTTTTCTGTTCATGGCAACGCTCTCAAACGCCCCCGTTGCAGCACCGATAGTATTATCAAGATAATCAGTAAGCTTATCGCTTACATCCTGATAGAATTTAACCAGCGTACTGCCTGTGCGGATCTTGCAGCAGCAGTTTGCATACTCACGCAGCTCAACGATATACTGCTCCACAGCCTTGCCCACAAACAGAGGGGATGTCTTTATCTTCATATAAGCGGTGCGTGTGAGATTCAGAGCACGCTCCTTCTGCTCAGCTAAATCATCTGACTCGGAATTTATCTTTGCAATCGCAACACGCAATGCGGAAAGGCAGTTCTTTACAAGCTCCGCAGCATAGAACGGACCCTTATCAAAATCATGAAGCGATTCCTCGCAAACGTTAATGATGCTTCGTGTTACCTCCTCAAGACAGATCTCCGCACCCCTTTCGGTGGATGTGGTCATCCTGTTGAGCCAGCCTTCGATATACTCATTTGCACTGTCGCTGCTTACCTTCAGCGAACGTGCGGAGAAAACGGGATTGATGCGTTCATCAAACTCAAGGGCAGGCAGATCGCCGCCCTTCTGTGCGAGAAAACGCTCGTCAGGTGTAACAAGATTCGCATAATGACCGAGCAGACGTTCGCCCACGTTATTCTTATTGAGCGCATGATTCATCAGTGTAAACACCTTGATGCAAAGGTAGCTCATTATCTTACCCAGCGGCACCTCAGCAACGCTGACGCCATAAGAAAGATAGCGGAAATCATGGGAATCATTCGGTCTCAGCATGTTGTACGACAGAATCTTTTCTGCATCATCATCCTTAGTGAAAAGGATCTCCATCCTGTTCAGTATCTTCTCAGCGGCGCAATCCAGAGTATAGGTGTAGTTCTTCTGCGCAAGCGCTATAAAGCAGGCATTGAACGGCACCTTATCGGATATTACCTCAAAGGAATTGCTGTATTTCTGAGAAAAATGACGCTTCTGGCACTGGAACATATCCAGTTCATTCTTAGTAAGGATGGTGTTTGCAAAGTAATTTCCCTGCTCACGCTGATCCTCCTCGAACATTACAGCGGTATCGGGAGCAAACATATAACAGTTCACCTTGACCGGGTAACCCGTATCGCCGAACAGCTTATTGAGGATATATGCCAGATCGATGAACATACCGCCGAAAAAGATATCACCCATATTACCTGTAATGACTATCTCCAGCGATCTGTCAGAGCCTGCAAAAGCGCTCATAGCCTCGCCGACACGCTTTATCACATTCTTTATGTTATGGAACAGTGCAATTCGGCCGCCCTGACGCTTTGTAAGTCCGTATACAGGTGTTGCGGGAGAATAGTTCTTCAAGCCGTTATCGAACCACTCCACAGCCGTCTGCGGGAGCCTTGCAGGATTGTTCAGATATTTGTAGATAGCTTCTTCGGGAACGATGGGTATCTGCTCTTCCTCAGTGAGAACACTACCCTCGCACGCAGCAGCTTCAAGATATTTATCCTCTGCGATGCCGAGGAAACGTACTTTCTTATCATCTGTGCCGAAACGCTTTTCGGTGATGTGCTTGCAGCGCAGCGCACAATCCACGCCGTTCTTTCCCAGCCCTATGATAAAGAGCCTGTTCATGCCGAACATACTCTTGTGACGATCAGTGAGCTTCATCACTCTTTCAGGCTTCAGCCAGTCGATCCTTGATTCAATTTCCATGAAATCCCCACCTCATTCATAAAAATTTCTGTATATTTCAATTTTTCTGTCATTTCTTACAGGAAAAGCAGTGCGCTGCTCTTCAACAGCAACTACGTCTATATCCACAAAGAGAAGCCGCTCTCCGCTTTCAGCACGGGAAACCTCCGTGCCGTCGGGCGCATACACTACGCTGTCTCCGCCATATTCTATACCGCCGCCACTGCCTGTTCGGTTGCAGCCGAGGATATAGCACTGATCCTCTATCGCTCTTGCACGAAGCAAGGTCAGCCAATGCTCCCTGCGGCTGAGCGGAAAATTCGCAGACACTATCACCGCATGACAGCGCTTTGAAAGCTCAGTATATATCTCAGGGAACCGCAGATCGTAGCAGATCGTGAGTCCTATCTCCATTCCACCGAAAGGAAAGCTTGCCAGCTCGTTCCCCCCGGTAAAGCAACACTCTCCGCCCATAGTGAACGGGTGCAGCTTAGCATAACAAGAGGTGATCTCTCCGCTTATATCTGCAAAAGCAAGTCGGTTATAAAGCTTATCGCCGTAATTCTCAGCATAGCCGAAAACACAGGCAACTCCGTATCTTCGTGACATCTCACCGAAGAAGCGGCAGGTGCTGCCATCTGAAGGCTCTGCAAGAGTTGTGTTCATAGAGAACCCCGTCAGCGTCATCTCAGGAAAAACGATAAGCTCTGCACCCTGCTCCGCTGCTCTCTCGAAAAAGGCTTCGCAGCGCTGCATATTGGCAGACTTATCCTCCCATACGATATCGTACTGTGCCAGACAGACTCTCATAAGATCACCCTTAAACATAGCGATATATATTAATATTATATAATAAATCCAAAACAATGTCAACACAAAACTGGTTAAAAAGCATAAAAATTTAAGATATTAACGTGCTATCCTGCCAACGATTTACATTTTCCGCAAAACCTCACATCTATTAGCATCTGACTCTTGACAACTACTCGGATATATATTATTATATAGTTATAAATGTTCTCAGGATATTACCCAATGAGAACAGAAAAGGAGGAAAGCATGGAGTTTCACGAAAAGCTGCTGCAGCTCAGACGGCGATATTCCGTTTCACAGACGGAACTTGCCGAGGCTGTTGGCGTATCAAGAAAATCTATACAATTCTACGAGAGCGGCGAGCGATATCCCAGACATAGGGTGCTTGAAAAGCTTGCAGAGTTCTTCAATGTCAGCATTGAATATCTTACATCCACAGAAGAACGCTACTACGATAACAGCGGCGCTTTTTCCGCAGCAAATCTGGTGAACGAGGTCACTGCGCTGTTCGCAGGAGGTTCCCTTTCGGAAGAGGACAAGGATCTCGTCATGCGTGTTATTCAGGAGGCATACTGGGATTCAAAAGGAATCAAAGTCAACAAGATCAATAAATAAACGAATGGAGATACATATATGTTACTGAAAGATCTTAGCGGAAAATGGGATGTTTATCTTGACAGTGAAAAGCGTATGCTTTCACCCGAAAGCTTCCCCGATACCATCATCCTGCCCGATTCAACATCCAATGCAGGTCTCGGCAAGCTAAACACAACAGAGATCGAATACGGCTGCATGACGGATATGCACAAGTTCGAGGGCTATGCGTGGTTCAGGAGGAATATCGAGATAACCCCCGAAATGGAGGGAAAGTGCCTCTGTCTTTTCCTTGAGCGCACAAGAATGACCGCTATCTATATAGACGGTAGAGAATGCAGATTCGGCAATTCTCTGTGTTCGCCGCACCGTTTCTATCTGGGTGGACTTTCCGTCGGCACACATGAGCTTATCATCCGTGTGGCGAACTGTGACTACCCCACGGGCGGCGGTCACATGACTTCCCGTGACACGCAGACAAACTGGAACGGTCTGCTGGGCAGGCTTGAACTGCAGTGCTATGACGCTTATCCCGAGGCGGTGTATATCCTCCCCGATGTGAGCAGTAAGACTATCACTGTCCGTGCGGAGATAAACGGCGCACAGAACGGCAGTGCACAGCTCCGTGTATATGACGACAAAAAGCAGTACGGCGCTCTGTCCGCCGATTATGCAGACGGTGTACTGGAATGCAACATGCAGCTTTCCGAGGATGTACCACTGTGGGATGAGTATTCGCCTAACCTGCTGAAGCTTGACATTACTATCGGTGACGACAGCCGCACAGTTACCTTTGGCATGCGTGAGATGAAGGGCGAGGGTCTGAAGCTGCTCGTAAACGGCAGAGAGACTTTCCTGCGCGGCAAGCATGACGGCATGGTGTTCCCGAAAACAGGCTATGCGCCCACCGATGTAAAGAGCTGGCTGGAAGTATTCCGCACCGCTAAGGAATACGGCATAAACCACTATCGCTTCCATACCTGCTGTCCGCCTGAGGCTGCGTTCACAGCGGCGGATATCATGGGCATATATATGCAGCCCGAGCTGCCTTTCTGGGGCACAATCCCCGATGAATTCGGCGAAGAGCATGAATATCTGCGTCAGGAGGGCTTCCGCATCCTGAGAGAGTTCTCACACCACCCCTCTTTTGTGATGATGTCCATGGGAAATGAACTCTGGGGCAGCAAGGAAAGACTTAACGAGCTTATCGCAGGATATCGTGCGGTATGCCCCGATAAGATGTTTGTGGGCGGCTCCAACAACTATCAATTCGTTCCCTGCGTTCTTGAGGAGGACGATTTCTTCAGCGGCGTGCGCTTCGACCGTGACCGTCTTATCCGCGGAAGCTACGCAATGTGCGACGCTCCGCAGGGACACATCCAGACAAACGAGCCGAATTCCGTTCACAGCTACGATCCTCTCATCAACGAGAGCAAGGCGTTGGAAAACATGGGCGGCGGCGCAAGCATGGACGCTTGCGCAGTTGACCCGGAGCGGCGAACGGACTCGCCGCAAACAAAGTCAACAGGCGAGATAATGATACAGTACGGCACCGAAATGAAAAAGGTCAGCGCAGAGGACAGCGGCGCTCTTGTTCCCGATGTTCCCGTCATCTCCCACGAGGTGGGACAGTTTGCGATGTATCCTGATTTCAACGAGATAGAAAAATACACAGGCCCCGTGCGCCATACTCCGTATGCGGCGTACAGAAAGGGACTCGAAGAAAAGGGTCTTTTTGATAAGTGGGAGGACTTCTTCCATGCATCAGGAAAGCTTTCCGTTGCCTGCTACCGTGACGATATCGAAACGGCACTCAGGAGCGAGCAGATGAGCGGCTTCCAGCTTCTCGATATTCAGGATTTCCCTGGTCAGGGCGTTGCGACTGTGGGAATACTCAACTCATTCATGCAGAACAAGGGTCATGTTACCGCTGAGGAATGGCGCAGATACTGCGGTGCTTCCGTTGTGCTTGCAAATCTCCCGAGATTCGTATTCGCATCGGGCGAGGAGATAGCCTGCGGTCTGCTTACAAGCTCCACACAGCCTGATTTCGCACCCGAAAAGCTCTGTTGGCGTGTTACTGTTGACGGCGTGGCAGTGGCGCAGGGCGAAAGTGCTATTCATACAAAAGGCGGACGCATCACACGGTACAAGAGCGCATCTTTCGCTGTAAACTGCGACAAACCTGTGACAGCCACACTGATGATTTCCGCCTGCGGCACGGATGTGCTCAATTCCTATCAGCTCTATATCTATCCCGAAATAAACGTTGATATCACAGAAAACTCCATTACATACAACGGAAAGACAGTTGCTGTGACCCAAAACTTTAACGAAGCGAAAAACACAGGCGCTCTGTATGTTCCCGTGGCAGAGGAAGCTGACCTCGTGGGCGAATACTGCACGGATTTCTGGTGCTATGGTATGTTCAGGAGCATTTCCGAGTCCATGGGCAAGCCTGTTCCCACGGGTACTCTCGGTCTGTTCATCGAGACGGATTCCGAGCTTCTGGAGAAATTCCCCACGGCTGACTATACAACTCCCGTGTGGTACAATATCGTTTCCCACAGCCACTGCGCAGACCTGGACGGCACGGATATTGCGCCCGATGTGTGGGTGATAGACAATCCCGAGCGCAGAAAGAAGCTTGCGCTGCTGTACCGCAAGGATGGCGTTGTATGCTGCACATCTCGTCTGTGGGAGATCGCAGACAAGCCTGAAGTAAAGCACTTTGCGGCTTCTCTTGTGGAGTACATTACAAGATGAGTTTTCCTTACACAGACGACAACAAACGCTACCACACCCTGAGCTTTCACAACAGACACACCTACGGCTGCAAGGTGCACAAGGGTGCGATAGACGCAGGCTTCACCTGCCCGAATATCGACGGCAGCAAGGGCGTGGGCGGCTGCATCTACTGCAGCGGCGGCAGCGGCTATTTCACTGAGGACAGCGCCGTTTCTGTAACGGATCAATTCAGGGCTGAAGAAAAGCGCATACGGGCAAAATATCCCGATGCGCTTATAACTGCTTATTTTCAGGCTCACACGAACACCTATGCGCCTGTCGAGAAACTGAATGCTATTTACCGAGAAGCGATAGCCGCAGGGACAGACAGTCTTGCCATAGCGACAAGAGCGGATTGTATCGACGAGGATAAGGCACAGCTGCTGAGTTCACTCGGCGTGCCTGTGACGGTGGAGCTGGGCCTGCAGACCATCCACGACGGCACTGCAGCACTCATAAACCGCTGCCATACCACGGCGGAATTTCTTCAAGGATATCAGCTGCTGAAGGCTCACGGGCTGCGGGTCTGCGTGCATATCATAAACGGACTTCCGAATGAAGATATCCCGATGATGCTGGAAACAGCAAGAACACTAGGAAAGCTCCGCCCTGACGGAGTGAAGATACATCTCATGCACGTTATCAAAGGAACTGCACTTGCTGATATGTATGATTCAGGTAAGTATACCCCCATGACAAAAGAAGATTACATAGAAACCGTAATAAAGCAGCTGGAGCTTTTACCGCCTGAAACTGTTATCGAAAGGATAACAGGAGATGGAGATAAACGCACTCTGGTTGCACCGCTATGGAGTATGGATAAGATATCTGTTCTCGGCGGCATTGACAAGCGAATGGCAGAGATTGATACATGGCAAGGACGACTTTTTAACTGAGAGGAGGCTGCTTCATGCTTCAGAGCCTTGACCGCAGCGGCGGCAGCCTGTATATGCAGATATACAGTGATATACGGCGTGATATCCTATTCGGGCGCCTCACCGAGGGCGAAAAGCTGCCATCCAAGAGAGAACTTGCCGAGCGACTGAGAGTAAGTCTCATCACAGTGGAAAATGCCTATGCTCAGCTTATTGCAGAAGGCTATATCCGTGCTGTAGAACGAAGCGGATATTATGTACAGTTCAGCGGTATGCCGATAACACCGCCGCAGGCTGACGTTCCCACGCATGCAGAGAGTCGCCGAGATACTCAAGATGACAGTTCTGCCTGCAACAGCCTGTTTCCGTTCAATGTATGGGCAAGGCTGATGCGCAGCGTTATCATGGACAAGGGAGAAAAGCTGCTGCTCCCATCCGACAGCCGCGGTGTTTATGAGCTTCGGGAGGAGATTGCAAGATACCTGTATCGCTCGAGGGGTATATCTGTATCACCAAAGCAGATAATCATCGGCGCAGGCGCAGAATATCTCTACAACATGCTTATTCAGCTGCTCGGAAAAGAACGCAGATATGCGGCGGAGGATCCCTGCTATACCAAGCTTTCAAAGATATATGATCTTAATGGCGTCAAATGGGTGCCTGTCAATCTTGATAAACAGGGCATGTCATGCAGAGAGCTTTATCTGAACAACATTTCAGTGGCGCATATCTCCCCTGCGCACCACTTCCCTACAGGAATCGTAATGCCCATCTCCCGCCGCAGAGAAATCATGAAATGGGCCGAGGAAACACCTGACCGATACATCATTGAGGATGATTATGACAGCGAATTCCGCTGGAGCGGCAAGCCTGTGCCGACAATGTTCGGCATGGACACTGCGGGACGTGTGATCTACATAAACACATTTTCAGTGACTATCGCCCCATCGGTGCGTATAGGCTATATGTGCCTGCCTGAGAAGCTTTGTGATTTATGGGAAGAAAAGTTATCATTCTGCTCCTGCCCTGTTCCTGTTTTTGAACAATACACGCTGGCGAGATTTATCTCAAACGGCAGCTTCGAGCGACATATCAGCCGCATGAAAAAGCACTATCGCCGTGTGCGTGAGCTTGTGCTGGAGCTTTTCAGCAAGGCTGACTGCAACATAACCGAAGAGAAAGCAGGACTGCATTTTCTTGCCAGCACAAACGAAACAGATGCCATTGCTGAAATATGCAGCAGCTGCGGTATACGTTTCACTGCTCTCAGCAAATACAGCTGCAAGCCTTCGGATGATCGCACGTTTGTAGTCAACTATCTGGGTGCTGATGTGAAAGCGCTTGAAAAAACTCTTAACGAAAGATAAACTGAACACAGAAAAGCCGCTTCCTTTCGGGAAGCGGCTACTCTTTATTTCCTGATAAACTCCTGTTTGATCTCAGGAGCGATCTCTGCAATAGGCTCGGGAGCGGGACGTCCAGTATAATAACCCTGAACATAATCAACGCCGAAATCCAGCACCGTCTTAAGCTCAGAAGCAGTCTCAACGCCTTCCGCAAGCACCTTGATGTTGTTCAGGCGAGCGAAATCTATCGTGCTGTGAACGAACATCTGCTTGTTTACATCCTTATCGATATCCTGAATAAGGAAACGGTCGATCTTGATGATCTGCGGCTTATAGCGCATGAGATTTACGATATTGGAGTGACCTGCACCATAATCGTCGATGGCTATATCGTTATTACCGTTCACGTTGCCGACGCTCTTGATAGCTGCAAGCTCTTCGTCAGATACACTGTTCTGCTCGGTGATCTCGAACACAACATTCTTCATAAGACCGCCGTAACGTTTTACCAGAAGCGCATTATCTTCTTCATTCAGAATGTATCCGGGAATGGAGTTAATAAATACTCTTCTGCCGCGGAAGCTTTCCTGTTCGTTTGCGTAACGCTCCATAACGTTGAACACCGTAGCCTTTTCAACATCATAAAGACGTTTGTACGCCTGAGCGATCTCAAGCACCTGGAACGGATTCATTCCGATAAGCGGATCGGTACGCATCAGTGCTTCATAAGCATAGATATCGCCCGTCTTGGCATCAACTATCGGCTGGAAGTGATAGCTGAACATGTTCTTATCGATCAGCGTGCGGAATGCGCCGTAGTTCTCAACGGGAGCCACCTTATCCTTCTGCACCTCGATGATTCCCATCTTGAGACGGTTCATATACATCTCGCCGTTTGCAAGAGCGATAAAGCCTGCAA
>JAZSEG010000159.1:0-2736 GCA_045531575.1 Oscillospiraceae bacterium | reverse complement strand
ACAGAACGACATGGCTACGATCCGACTTATTCAACACAACCCCCGCCCAGCCACATCTTTATCAACGCATTCAGACCACAGCGGAAAAATTCGATATGATATCCGATATTGCGGTTTCCGAAATCCTTATCTGCCCGCTCGAGATCATATACATATGAATCAACGTTCTTTTCCTGCTCCAGCTTGAAATAAGTCTTATAAAACAGCTGATTCTCCTTAATATGCCTGAACATCCTCACTGCGCCGTCGCCTGCCACTGCCCTGTCAGCGAACTCCTCGTCAAATTGATGCTTCAACTCATCACGGACTTTATCAGCCAGATCATATATATCAATGAAGTTTGCATAGAATGTGCTTCGGTTAAGGCCTGTCATATTGCATATCTCTGAGACGGTGATATCCTTCAATTCATTCTCCTGTATCAGCTGAACGAAGGCTCTTTCTATCTTCTCTACAGATTCTCTGCGGCGTTTGTTGTTCTTTGTGTTCATATCTTCTCCATTATTCCAACACTTGTTGACAAATTGATGATTGTTTTTTTGCTTACTGTATATTATAATACAATTGCAATAAAAAAACAACTGTTGGTTTAATGAAAGGAGTAAAAACCATGAAAAAAAGCAGTTTTGTAGCAATGATCTTAGGCACTGTAAGTGGCGTTCTGTTTGCATTGGGTATGTGCATGGCTCTGCTTCCTGAATGGGATGCATTCATCGAGGGCATCATATTTGGTGCAGTAGGTCTTGTACTGGGTCTGGTAACACTTATCATATGGCGCAAAATGGATCATAAGGAGCCCATCAAAGTCAGCGGACGCTCTGTGCTTTTCACTGTATTCGCAATACTGGGAGCGCTGGTGCTGGGCCTCGGAATGTGCTTTGTGATGGTATGGAACAACATCGTCATCGGCACTATTATCGGTCTTGTAGGCATAATCATGCTGCTGGCACTCATCCCCATCACCAAAGGAATCAAATGATAAAGGATAAGTTACTGGGGGGCGTACTGTTCGGACTGTGCTTCGATATTGCATACGGCATATATAATGCAGTCATTGGTATCCTGCTAAGCTCCTGGTGGCTCATCACGCTTGGAGCGTATTATATCGTGCTGGCAGTGATGCGTTTTTCTCTGCTCAGGATCAGGCAGAAAGCTGATGGCGATTCGGAACTTGAACTGTTTGCACGGCGCTTTACCGGGATACTGCTCATAATTCTGACCGTATGTCTCATAGGCACTGTGATACTCTCGGTGACAGACAACCGTGGCTCAGAACACCATGAGATAATCATGATAACTATTGCACTGTATGCATTTACTAAAATCACGCTGGCAATAATACGTCTTGTGCAATCGTCGAAACAGGATTCACATGTACTGACTGCACTGCGTAATATATCTCTCGCAGACGCACTGGTTTCAATATTCTCACTGCAGCGTTCGATGCTTGTGTCTTTCGGGGATATGCGCTACGAAAATGTAATGCTGTTCAATGCACTGACAGGCACAGGAGTGTGTATAGCAGTTCTCACTCTCGGCATAAATCTGATAGGAGGGAAAAAGGTAAATATGGCAAAATCAAAGATCGTTAAGGCAAATGAGAAAATAGCCGAAAAAGTGGTTGACGGCTACAAGAAAGTAGAGGATACCGTAGTAAGCGGCTATAAGAAGGTCGAAGACACAGTTGTCGGCGGATACAAGAAGATCGAGGACAGCTTTGTTGACAAATACCTCACAAAGGATGGAGAGACCGTCGAGGAAGCCAAGGAAAGACTGAAAAATAAATAATAAATCAGCCTCGTTATGAAAGTATAACGAGGCATTCTAATTTATCTGTGACACAAACGGATATAGTCAATATCCGAAGGTCTGGCAGGACGCTTTGCACAATACGAACATAAAGGATCGCCGCATCGGCTTTCGAGCCATCGGTCGCATTCCACACAGAATACGGCATCAAATTCATCACACATATATACCGATTCCTCGCCGCAATACGGACATTTTTCTTCAATGCCGTACAGATCATCTCTTTCGTAGCTGTTCATAATGCACCTCTCATTTCTGACAACATGATCCAAAGGAACAACAAAAAAGCCTCATCTTTCGATAAGGCTTTTTTGTTGTCTAATTTGAGCGAAAAAGATTTTTGCTATATTATAATCAATCAGTTACCCACGAATGGGAAATATTTATATGTTTTTGATAAATTATATGGTATCAGTGATATTATTTTATATAGCGTTGAATACATTCCAATGCAGAATTTCCAGTTAGGTATTGCCACTCATCAAAAAGTAAACCGTCATTTGTAAGATAAACTGCACTGGGATAATATTCGCCTACCTTTATAAAATTTGTACCGTATGTAGCTGTTTCATCTATTTTTTCAAAATAATCAAAACAATCGTTATCAACTATATATTGTACACTGAACAGCTCAAGAAAATGCACATTATTTAAAGGATTACAAATGTATAACCCACTGAATTCTTTCAAAAATCCCTTTTGTGCCTCTGAAATTACAACTCCCTTCTTTAAAAAATATTTCTCGGCAACGCTTATATCAATTTGTCGCCCTTCATACCACCCTGCCTTGTGTAAAATCTCATAGGTACTTTCTGTTATCATATTTAATATATCCTTTCGAGACCACAAAAATACCCACGACCAATAGGCGTGGGTTTTGGTGGGAGCGGGTGGATTCGGACCACCGAAGCGAAACGCAACAGATTT
>JAZSEG010000134.1:0-14547 GCA_045531575.1 Oscillospiraceae bacterium | reverse complement strand
TTTTTAATTCATCCGACGAAGTCGGATACAATAATTCCTCATTCCTCACTCCTCATTCCTAATTAATTTGAAACGCTCCGCGTTTCAAATTCCGATTTGCTCAAAACATCATGACATTTCCCCGAAAATATGCTACAATAGTAAAAAAGCACACAGGAGGACGAAATGATCTACACCGCTAAAATAGAGCAGACCTTTGCATACCCGAAGCGCATGAAATATATCCCGAACACCGACAGCTTCATCGAAAAGAACTGCGACAGCCTTTCGTATGTGCGGGGAGTCCGTCAGCCGTACGGATGGCTGGTGGAATCGGGTACACCGCCCTGCGATCACCTCGATGTCATCGTGATGACGGATAAGGAATACGCTCTCGGCGATACCGAACAGGTGCGCATCGTCGGCGTGTTCCGCCGCAACGACGGAGATCACAAGCTGGTGGGAGTGACGCTTAACAGAGATATCACGGACTTCTCACAGCTGCCCGACAGCGAAAAAGAGGATATGCACCGCCTTTATCCGAGAGAGGACAAGGGCGAGGGCTGGTTCGGCAGGGAAGCGGCAGAGCAGATAATAATGGACTTCTTCTCCCGCAGAAAGCGCAAGACCATCATCACCGTGCAGCACACGGAATCTCTCCACCACACGAACGGCATGATAGGCGCATGGGGCGACTGGGAGCTTACCGAGTTTGGACGCACTCAGGCTTTCGGAATAGGAAAGTGGCTGCTCTATGAGGACTGCGACAAGTGCTTCAACATGTATGTTTCGGATCTGAAAAGGGCGCTTCAGACCGCCGAGGAGATAAACAAGACCCTGTTCATCTCTCCCATAGTCACCGATGTTATCCGTGAGGTGAACGCAGGCGCAGGCAATGGGCAGAGCCGTGAGTGGTACGATTCTCACAAGCTGCCCCGTCCCGATGTATACGATCCTGACTACAAGCCCTTCCCCGACGCCGAATCCGACCGTGAGCTTTGGCAGCGCCTGCTTCCTTTCTATGAGGAAATAACATCAAATAATATGCAGCGCATCCTGATAGTCTCCCACGGAACGACGCTGAGCTTCCTGCAGGCCATGCTGATGGGATACCGCTTTGAGGATATAGAAAAGTTCCGCTTCAACGGCGTTGGCGGCTCGGTATCGAAATTCATCATAGAGCCGAATGGAAAGACCGTGGCGCAGTACATAAACCAAAGGGTCTGCTGAAATATTACAATGTGGTTACACCCCGATTACAGTTTTGTTACTTTTATTGACACCGCTTGGTTTGCGGAGTAAAATAAAGGTATCATAACTTTATCGGGGTGTTTTTATATGAAAAGAACTATATCAGTCATACTCGCCGCACTGCTGCTGACAGGATGCGCAGAAAGCGTAGATAGCAGCGCACCTGAGGTCACGACCTCGGCAGTGGAGCAGACCACCTCCGCACCGCAGACCACCACACAGACAGAGCAAGCAGAGATAATTCCCGCCGAGCCTGTGGACACTGTAACTCCTCCGACAGCAAAGGACGAGCTTTTACAGCTCATCCGCAACAGAATAACAGAGGATGATCCGAATGCTTCGCCCGTACTTTCTGCGATCTTCTTCGAGGACTTCGACGGTGATGGAAGCCGAGAGTTCATAGCGGCTGACGGCGGTATGGAGATATATGATGGCAAGGCATATTATTACGGCGGTCTGTGGCATATCTCCGAGGATGAGATCTATCCTCATCTTCTGCGAGACTCCGATAGCTCAGCTCTGACAGATTTCAAACGGCTCACCGCAGACGGCGACAATCTTTTCTCCTATGAGCTGTACAGCGATGCCGAGTATAACAGAACGGAGCTCTGGAAATACAATGTCCGCAGCGAACGCTTCAATAAGGTCAGCATAAACGGCACTGCATCGCTCCATATCACCCAGACAGAGGACTGCGAGTTTACTGCCTTTTCCACAGGCTACGGAGCAAACACTGACGGCACTGGTCGGATATATCTCCCCTATGAGCTGCATTATGACAGCACAAACTGCCGTCTTGTGCAGTACAGATACCGTGAGATCACCTTTGACGAGTTCCTTGAACACACCAACTACTGCGGAAAAAGCATCTTATATATGATCGCAGCTAACGGTAACCATATCAACTCATATTATCTCAGCGAGAACAACAATCTTGTGATAAACTACACCGTGGGAGATCAGCTGCGATATGCCATCGGCATTGACTTAGCCATTGATATGAACGAAAACAATCTTGGCAACTACCCCTTGGATATTACCCTTGAGCAGCAACGTTTGGAGCAGCTTATTCTTGACAGCATTCCCGAGGAAAAACAGATTTCCGATGGCGAGATAGTCTACTCTCTTTTCGGTGACCTTGACGGCGACGGCACAGAGGAGATAGTCTCCGCCTATACAAACGCAGGCGGTATAAATGACCTCTGGTGCTATATCTGGTTTGCAAGCGGAGATACAGTAAAGTTTGTCGGCTCAGGCGCTGTAGGCGACACTCTTAACACACCCGATGGTACATTTCTGTACTTCCCGAGGGTAGGTCCGATGCACACTGTGTACGATCTGTTATATATTCATGACAGCAGGATATATAATGCCATGCCCGACGGCGGCATGAATTATATATACTACGACGAGGAGAGCGGCTGTTACCTTGCAGAACGCGGTGGCTTCTATGACAACGAAGAGAGCGGAATGCTGGAGCAGTATCACTGGGATTACCGCATGAGCTTTGACCATGAGAGCAAAAAGCTTGTTTTCACTGAAATCGTTGAAACTAAAACGATCATTTCCCGCTGACCCCCTTGTTTCCTCACCCGATATATGCTACAATATAATCATCAAATATCCCCCACAGGAGGACATAAAAATGGAACGTTATCTCGATACATCCCTCACTCCCCAGGAGCGTGCGGAGGCTCTCACAGACACCCTCACCGCCGAGCAGCAGGCTGAGCAGCTGCGCTATAATGCGCCTGCGATACCCTCTGCGGGACTGCCTGCGTATAACTGGTGGAATGAGGCTCTGCACGGCGTGGCACGAGCAGGTACAGCCACTGTGTTTCCGCAGGCTGTGGGTCTTGCCGCAGCTTTTGACACAGACCTTATCCGCCGAATCGCTGAGATCATCGCAGAGGAGACCCGTGCGAAGTACAACGCCGCACAGAAGCACGGCGACTGCGATATCTACAAGGGTCTGACCATGTGGTCGCCAAATATCAATATCTTCCGTGACCCACGCTGGGGCAGAGGTCATGAGACCTACGGCGAGGATCCCTATCTCACCGCTAGACTGGGTGTAGAGTTCGTAAAGGGCTTACAGGGCGAGGGCAAGCACATAAAGGCAGCCGCCTGCGCAAAGCATTTTGCCGTACACAGCGGTCCCGAGGGTCTGCGCCACCAATTCGACGCAAAGGCTAATGCAAAGGACATGGAGGAGACTTATCTCTCAGCATTCCGTGCGCTGGTGGAGGAAGCCCACGTTGAGGGCGTGATGGGCGCCTATAACCGTGTAAACGGCGAGCCTGCCTGCGCAAGTGAAGCGCTTATGGCGAAGCTCCGTGAATGGGGCTTTGACGGATATTTCGTATCCGACTGCTGGGCAATTCAGGATTTCCACCTGCATCACAAGATAACCGCCACCGCCCCCGAATCCGCTGCAAAGGCGCTGAAGGCAGGCTGCGATATCAACTGCGGCAGCACCTATCTCAGCATACTGGAGGCGCTGGATAAGGGGCTTATCTCCGAGGAGGACATCCGCTCCGCCTGCGTGAGAGCGCTGCGCACGAGGATACGTCTCGGTCAGCTTGAAGGCACTGAGTTTGACGATATCCCCTATTCGGTTATCTCCTGTCCCGAGCATAAGGAAGCCGCTTACGAGGCTGCGGTGAAGTCTGCAGTGCTGCTGAAGAACAACGGCGTTCTGCCGCTGAAAAAGGATGTACACACTATTGCAGTAATCGGTCCCAACGCAGACAGCCGTGACGCTCTCATCGGCAACTACAACGGCACCGCTGACCGCTACGTTACATTCCTTGAGGGCATCGAGGACAGGTTCGACGGACGTGTACTCTACGCCGAGGGCTGTCACCTTTTCAAGGACCGCTGTCAGGGTCTCGGACAGGCAGGCGACCGCTACGCCGAGGCTGTTGCGGCGGCGGAGAATGCTGATGTCATCATTGCCTGCGTGGGACTTGACGCAACGTTAGAGGGCGAAGAGGGCGATACAGGCAACGAGTTCGCTTCGGGCGATAAAATAGACCTGCGCCTGCCTGAAAGTCAGCGCATACTGCTTGAAAAGCTGCGTGCTGTGGGAAAACCGATGGTAGTAGTCCTTGCGGTGGGAAGCTCTATTAATGTCGAGTGCGACTGCGACGCTCTGCTGAATATGTGGTATCCCGGACAGAACGGCGGCAAGGCGCTTGCTGCGCTGCTTTTCGGCGATGCTTCACCCTCGGGCAGGCTGCCTGTGACATTCTACAGAAGCGCCGACGCACTGCCCGATTTCTGCGATTATTCCATGGCAGGCAGAACATACCGCTACTGCAGCGATGACAACGTGCTGTATCCCTTCGGATTTGGTCTCGGCTATGCGGATATCCTCTGCAGCGGACTATCCTATGCGGACAGCACAGTGAAGCTCACCGTCACCAACCACAGCGATATCGCAGCTGAAGATGTGGTGCAGCTTTACATCACCGCCCACGGCGTTGACGGCGCTCCGAAGTACTCACTGTGCGGAATGCAGCGTGTTTCACTCGGTGCAAAAGAGAGCCGTGAGATAACGCTTGCACTTCCTGACTCTGCCTTTGAAACAGTGGACGAAAACGGCGTGAGGAGCATTGCGGCAAGCCGCTTTACCCTCTATGCAGGCACATCCCAGCCCGATGCTGTAAGCCTTGCACTCGGCGCAGCGCCATGCGTAAGCACAGAAATTCTTCTTTAACTGCTTGACAAACAAGGAAAACTATGCTATAATACCCTCGGACTGAACGGGGAGCTTCAAAGGCAAACGCCGCCGAGGCTGAGAGTGTGCAGGTCACAGCGCAGACCCATGGGAGATAACTCCCTATACCTGATTCGGATAATGCCGACGTAGGAAAAGTGTTCGTTTAGACATTCCATGCGTGCTGATATCCGTCGGCACGCATTTTTATTCCGCCGACGAAATTCATGAAGAAAGTATATAAGTCCGATACCCGATGTGCACTAAGGGGATTCGGACTTTTTGTTTTCTCATACTTAGCCGATACGGGAGGTCAGTTCAGAAAGAAGGATATTTTTATGAACAATTCAAATAATCACAAAAAGGTTCTGGCGCTCGTGGAGGGCGCTGTAATGGTCGCACTGGCAGCGGTATTGAGCTATGTGCGGATATTCCATCTGCCGTGGGGCGGCTCGGTGACTCTGCTCTCCATGCTGCCAGTTGCGGTATACAGCATAAAGCACGGTGTCACAAAGGGGCTGATGGTCTCCTTTGTATTCTCGCTGATACAGCTTGGACAGGGCGCTATCGACGGCCTTTTCGGCTGGGGACTCACTCCCGTGATGCTCATCGCCTGCATCCTGCTCGACTACATACTGCCGTTCCTCGTGCTGGGTCTTGCGGGCGTTCTCCGCAGAAAAGGCACCGCAGGCTGGCTTACGGGAACTGCGGCGGTGGTGCTGCTGAGATTTATCTCCCATTTCCTCAGCGGCGTTGTTATCTGGCACTCCGCAGGAAAGCTGTGGGAGGGCTTCGTCACCGATAACGAGTGGCTGTATTCTCTCTGCTACAACGGCGCATATATGCTGCCCGAGCTTATCTTCACCATGATAGGTGCGGCGGTGCTGTTCAGCGTTCCGCAGACGAGAAAGCTGTTTGCGCCTGTTACAAGTGAATAATATTGACACATCCCCGATATCGGTGTATACTGGTGTCGGGGATCTTATTATTCAATAAGGAGAAACATGATGAAAAAGCTGAAAACTATAATTGCTGCACTGACTGCTATTTCTATATGCATCTTATCCGCTTGTACTGACAGCAAATCATCTGACAACGGCATAGCAACCGAGATAACTGCCGATATAGTCACAGAAAAAACACCGCATACCACAAATAGCTCTGTGCAGACAACGGCTCAGCCATCACCTGAGGATATCGCCGTAACCGACGAGATCGTGCTTCCTGTGAGCGACATTCTTTTTTCCGACAACTTCGATTACGACGGCGACGGAATGCAGGAGAAATTCATCTTCCTGAATGTCGGCACAAGTGAAGATGGAGACACAGTGGTTGCTGTGTATTATTCTGAGGAGGATAACAGACCTACCGAATTTACCCGCTTTGAAACGGATGCAAGACTGCTTTCCGACGGATTTTTCGTAGAAACGATAAATCAACAGCGAATCGTAGGTGCTGTCACAGAGATCGCAATGGGTGCAGGCTCCCCTGCGGTGTGCTTCACCGTTATGGACGGAATGCCACAGCAGATCAATGAGGAGCTTACCTTCGTTGACAGCAGCAAGCCATTCCTTGTATATGCTTACGATGGTATTATGGTGCGGCAATGCGGTCACGCTGCAGGAGTGAATAACCTCTATCCCGTATACTGGAAAAACGGCGAGCTGCACATTTACGACACCTTTGATGTTGATATGGACTATATTCGCGAACTGGATGTGAACGGTATCGTGGGAGATATCGAA
The DNA here is from genome assembly GCA_045531575.1 of Oscillospiraceae bacterium. Taxonomy (GTDB): domain Bacteria; phylum Bacillota; class Clostridia; order Oscillospirales; family Ruminococcaceae; genus CAG-115. The sequence continues at coordinate 7,851 of JAZSEG010000134.1, read as the reverse complement.
AATGTAACGAGCGCATTTATCAGAACGAACGGACTGCTGCATATCAACTACACTACAGAGAACGACGCCGTTAACAGCGTTACCTATATAATCCAGAACGATAAGATAACAGCTTTATACGATTCTGAGGTGCATGGGCATCTGGGACGGTATCTCACCGCGATGGAGGTGCTTCCCGCCCCCGGTAATACTCTTGTTGCAGTTCCGGAGACAGGATATACTCAGCAGGAAATACAGACACTCCTTTCGGATTTCGGCAAATTCTGCTATTCTTATGTAGACGGAAAGGCATTCCGACAAGGCAATGGATATGATACATCGGACTTCATCACTGAGACCCTTATTCGCGAGGACGGCAGCACCTACGAGGATATATGGTACAGAACAACGGATGATGCTGTAACAGACTATCAGTCACTTATTGCTCTCGGCTCTCAGTACTGCACAGAAGATATGCTCAATTCCATCAAACATATCCTCGATCACACCTATAAGGAGCAGGATGGCAGGCTGTATGTGTGGCAGCATGCAGGCTCAGACGGAAGTCTCATTGGTGTGGACTATACCTATGTGACCTCAGTGGAACAGGATGGATGGTCTCTGATCGTCCATATGAACGCTTTCGGCAGCAAAGATAACTGGGATACCGAGGAGGACTTCAGCGAAGCATTCGAAGTGCACCTAACTCGCGAAGATGGCATACTTAAAGTGGATGTCTGCGACACGGGAGAGCAGGACTATATCGCTTATGCTTACACGCCCTCTTATGACAAACCTCTGCAATAAGTCACAATCACCAAAATTATGCTATATATACAGAAAAACATTTGTATATTGGTCAGATTGACAAAATACGAGGTTTTGAATATAATAGAATAGTAGAAACAACGGCGTTTCACTCGTGGGTATAGCTGTACCCTCGGCGGAACGCCTTTACTTTTGTTATCATTCTATTCTTCGGAGGTACTTATGTCAGAGAAATTCGATGTTATGGAGCAGTTCGGCATAGATGTTTTCAACGAGAACACCATGCGCCAGCGCCTGCCCAAGATCATATACAAGCAGCTGAAGCAGACCATCGATGAGGCAAAGGAGCTTGACAGCAGCATCGCCGATGTAGTTGCAAGCGCCATCAAGGACTGGGCGATCGAAAAGGGCGCAACTCACTTCACTCACTGGTTCCAGCCTATGACAGGCATCACCGCCGAGAAGCACGACAGCTTCATCACTCCCATGGGCGACGGCACTGTTATCATGGAATTCTCTGGCAAGGAGCTTATCAAGGGCGAGTCTGACGCATCCTCCTTCCCCTCGGGCGGTCTGAGAGCCACCTTCGAGGCAAGAGGCTACACCGCATGGGACCCCACCTCCTATGCATTCGTGAAGAACGGCTCGCTGTATATCCCCACCGCCTTCTATTCCTACGGCGGCGAGGCTCTGGATAAGAAAACTCCCCTGCTGCGCTCGATGGACGCTGTTTCCACTCAGGCGCTGCGCATCCTGCGCCTGTTCGGCAACGACACCGTAAAGAGAGTCGTTCCCACCGTCGGCGCAGAGCAGGAATACTTCCTTGTGGACAAGAAGACCTACGATAAGCGTAAGGATCTGATCTTCACAGGCAGAACGCTGTTCGGCGCTCCCGCACCCAAGGGTCAGGAGATGGACGACCACTACTACGGCTCCATCAAGGCAAGAGTTGCGGATTACATGAAGGATCTCGACGAGCATCTGTGGCGCCTCGGCATCACCTCCAAAACAAAGCACAACGAGGTGGCTCCCGCTCAGCATGAGATGGCGCCGCTGTTCGCTCCCTGCAACCTCTCCTGCGATCAGAACCAGCTCACCATGGATATCATGAAGAAAGTGGCTCTGGAGCACGGACTTGTCTGCCTGCTGCACGAAAAGCCTTTCGCAGGCATAAACGGCTCGGGCAAGCACGATAACTGGTCGCTCGCCACCGACACGGGCAAGAATCTGCTGGATCCCGGCAAATCACCCATGGATAATGCGCAGTTCCTCACCTTCCTCGCAGCCATCATCAAGGCTGTGGATGAATATCCCGAGCTGCTGAGAATGTCCGTTGCAACCGCAGGAAACGATCACCGTCTCGGCGCAAATGAGGCGCCCCCCGCTATCGTTTCCATCTTCCTCGGCGAGGATCTCGAAGCGGTCATCGAGCATCTCATCGAGGGTACGGATTACACCACGCAGAGATCCATGTTCAACGTGGGCGTATCCTCTCTGCCCAGCTTCCCTAAGGACGCTACGGACAGAAACCGCACCTCGCCCTTTGCCTTCACAGGAAACAAGTTTGAGTTCAGAATGTGCGGTTCTTCTCTCAATATAGCAGGCCCCAACACCGTGCTGAACACCATCGTTGCAAACTCCCTGAAGGAATTTGCGGATGAGCTGGAGGGCGCAGAGAACTTCACCGAAGCCCTGCACGACCTGCTGGTGCGCACCATCAAGGAGCATAAGCGTGTTATCTTCAACGGCAACGGATACGGTGATGAGTGGTGCAGCGAGGCGGAGAACAGGGGTCTGCCGAACTTCAGATCCACCATCGACGCTATTCCTGCGCTCACCTCGCAGAAGAGCATCAACCTGTTCAGGAAATTCGGCATCTACACCGAGATTGAGCTGCACGCAAGAGCTGAGATTCATCTCGAGAACTACGCAAAGGCAGTGAATATCGAGGGACTTACCGCTGCGGATATGGCACGCACAGAGATACTTCCTGCGGTCATGAAGTACACAAAGGAAGTCTGCGATATAGCGGCAAGCAAGAAGGCTATCGGCATAGAGCCTGCTGTGGAGCTGGCTCTTGCAGGAAAGCTGAACGACCTTACGGTATCCCTTGCTGAGCGCATCGACGCTCTCAGCGACGCCATTGTAAAGGCACAGTGCACCGATGAATCCTACGCAAAGGCTGTGGCATACCACAACTATGTTTTCCCCGCAATGCAGGAGCTGCGTGCTGTGGTCGACGAGCTTGAAACAAAGGTAGACGAGCGCTGCTGGCCTTTCCCAACCTACGACGAGCTGCTTTACAACATCTGATAACGCATCGGTATTTCATAAATCAAAAGGGCGGAATTTATATCCGCCCTTTGTTCTTTTTGTAGATGCGACATTGATGGAATTTGAAACGCAGAGCATTTCAAATTAATTAGGAATGAGGAGTGAGCGCATTGACGGCGTAGCCGTCAACGCTACGTTCGTTCTGTGAACGAACGTCCAAACACGCTAACGCCGACAGATTTTAAAACGGCTGCGCCGTAACGTCGCATGGCATTGCGGCGTAGCCGCATTTTAATTCGTCCCCGAAGGGGACACCGAAATTCCTCATTTCTCATTCCTCATTCCTAATTCCTATTTACGCCTTCTTCACAGGAAGCCATATCTCTCCGAATTTCTCATCGAGATACACCTCGAGGTTGTAGTTGCCGGAAAGCACATACTCCTTGCAGTTCGGCACCCACTCGCTCCATATCTTCGTGTTCACATCCTGAAGCGCCTTCGGGCATTCTCCCTTATAAGGGAACACCGCCCATGTGCCTGCTGGGATGACCCTTGTGGTGTAGCCCTCGGGTATCTCGTTCCAAGGCATATAAAGGTCAGCGATGAGGTAATCAAAGTTCCTGCCGTCGCTGTCAAGGCACACGCCGAAAACGCCACGCACCTTCTCGCCGCCGCCCTCACGAAAATGCTCCTCCCAGAACTTCGGGATCTCCTGATAGGATGTGTCGGTGTTGAACATCCTCGATCTTCCCATTACCGTAAACTGTTCCTTTTCAACTATTTTGTACTCCAGCATATTTCCGCCCTCCAATGTAAGCTTTATCCTTAAAGGTGCGAACGCCTTGAGGTGCGCACCCTTCTCCTTTGCGGCAGACGGAGAGATGCCATGGAACTTCGTGAACGCCCTTGTGAAGCTGTCGGGTGAATCGTAGCCGTACTTCACTGCGATGTCTATCACCCTCGCATCCTCTGCGGAAAGCTCCTGCGCTGCGCAGGTGAGCCGCCTCATACGGATATATTCGCCCACCGTGAAGCCGCACAGCACGCCGAATATCTTCTGGAAATGGAACGCCGAAACATACGCCTTTGCCGCAATGTCCGTTATCTGAAGCTCCTCCGTGAGGTTATCCTCGATGTACTGTATTGCGTTCTGCAGTCCTTCAACCAGTCCGTTCATGATCTGTCCATCCTTTCCTCTGCCGTGATATCATTCTATCACATATCCCTCGCCCCTGCCCGACTTTTTGTGCTTACCTCTGCAGGTATAGATATGATACACCATTTTTCGTGATATGTAAAGTGGAATTGTAATATCGCTTGTCTTTTCCGCATAAGCTTCTGAAAAGGGAGGTTATTCTATGAAAAAACACAATATCAGCGATCTTCTGCTCTACGTCATTTCTGCGGAGCTTATCGGCGTGGTATCCGCACTGCTTTCTGGCGGCTTTTCAGACTTCTTCAACACCTACAAAGAGCCGCCGCTGCTGCCGCCTGCGTGGGTATTCCCCGTGGTGTGGACGGTACTCTACGCACTGATGGGCATTTCGGCGTATCTCATACATATCGAGCCGAGGGATACTGCGGGCAGGCGCACAGCTCTCACGACCTACTGGGTGCAGCTCATGATAAACTTTTCATGGAGCATAGTGTTCTTCAGGTTTGAGCTGCTGTGGGGGTCTGTGGCGGTGATACTGGCGCTGCTCATCGCAGTAATAGTGATGGTGGTGAGATTCCGCAGGATAAGCACAGCCGCCGCATACATCAATATCCCGTACATCCTCTGGCTGCTGCTGGCGACATATCTCAACATTGCCACTGCGGTGATAAACTGAGCCGCAGAGCGATCGTATATCTGAAAAAAGGCTGCGCCGAAACGTCGTAACGTTACAGCGCAGCCGTTTTATTATCATTGGTGATACACTGATTCAGGCGAACAGTGCTGCTATGCTCGCAAAAACAAAGCAGACTATCACTCCCACCACCGTTGGAATAACAGCAGCGAGAACCGCCCACTTCCAGCCGCCTGTCTCTTTGCGCACGGTGAGTATGGTGGTGGAGCAGGGGAAATGCAGCAGCGAGAACAGTATCACGCTTACGGCGGTGACCCAGGTCCAGCCGTTTGCGAGGAAAAGCTCACGCATGCCTGCGATGTCCAGTTCGGTCAGGCTGCCCTGCGCCATGTACGCCATTATCATGATGGGAACTACCACTTCATTTGCAGGCAGTCCGAGGATGAACGCCATCAGTATCACGCCGTCCAGTCCGAGCAGCCGTGCGAAGGGGTCGAGAAACTCCGTGCAGTGGGCGAGGATGGTGGAGCCGCCCACCGAAACGTTCGCCATTATCCATATCAGCACGCCTGCGGGAGCAGCCACAGCGGCGGCTCTGCCGAGAACGAACAGAGTTCTGTCCAAAAGCGAGCGCAGGATGACCCTTCCCACCTGCGGACGGCGGTAGGGCGGCAGCTCCAGTGTGAAAGCAGACGGGTCGCCACGCAGTATCGTGGCGGAGAGCAGTCTTGACATCAGGAACGTAACGCCGATGCCGAGCAGTATCACCGCAGTCAGCAGCAGTGCAGAGAGCAGCGAGCCTGCAAAGCCTCCCACAGCGCCCGTGAAGAACATCGTCAGCACGGCTATCATGGTGGGGAATCTGCCGTTGCAGGGAACGAATGAATTTGTGAGGATGGCGATGAGCCGCTCCCGCTTTGAATCAATGATGCGGCAGCCTGTGACTCCTGCGGCGTTGCAGCCGAAGCCCATCGCCATTGTGAGAGCCTGCTTTCCGCAGGCGCTGCATTTCCTGAACGGCTTATCGAGGTTGTATGCTATGCGTGGGAGATATCCCACATCCTCCAGTAATGTGAACAAGGGGAAGAATATCGCCATAGGCGGCAGCATTACGGACACCACCCATGCAAGCACACGGTAGGCTCCGTCCACGATTATGCTGCGCAGCCATTCGGGAGCGCCGAGCGACACGAAAAGCTCCGAAAGCCTGTCGCCGAGATAAAACAGTCCCTCTGACAGCAGGGCAGAGGGGGAATTCGCCCCCGTAACGGTGAGCCACAGCACCAGTGCCAGCAGAAGCAGCATTATCGGGTAAGCGGTGCGCTTTCCTGTGAGGATGCGGTCTGTCCTGCGGTCACGGAGATGCTCGCTGCCCGTTGTCTGCACTGCGCCACGGCAGACGTCCTCTGCGGTGCGCATGATGGAGGATACCAGCATATCCCGCAGGCGGTCGGTGGAGATGCCCTCTGCGGCGAGCATGCTCCTGCCCCTTTCTGCGGCGGCGAGAAGCTCCTCGGGTATATCGGGATGCCCCTTCTGCCTGCTCACCGCCCTTATCAGGGGCAGGTCGCCCTCCAGTAATCGCAGTGCAAGAAAGCGTGGACTGATGTCCTTGCCCAGTGTGCGGCGTATGGTCGGCTCGATGATGGCTGCTGCGGTCTCGGCCTGCGGAGAATAACGTGGCAGCACGGGACGGAAGCTCTCATCAGGTGAGGAGAGCAGCTTTGTAAGGGCGGCGAGCGTGCTTTTGTCGTGAGCATTCGTGCCGCAGACGGGTATGCCCAGCCGTTCCGAGAGCAGTGCGAGGTCGGGCGTGATGCCACGGCGAGCCGCCTCGTCCATCAGGTTCACACAGAGGATGGTGCGGGGGCAAAGCTCCATCACCTGCAGCGTGAGGTTGAGACCCCTTAGCAGGCAGGCGGCGTCGCACACCACCACAGTGATATCGGGCGAGCCGAGGCAGAGAAGCTCCCGAGCTACTTCTTCCTCGGCGGAATGCGGCAGCAGGGAATAGGTGCCGGGGATATCCACCAGCAGATAGTCTTTCTCTCCCACAGTACAGCGACCCTGTGCCACAGCGACGGTCTTTCCCGCCCAGTTGCCCGTGTGTTGATGCATTCCTGTAAGGGCGTTGAACAGCGTGCTTTTGCCCACGTTCGGGTTACCTGCCACAGCCACCACTGTTTCGCCCTCTGCTTTATTTATATGGTATCCGCCGTCCAGGGCGTTGATTCCTGTTGAGCCTGCGGTAAGTCCCATCGGCGTTACTCCTTTTCTGTAAGTATATCACGGCAGTCCTCCGAGCGTATCGCTATCACCGCTCCCCGTATGAGGTAGGCGGACGGGTCGCCCGAGGGGCTTCTGCCAATGCACTCCACCCTCGTTCCCTCCACGAGACCTATATCAAGCAGGCGGCGGCGCATGCTTCCGTGTATCAGCAGGCGCTTCACAACTGCGCTCTCGCCCACATTCAGTTCGTTCATGCTGCGTTCCTGCGGCATATCCGTCACCTCTCTCTGCGTAGATTCATAACCCATTATATGCAGGGAGAGAGAAACAGTGAATTTTGCTGTTCGGTGTTGACAAACAGTGAGTTTTGTGATAATATACTATAGAATGGCTTATTGTGGGTTGGCGCAGTATTGCCCGTTCGCTTTAGCATGGTGCCATAATGATATGGCATCTGAATAACAAAACAAACAGACACGAAAGGAAAGACAAGACATGAAAAAGATCGCAGCATTATTCATGAGTGCAGTACTTGCACTCGGCATCACAGGCTGCTCCGCATCTGACAAGACAGACTGGGAGTACATTGAGGACAAGGGCGAGTTCGTTGTAGGCATCACTCTCTTCGAGCCGATGAACTACTACGACGAGGCAGGCGAGCTTATCGGCTTTGAGACAGAGTTCACAAAGGCTGTCTGCGAGGAGCTGGGCGTTGAGCCTGTATTCCAGGTAATCGACTGGGAGAAGAAGGAAGTTGAGCTTCAGTCCAAGGCTATCGACGCTATCTGGAACGGTCTCACCGTAACAGAGG
>JAZSEG010000216.1:0-8448 GCA_045531575.1 Oscillospiraceae bacterium | reverse complement strand
AATTTCGAGTAGTTTCAAATAACTTCAACATACTTTGAATACAATTCGATTCCCGTACGGGTCACCATCAACATTTGCTCACATTTGGCTTAACAAAGCCGATTGTGAGCTTTATTTTTTTCTTGTTTTCCGTTTTGGTCTTTATTTGGTCTTTACAATGGTCTTTTCCAAAGCTTTTTTACACTCACAATTCATATGTCACCTTTCTGATCGGGGGTTAGCATCTTCTAACCTTGTTATTTCTTACACCTGAAACTCAAATATGTCAATATGTTTTGAAAATCACTTGACAAAGGTGGGAAATATGGCTATAATGGTAAAAGTTTGCGTCAGGATATATGGTATATACATGAACTGATCTATATTTGAAATGACATATCGGAGGAACATAATGAACATTCAGCTTTCAGAGCATTTCACATACGGCAAGCTGATGCGATTTACCATACCATCCATCGTTATGATGGTGTTCACATCCATCTACGGCGTTGTGGACGGCTTTTTCGTATCGAATTACGTTGGCAAGACGCCCTTTGCTGCGGTGAATTTCATCATGCCGTTCCTGATGGTGCTGGGTGCGGTAGGCTTCATGCTCGGCACGGGCGGCAGTGCGCTCATATCAAAGACCATGGGCGAGGGCGACAACGCAAAGGCACGCAGGATATTCTCGCTGCTGGTGTATACGGGCGCAGCGCTTGGTATCGTGATAGCGGCGCTTGGCATCATCTTCATCGAGCCTGTGGCGGTGCTTCTCGGCGCAGAGGGCGAGATGCTCAGATATTGCGTGATATACGGCAGGATAATACTGCTGGCGCTTCCTGCGCTGATACTGCAGTTTGAGTTCCAGACATATTTCGTAACTGCCGAGAAGCCGCAGCTGGGTCTTGCAACTACCGTGGCGGCGGGCGTTACCAACATGGTGCTGGACTGGCTGTTCATGGCGGTGTTCGAGTGGGGCATAGTCGGCGCTGCCGCTGCAACAGCCACCAGTCAGGCGGTTGGAGGACTTGTGCCGCTGCTCTATTTCGCAAGCAAAAACAGCAGCCTGCTGCGACTGACAAAAACAAATATTGACGGCGGCGTGCTGCTGAAGACCACTATCAACGGCTCCTCGGAGCTTATGAGCAATATCTCCATGTCTATCGTGGGAATGCTTTACAATGCGCAGCTGATGAAGTATGCAGGCGAGGACGGCGTTGCGGCATACGGCGTGCTTATGTATGTGAATTTCGTATTCATTTCGATGTTCATCGGCTATGCGGTGGGAACAGCGCCTGTTGTGGGATATCATTTCGGTGCGCTGAACCATCCCGAGCTGAAAAATCTGCTGAAGCGCAGTGCTGTCATCATCGGCATATTTTCGGTGTGCATGTTCCTGCTGGCGCAGGTGCTTGCGATTCCGCTTTCGAGCATCTTTGTAGGCTATGATGAGGAGCTGATGGCGCTTACGCTGAGAGGCTTCAGGATATATTCCTTCTCGTTCCTGTTTGCGGGTATCGCAATATACGGCTCATCCTTCTTCACAGCGCTGAACGACGGACTTACCTCGGCGCTTATCTCGTTCCTCAGAACGCTTGTGTTCCAGATAGCGGCTGTAATGCTCCTGCCGCTGATATTCGATGTGGACGGTATATGGATATCTGTTGTGGTGGCAGAGGCAGTTGCGGCGGTCGTAACACTCATCTTCCTTTTTGCAAAGAGAAAGAAATACAGATATATGTAAGCAATATAGCAAGAAAAAAGCTCCCGATATGCTCGGGAGCTTAGCTTTTTACAGTGTCGCAATAAATCTCATGAATGCCGCTGCGCCTTCTTCGGTGCGCTTGTATACGCCTGCGTCCATCAGAACTTCAAGGAACACCTTGCCTATCTCGTCACGGATGACGTCGTATACATTGGTGGGAGTGATCTCACGGCGTGCTGTGAATTCCTCCACCCAGTCTGCGTGCTTTTCGAGTATCTCGTCCTCACGCACTGCACTCACGCCCTTGTTTATGAGAGTATCCGCCAGCAGCTCTATCTCCTGCTTCAGGCGTGCGGGGAGAACAGCCAGACCCATTACCTCGATCAGACCGATATTCTCCTTCTTGATGTGGTGCAGAGAGGGATTGGGGTGATATACGCCGAGAGGACGCTCATCGGTGGTGATGTTGTTTCTCAGCACCAGATCGCATTCGTACAGGTCGCCGCGCTTTCTTGCGATGGGGGTGATGGTATTGTGGGGAGTGCCGTCGGTCTCGGCAAAGATGAATGCCGCTTCATCGGAGTATCCTCTCCACTTTGCGAGGATATCCGCACAGCATTTTGCAAGCTCCTTCATATCCGCAGAAGCTACTCTGATAACGGACATGGGCCACTTCACGATGCCTGCCTTCACCTTCGGGAAGTTCGGCAGAGTTACGGGAGTTTCTATCTCCGCATTCGCCATGGCAAAGGTATAGTTACCGCCCTGGAAATGCTCATGGCTGAGTATGGAGCCGCCCACTATGGGAAGATCCGCATTGGAGCCTACGAAATAGTGCGGCAGATAATTGATGATATCGAACAGCTTCAGGAACACAGCGTCGTCTATCTTCATGGGAACGTGCGCCGAATTGAACACGATGCAGTGTTCGTTGTAGTAGCCGTAGGGGGAATACTGTATCTGCCAGTCCTCGCCGTTAACGGTGAGGGGAATGGGGCGCAGATTCTGCCTTGCAGGGTGGCTTGCATGACCTGCATAGCCTGCGTTCTCTGCACACAGCAGGCACTTCGGATAAGAGGTGACAACTGCTGTTTTTGCCGCAGCGATATCACGGGGATCCTTCTCGGGCTTTGAGCAGTTTACGGTGATATCCAGTGTGCCGTAGTCGCAGTCGTAGGTCCATTTGAGGTCCTTTGCTATCCTGCCTGCACGCACATAGTTCAGCTTGCAGCTTATATCGAAATACTTGTCGGTAGCAAGCTTAGGAGAGGTCTTGTAGTCATTGCGGAAATTAGCGATTATCTCACGGGGCAGGGGAGTAAGCACGCCCATGATCTTTGTGTCAAACAGGTCACGGGAGTTTGCGGTGTCAGCGATAAGTCCGCCGTCAATGGCAAGCTGTACCATGTCATCAAGAATATCATCCACATCGCACTTGTTTACATAGCCGATGTTATCCTGCCAGTCGGAGATGCTCATAACATCCATCAGCTGGTTGCGGATGACACAGATATCATCCTTTGTGATAAGCTCAGTGTCAATGGCGTAGTCGAGCAGATTCTGTATCGCACCGCAGGTCATTAAAATATCCATAGTATGTATCACCTTTCATAATGCCGCACACGGCGGCAGAGTATTCATATAAGTACATTATATATCATTTTTCAAAAAAAGTCCATACCGATTGAAAATTTCTTTAATATTGAGAACGGGTGTAAAAAAGCGGTGACATTTTCCGCTGCCCGATCGTCTATTACACGAAAGCGCTTTTAAACCAAGGGAGGTGACCGGGTGAACGCTGATGAACTCAGCGGCTATGTCCGCAGATATCACACATCGCTGTTCCGTTTGTCATACAGCTACGTCCGCAACCGCGAGGATGCCGAGGATATCGTGCAGGATGCTTTTGTGAAGCTGTACTGCTCGGATATAGTATTTGAAGCGGAGCAGAACGTCAAGGCTTGGCTGATACGGGTGACGATAAACCTCTGCAAGGATCTGCTGAAGTCAAGCAGAAGGCGGCTAAGCAGCGAGCTTGTGACGGATATCCCCACCGAGCCGCCCGAAATAAGCTGCATGGGAGAATACATCTCACGCCTGAAGCCCGAGCAGAGCAGCATGATATATCTGTATTACTACGAGGGCTACTCCGTTAAGGAGATAGCGAAGATGTGCCGCCTGACGGTCTCTGCGGTCACCACAAGGCTCTCCCGTGCAAGAAAACAGCTAAGGGAAATGCTCTCAAAGGAGGAAGAGAATGAAAAATAGAGTGAATGAGTTTTTCGGCAGCGTTACTCCTGTGCGGAGCGACGATGAGATCATCGGGAATGTTCTCAGAAAGGCGGAAAATATGAAGAAAGACAATACAAAGCGATTCAGCATAAAAAAGCCAATGGTTGCGGCTTGTGCGGCGGTGTGCATACTCGGTGTGGGGGTAACTGCCGCAGCGGCAACGGGACTTATAGATTTTGATAAGATATTTTCACGGCACATTTCGGCGGAAAACGATACAGTAGCGGGACAGATACTTGCAAATGTGGATAATGTTATTACCGAGGTATCGGACGAAAACTACAATGCCGAGCTGAAAGCAGTTATAAGCGACAGCGGTACCATCATCGGCTGTATCGAGATATCACGCAAGGACGGCGCACCGATTTCAGATGGATTTGTTGATCCTCTGCCCGATATGAGCAACGGCAGTAATTATCTCATTCCCAATCAGTGGCACGGTATGGCGCTCGGAGCAGGATATCAGGATGTATGGACAGGTATTGATTCACGAGCGATAGAATTCGTCATTAATGATAACGGCAATCTCGACGTGTACTTCGATCTGATGAAAACCTACGATCCTAGGCTCGGAAAGGTAGTTGTGACCTTCGATCAGGTGCGGTGCTATAATAGCAATACCAACGAGTATTCCTTGCTGCTCCCTATAAATGTCTGGGTTCAGTTTTCGTATGAACCATCCGAGGCTTCGCTCGTCAGCAGAACTATAAGCGGTACCGAGCAGCCCTTTGACCTCAATCCCGGATCTGATGATCCCGTCAGATCTTATGTTACCGAAAGCAAGTTCAACTGTGCAAGCGCTACCCTCACGTTTACAGTTGAGGAGCCTGCTCAAATTAACATGCTCATCGGCAGTGAAATCTTCAGGCTTATTAAGGATGGTGAGGTGGTAGGAACGATGCAATCCTATCTGACGGACTTCAACAGCGTTCTGTATGACAATTCTGATCCTACGATAATATACGCAACCACAGCGGAGGGCGGAACGACCATCACCTTCTGTTGCAGATACAGAGACAACAACGGCAACATAGCAGCCTTTGACATCTCCGAGATAGACGCTATCGAGATAAACGGCACCATCTACCCCCTTGCATAAATAAAAGACGGCGCTCTGAAACCCCATCAGAGCGCCGTCGCTTTATCTGAAAATAAGATGCAGCAGGAGCAGCACCGCACAATTCACCGTCGGAACAGTAACCGTATCGTTGCCGCCCTTTGAGATAAGCTCGGTATAAGCACCGAATACGGAAGTCGCCGCCGATGCCGCAAGGCAGTAGTACCAAGGTGCTCCCGACATGATGAGCAGCACTGCCGCTCCCACTATGAAGGACACTGCGCACATTGCGCCTGTGCCCTCCCATGTCTTTTCGGGGTCTGCGAACTTCGCACCTGTCTTGTGCTTTCCGAAGCGCTTGCCGATAAGCGCCGCAGCAGCGTCACCGAAGCCCCACATCAGTATTCCCGCAGAGGCTATGTACATCTCGCCGAAGATGCCCCAGAATACCGCCACTATTGCAGCAGCGGAGAGAAACAGCAGGAGCAGGCTCTTTTTGATCTCGCCCTGCTTCTTTTCGGTAAGCAGCTCGGAAAAGCCCTTGAAGCGCTCCGCAAAAGCAAGCACGGGATAGACTATCGCAGCAAACAGCACCAGAGCAAGCGCTGCCGCAAGCCAGTTATCCGTAAGCAGCATCATCACAACAGGGGAGAGGAACGCCGCTCCGTGCAGCAGTTTTCTGAACAGCACACGCTGCGGCTTGAAGATGAGCTTTGCCGTCAGCAGTATTGCAGCTGCAGGGATGATGAACAGCAGATATTTCCCGAAGCACACCACTGTTTCAAGCAGCAGACCGCTTTCTATAAAGAACTCACGGTAATTGAGGATTATCATCGCTGCGCCGAGAACTGTAAGCACAAAGCCTGTTACAAGCCCCACTGTGCGGTTGTTCACCTTGTTTGCAAACTGCGCAGATACGATGGAGAACAGCGTTGCGGTAATGATGCAGATGATGAGAGCATCCCAGCGCTCGGTGACTATAGCAGGGTTTATCAGCATGTGAGAAACGGATGCGATAAGCGCCGTAAACGTCATTATGAAAGTGCTTGTTCCTACGGCAGGCTTTAGCTCCATGCCGAGGAGCGCTGTGAACACAACAAGCATCGTCATGCCGCCACCCGAGCCTATAAATCCCGAACCAAAACCGATTGTCAATCCGAAGAATAGCGAAAACGCTATGCCCTTTCGGGTGAGCTTGCCGTTATTTATCGCAATATCCCTGCTTTTTGTCTCGGGTTTGATAAGAAAGCGTATGCCTATGCAGAAGGTGAGTATCAGCGTGAAGCTGCCCAGCACCACATTTCCTGCCGCCCATGCAACTATGCTTCCGATGGTACACATTGTGAGTATACACACCATTGTAAGCCAGCCACGCTTGAGGTCGATGTTTTTGTGTTTTATATATATTCCTGCTGTGAACGCCGAGCCTAACACGTCAGAAGCCAGCGCCACTGCAGTTGCCTGATACGCTCCCGCTTCGCCAGAAAACGACGGACACATCACGATAAGTATCGGCACCATGACCGTTGCGGCGGAAAGTCCTGCAAGTCCCGTGCCTATACCTGCCAGCGCAGCAGCCAGTATAAACCAGAAGTATTCCATTTTTCCTCCGAAAAAACTATTTTTCTAATTGTAGCACACATCCCAGAGTTTTTCAAGTCTATATAGTAAGTCAACGCATAAAATGACCGCACAGAAGCGCTCTGTACGGTCATGGTTATTTCAGATATATCAGCAGCCCTTTAATGCTCTCTGACCGATATCCTTTCTGTAGTGAGCCTTTTCGAAGCTGATGGTCTCCACTGCCTTGTAAGCCTGTGTGAGAGCGCACTTCAGGCACTCGCCTGTTGCGGTGACGCCGAGAACACGTCCGCCTGCGGTGAGGAACTTGCCATCCTCAAGCTTAGTACCTGCGTGGTATACATAAGCAAGCTCGGACTGGCCGTTCTCATCAAGACCTGTGATGACCTTTCCTGTCTCGTACTTTTCGGGATAGCCGCCGCTTGCCATAACTACGCAAGCGCAAGCCTTGTCGCTCCACTGGATGTCAAGCTCGTCCAGCTTTTCTTCCCAGATAGCCTCGATGATGTCAACGAGGTCTGTCTCCAGCAGCGGGAGAACTACCTGAGTCTCGGGATCGCCAAAGCGGCAGTTGTATTCGATAACTCGTGCGCCGTTAGGAGTCAGCATAAGACCGAAGTACAGACAGCCCTTAAAGGGACGACCCTCAGCCTGCATCGCTGCAATAGTGGGCTTGAAGATCTTCTCCATGCACTCAGCCTTGAATGCGTCTGTATAGCAGGGGTTGGGAGCGATGGTACCCATACCGCCTGTGTTGAGACCCTCGTCGTTATCATAAGCACGCTTGTGATCCATGGAAGAGATCATAGGCTTTACGGTCTTGCCGTCTGTGA
The DNA here is from genome assembly GCA_045531575.1 of Oscillospiraceae bacterium. GTDB lineage: Bacteria > Bacillota > Clostridia > Oscillospirales > Ruminococcaceae > CAG-115. Next base: position 1,001 of record JAZSEG010000216.1, on the reverse strand, counting down.
ATGCCAGAACAGTTACCTCGGGGCCTGTCATGAACTCCTCAACAACGATCTCGCTGCCCGAAGCGCCGAACTTGCCGTCCAGCAGCATGGAGTTTACAGCGTCCTTAGCCTCCTCGAAGTCCTTAGCGATGATAACGCCCTTGCCCAGCGCCAGACCATCGCACTTGATAACTGCGGGATAGCTGTTCTGAGCCTTGATGTATTCAATAGCCTTGTCAGCCTCGGTGAAGGTCTCGTAGCCTGCTGTGGGGATATCGTACTTCTTCATCAGCGCCTTGGAGAACACCTTGCTGCCCTCAAGGATAGCGGCATTCGCACGGGGGCCGAAAGTCTTGAAGCCTGCCTCGTTCAGCTTGTCCACCATGCCGAGAACGAGAGGATCATCGGGGGCAACGAAAACATAATCAGGCTGCAGCTTCTTTGCAAGCTCCAGCATACCGTCGATATCGGTAGCCTTTACAGGGAAGCACTCGGCAAGCTTGGAGATACCGCCGTTTCCGGGTGCTGCGTACAGCTTGTCCACCTTTGCGGACTTTGAAAGCGCAGTGATGATAGCATGCTCACGGCCGCCGCCGCCTACAACTAAAATATTCATATTTATAAATTCCTTTCCGAAAAATGATACTCTTATATTCTAGCATATTTTGCGGTTTATTGCAATATCTCTTTGCAAATTCCAAGAGAAAAGATTGATATGGTTCATATCATTTCATAAAGCTCAGGGAAAAGCTCTAAGCTGCGCTTCAGTATGCCTTTCATCATTGCGATGGCAGTGCCGTAGTTCGTTACAGGCACGCCTGCATCGGCAGCGCACTTCATGCGGTAGGAGACCTCACGCTCTGTCAGCATACATCCGCCGCAGTGGATGATGAGTGCATATTCAGAAAGCTCCTCTGGGAACTGTGTGCCGCTGGTCCAGCTGAGCTGCAGCTCCTTGCCCGTGTATTCCTTCAGCCATGCAGGTATCTTCACCGTGCCGATGTCCTCGCACTGGCGGTGGT
>JAZSEG010000242.1:0-2284 GCA_045531575.1 Oscillospiraceae bacterium | reverse complement strand
AGGCGGCGGTGAAGTATTCGCTTCCCGTGCTGTTCCATACAGGCGATACCCGATATGATTTCTCGGGTCCCGAAAGACTTCGCCGTGCAGTGGATATGTTTCCCGAAATGAAGGTGATCGGTGCGCATTTCGCAGGCTGGTCGCAGTGGGAGGAGGCTTACGAGCTTTTCACCGACGGACGCATCTACACCGACCTTTCAAGCTCTCTGTATATGCTGACACCTGAGCGTGCGGCGGATATCATCCGCAATTTCGGTGCGGACAAGGTGCTTTTCGGCACGGATTTCCCCATGTGGACTGCTAAGGAGGAGCTGGATCGCTTCAACGCCATCCCCCTCACCAATGAGGAAAGGGAGCTTATCCTCTATAAAAATGCCCTCCGACTTCTTGAAAATGAAAGTTGAAAATTTCACAATCTCAGAATTTTCGTCAAAAGCACAGAGGATACAAGTTCCTGGTTGAAATATAATGTGTATACTACACAAAAAGAAATTTCGTGATGAAAAATTGTCAGAAAAATCTTGCAAAATCGACATTATTGTTGTATAATAAAGAAGGTCAGACGGGAATAGAATGTAAAGCCCGTCATACTTAATCAGATAACATCAGGAGGACAACACCAATGGCATTAAAGAATCAGTACCTTATCGATTTACTCGCAAGAGTTGAGAAGAGAAACGCAGGCGAGCCTGAGTTCATCCAGACCGTTACAGAGGTTCTGGAGAGCATCGAGCCTGTTGTAGAGCAGAGACCCGACCTCGTAGAGGCAGGCGTTCTCGAGCGCATCGTAGAGCCCGAGAGACAGATCATGTTCCGTGTTCCCTGGGTTGACGACAACGGCAAGCACCATGTAAACCGTGGTTTCCGTGTACAGTTCAACTCCGCTATCGGTCCTTACAAGGGCGGTATCAGATTTGCTCCCAACGTATATCTCGGCATCATCAAGTTCCTCGGCTTCGAGCAGACTTTCAAGAACTCCCTCACATCCCTGCCCATGGGCGGCGGCAAGGGCGGCTCTGACTTCGATCCTCAGGGCAAGTCCGATGCAGAGGTTATGCGCTTCTGCCAGAGCTTCATGACAGAGCTTTCCCGCCACATCGGCGCTGATCTGGACGTTCCCGCTGGCGACCTCGGCGTAGGCGCTCGTGAGATCGGTTATATGTTCGGTCAGTACAAGAGACTCAGAAACGAGTTCACAGGCGTTCTGACAGGTAAGGGCATCACATACGGCGGTTCCCTCATCCGTCCCGAGGCTACAGGCTATGGCGCTGTTTACTACACCAACAACATGCTGGATCACTTCGGTGACACCATCAAGGGCAAGACTTTCGCTATCTCCGGCTTCGGTAACGTTGCATGGGGTACTGTAAAGAAGGTTAACGAGCTGGGCGGCAAGGTAGTAACACTTTCCGGTCCTGACGGCTATGTTTACGATCCCGATGGCGTTTCCACAGAGGAGAAGGTAAACTTCATGCTCGAGATGCGTGATTCCTGCCGCAATAGAGTTCAGGACTACGCAGACAAGTTCGGCGTACAGTTCTTCCCCAAGGAGAAGCCCTGGGGCGTTAAGGCTGACATCATGATGCCCTGCGCTACTCAGAACGAGGTTGGCATGGCAGAGGCTGAGAAGATCGTAGCTAACGGTGTTAAGTACTACGTTGAGGTATCCAACATGCCCACAACAAACGAGGCAGTTGCATATCTGAAGAGCAACGGCGTTATCGTAGCTCCCTCCAAGGCAGTTAACGCAGGTGGCGTAGCAGTATCCGGTCTCGAGATGAGCCAGAACTCCATGCGCTACAGCTGGTCCGCTGAAGAGGTTGATGAGAAGCTCAAGACCATCATGAAGAACATCTTCACAGCATCCGTTGAGGCTGCTAACAAGTACGGTCTGGGTGATGACCTCGTAGCAGGCGCTAATATCGCAGGCTTCATCAAGGTTGCTGAGGCTATGAAGGCTCAGGGCTGCGTATAATAGGTATATCCTGATATACATAATAAGATCTACCTCGGAAACGGGGGAGATCGTTTTTTGCAAATCCCGATTTATCATGCACTTTGCGGTGTGGCTTTGCCGCCGTTTTGGTTATTTGTAGCTGCTCTTGATTTACTGTGTCCTTTGCGGTGTGGCTTTACCGCCATTTAGACGAGATGTAGTCGCAGGGTAGGGGTCAAACCTACGGTTTACCCCTGTGACCCCTATCCCTTTGTTCCGCACACCGCTGCGCTGTGCGGCGATATTAAAGGGACAGGTTTATCGTGTATGTTTGTAGCTTTTAATTAT
>JAZSEG010000014.1:0-8357 GCA_045531575.1 Oscillospiraceae bacterium | reverse complement strand
GCCTATAATTCGGGCGGCTGCGAAACGATGGAATACAGCTGGATACCCACCTGCGGTAGCAACACTCCCTATGACTATGAAAGACAGTGGGGTGCGCCCATTACTACTCAGGAATGCATCGACGGCATCAGGGCAGCAGGCTTTGACACCATCCGTATCCCTGTTTTCTGGGGCAATATGATGGAGAACGACGGAACCTACACCATCCATCCCGACTACATGGCAAGAGTGCGTGAGATAGTCGATTATGCTCAGAATGCAGGGCTTTACACGGTCATCAACATTCACCATTTCGACGAGTTCATCATAAGAAGAAATTCACTTGAGGAATGCGAGGAGATCTTCACGAACCTCTGGACTCAGATAGCAGAGGAGTTTATTGATTACCCTTACACGCTTGTTTTCGAGGGCTATAACGAGTATCTCGGCGGAAGTCAGTTTGACGAGAGCGGCAAGCTCGTTGACCCTGAAAGAGCCGATGCCTACAGAATGGCTAACACGCTGAACCAGACCTTTGTTGATGCGGTCCGTGCAACGGGTGGAAACAATTCCGAGCGCATGCTTATCGTTTCTGGCTACTGGACGAATATCGACCTCACCACCTCGGAGGAATTCATAGTGCCTGAGGATACGGTTGCTGACAGACTCATGGTTTCGGTGCATTACGTTGATAACACAGTTTACTGGAGCAACAAGGTAGGCGGTCAGGATTGGCTGGATTATATCGACAGCCAGTGTGCGCTTCTAAAAAATGCATTCACCGACAGGGGAATACCAGTATTCGTAGGCGAGACCACAGGCATATATCCCCATAGCAATTTCGCAGATGATGCAATTTATACCGACAGCACTGAGTGCCTTGAGATCGTACTGAATAAGCTGCACGAACACGGTTTCGTGCCTGTGCTGTGGGATACAAGCAACAATTTCTACAGCCGCAGTTCCTGCGTGATAAAGAACGAGGCAGACAGAGCGCTTATCAGCCGCCTTTCGGAATAATATAGTCGGATATCGACAGAATGGAGTGTAATTATGGCTAATCCTTTTCTTCCTCTGTGGGAGTATATTCCTGACGGAGAGCCGAGAGTTTTCGGCGACAGAGTATATATCTACGGCTCGCATGACAATGCAGGCTCAGACAGCTTCTGTGACTATAAGCTGAAGGTGTGGTCGGCGCCTGTGGATGACCTTAACAACTGGCAGTGTCACGGAGATATCTTTCACACACGCCCTGACAGAGATCATCCCTCCGACACCGACTGGACGGATAATCCTCTCTATGCACCCGATGTGGTGGAGAAGGACGGTAAGTATTATCTCTACTGCTATATTTTATGGAACAAAGGCTGTGTGGCGGTAAGCGACAGACCTGAGGGGCCTTTCAAACTCTTGTCGCAGTATAAGTATGAGATTTCCGATGATAAGGTTGAGGGCGGCGCATTTGTTGATCCGGGCGTGCTTGTGGATGACGACGGCAGAGTGTACATCTACTGCGGCTTTGAGCGCTCCTATATGGCAGAGCTTAAAAGCAATATGTATGAGGTGATACCCGAAAGCTATATCCGTGATATCATCCCTGCCGACAAGCAGGACGAAAAGGGCTTTTTTGAGGCCTGCTCCATGCGCAAGGTTGGCGATACATATTATCTTATCTATTCCCCGAACAAGGGCAACAGGCTGGATTATATGACCGCACCCTCTCCGACAGGCCCTTTCACCTACAGAGGCACTATAGTCGACAACGGCATAGACTATCCCGCAGGCAACGATCACGGCTCGATATGCTGTATCAAAGGTCAGTGGTACATCTTCTATCACCGCATGACGAACGCCACCATCACATCCAGACGTGCCTGCGTTGAGCGTATTGAGATACTCCCCGACGGCACTATCCCGCAGGTGGAGATGACCTCGCTCGGATTTGAGGAGTCACTCAATCCGTACAGAATAACCGATGCGGACATCGCCTGCGTGCTTAAGGGCGGTTGCTTCGTGACGGAGCTTGACCGCTTTACAAGGATAATCACAAATATAAAGCCCAATGCGGTCATCGGCTATAAGTATTATGATTTCGGCGAGGACTTCAGCTCAAAGACCATGGAGTTTGCCGCTAAGGTCAGAGGCACAGGCTGTAACGCAACGATAAGGATACTCATCGACGGCGAGGACGGCACGGAGATAGGAAAATGCGTAATCGGAGCGGCAAGCGGCGAATATTCCGCAGTGGTGCAGAATGTCACAGGCAGGCACTCGGTATATTTTGTGATAGAACACAATTACGAAGGCTGGTTTGTTGACTGGTATAAGGACAGATGTCTTTTCGAGCTTGAGAGCTTTGTGTTCATGAAATAAGGAGGAACGATATGAAAAAACTCAGACCCATATTATCGGCAGTGCTTGTATCTTCTATGATACTCAGCATTACAGCCTGCGACGAGGCTGCACCTGCACAGAACAGCAGTGCCATCACCACACAGGGTGAGTCGACTGGTGCAAACACCACCACCGATCCCGATGCGAATGCAGCCACAGACGAGGAGATAAAGGAGCTTGACACAAGCACATATGTCCCCAGCGGCAACGCGGGTACGGTAAAGTATTACGGCTACTACGATATCACCGTTGACCAGAAGGGCAAGCAGCAGGTGGATGTTTTTGAAACAGAAGTGTACGGCGGCAAGATAGAGTGGATAAGCGCAACATTCGGCGACGCTTATTTCGATAAGCTTGCAACGTTGATAGCGGCAGACGATTCCCCCGATCTGCTCACCTTAGAGCCGCAGGCGTTTCCTTTCGGCGTGAGCAAGGGACTGTATCAGTCGCTTGATGAGCATCTCGATATCAACGATCCTCTGTGGGCTGATATGAAGGATGTTATCGAATCCTACAACTACAAGGGCAAGCATTATGTGTTCCCGCACAGAATGCTTGCATGGAGAGGTCTGGAGTACAACCGCAGAACGATCGCTGACGCAGGTCTCACCGATCCCTACGAGCTGTACAAGAACGGCGAGTGGACATGGGATGCATGGCGCCAGCTCATGGTGGATTTCTGCAATATTTCTGATGAAAATATCGGCTACTATGCAACAGACGGCGATGTAAACGCATTTGTATGTACTACAGGTGCGGTGTGTATAGATTATCTCCCGGGCGGCGGTGTTCAGAACAACCTTTCCGATCCCAACGTCACAAGAGCTGTTGAGTACCTCGCAGAAATGGGCAGAAGCGGTCTGCTTTATCCTACAAGCCATCCCTATGGCGCATGGGTATCTCCGCAGGTGTTTGCACAGCACTGCGACAAGATACTGTTCATCGGTCTTGAACCTGAATGGGGCTATATCGCAATGACCGAGAATGTGCAGAACTTCACAGGTGTTGAGAACGATATCCACGACACGGTTTCTGATTTTGCGTTCGTGCCGTATCCCAGAGACCCCGAGGCTGACGCTTATTATCAGGGTTCCAACTGCTTCGGATATATGATCCCGAAGGGTGCAAAGAACCTTGACGGCGCAGTTGAGTTTATCATGTGCAACCGCCTGTTCGATACCGACGAGGCTATCCAGGCGCAGGTGAGAAAGGATCATGTTGCCCCCGAAAAGATCACATATACCGAGGGAAAGTACACAGGTATGCAGAAGTGGCGCATGACATGGGATGAGGAGCTTTACGACCTCTGGGTAGAGATGCGTGATCCCGAGGTGTTCGACTTCGTGTTTGAGGATCTTTACGGCTTCGGCTCCGAGATGCAGGGCTATATCGGACAGTCTATCATTGACTGCACCTTCGGTGAGGAATCGTGGACACAGCGTTCCGCAGAGGTAATGCCCATGGTACAGGCACTCGTAGACGAATACGCAGTGGAATAAGTCCGCACAGACCTACAAAATAACAACAGGCAGGGAAATGCTCCCTGCCTGTTCTGTCTGTAATAAGTTCATTCCGCTGATATTATTCCACCTTGAAATATTCCCACACCTTCAGTTTTGAAGGGAATTCCTTGCCATCAATGAAGCGCTCGGGCAGTTCGGAATATGTCACTGTATATTCGCTTTTGAAGTAGCTCTGAAGCATCTCCACGCTCATGCGCTCGCTGTTTATGGAAGGAGTGCCGTTGAAATCAGTCAGCACCGTGCCGTTTGCGGATGCCTCACAAAGGAACTCACCGTTCCACAGCATATAATACAGCCACATGGCGCCTGTTTCCTTGCAGTCGTCGGGGTCGGGGATACAGCCGCACTCGGAAAGCGCCAGCATCTTTCCGCTGTCAGCATTCATGCTGTTCAGCTTCTTATATTGATCTGCTTTTGCTGAGTGGTCGTTTATCTCGCCGTAAAAGTCGATTCCGGCAATGTCGTAGGAATTAGGATGCACCATGCAGTTTTTGGACTGACCGTTCCACACCCATATTATATTTGTGAGCTTGTGGTAGTTTTCCATGCGGTCAAAGATCATGTACCACAGCTTCTGGAATACCTGATTCTCCGCAGTGCTTCTGTCCTGAATGCCCCACCAGAACCATGAGCCGCTTGCTTCGTGCAGAGGTCTGAACAGAACTGTAACTCCTGCTGCTTCCAGCTTCTGAAGCTTGCTTGCGATAAGATCGATATCGTGGATGACCTGCTCATACTCCTTCGTTCCCGGGGTGACAGCATTTATCTGGCTCCAGTTGAGTATCTCCTCCTGATAGAATGCATGACCCATATCGGGATTATCGATATCTCTCGGCACATTCCAGTGCCATGTGAAGGTGACCAGTCCGCCGCTTTCATTGTGCCACTCGATAGCTTCGTCTATCATCGTTTCGCTGATATGCGATCCTGTGCAGCGGTTGAAGTCAAAACCCTTCATAGCAGGCATATCGCCTGTGTTGTCGTAGTATGCGATATCCTCAAGACAGTCATCGTTCTTCATCTGCTGCGCAGTGAGTATCTGCTTGCCGTAGATGCTGCAGAGATAATCGAACACCGCAATGGTATCTTCGTTGGAGTTTTCGGATACGGGCTTTGTAGGGTCGATCTCCTTTGCTTCAAAAGCTGCTACCAGAGCGTTGATATCCGTCTGATAAGACATTGCCTTTTCCATGTCGATATCTCCGTCCACCATGGCAACAGGGATGGAGAGAGGCTCAGCGGCATTCGTTGCAGCCTCCTGAGTCACTGGAGCAGAGGTCTGTATATCAGTCGAAGTGCTTTCGGCGGGAGACTTGCTGCAGCCTGCAACAGATGTTATCATAACTGCGGCAAGCAGAACAGATATGGTTCTCTTCATTATCTTTTCCTTTCTGTGGATGAACGTAGCGTTTACACCAGCTGGAACAAAGCCACTCCTATCACGCATATTATACTGCCGATAAGATTCAGCTTTGAGCAGCTTTCCCTGCGTATTAGTCCGATGAAAAACAGTGTAATGAGTATCATCGGCTGTATGAAGGAATAGTTGACAAGACTTATAGCTATAATGGCGTTTTCCAGCAGCATTCCCGCTGCATTGGGTATCCTTGCGAGTATAACCTTGACTGCACCTTTCTTGTTCTTTGCCATTATCTCTGATGGCTTTATCATGAACAGCATTATCATTGCAACAAGAACAAGAGCAGGCAACAGCTGCATAGTCGGCGAAATATATGGCGTAAACGCTTTTATCACAAGTCCGTAGCCATACTTTGCAGCAAGGTACAGAACAAGGGGAATAAGTATTTTTCTGTATTCGATCTTTTCTGCTCTTGCAGAGCGTGAGATGAATACCAGTCCCACCACTGTAACGGCAATGCACAGCAGCTTCAGCAGACGCAGCTCTGCGCCGTACAGTACATCTGTTATGTAGGAGGTGAACAGCGTTATTCCGAGCCAAGCCTTTAATTCGAATGCCGACAGCTGCTTCAGCACAAGTGCGCTCATCTGGAATTCAAACAGCTTGCAGAGTGCTATAAGAAGTATGGCGGCAAAGCTCTGCCAGGCGAGCGAAAAATGCAGTTGCTGAAACGGCAGCGTGAATGCAAGGAACACTGACATCGACGAACACATAAGAAAAGTAAACTCATTGCCTGTGAATTTCGCTTCGGATACTGCGTATTTGTCGCTGAGCGATGTTATCGTGTAGCAGGCAGTGACCGCCAGCATCATAATCACAACGTTCATTACCATCTGACCTTCCACCGCTCACGGAGCTTTTCTATGCTCTCTCCATGAGCGGATGTTATTTTTTTGAGCAGCTCTCATTCTCACAGAGTTCGTTGAGATGCTTTTCAAACAGCGCCTCATCTGTGGGTATTTCAGCCCAGTCGTTCGTCCAAGCGGAAAGGTAAGCGGCATTGGAGATGGAAAGGGAATTAAGACCCTCCTTGCCCTCGGCTATCATGGGTGTGCCATTGAGGATGGACTGCGCAAACGCCTCCAGCACCTCGGGATGTCCCTCAGGCTCGGGAGCGGTGAATTCCTCATATGTATTGGAGGGAGTAGCAAAGCCCTCCTTGGATGTGAAGCAGAACTCACGCTCGGGAACATCCAGCTTCCAGTGGCACAGCTTGCCGTGTTCCACAACGATCTTACCCTTGTCGCCTGTGATCTCAAGACGGTTTGTGCCGCAGGCGTCGCCTGTTGTGGTGATGAATGTGGCGGTTGCGCCGTTCTCGTATTCTCCGAAGATGGTCACATCATCCTCTACCTTGATATTGTGATACTTACCGAACTCGCAGAAAGCACGGATGCGCTTCGGCATACCGAATATCCACTGCCACAGGTCGAGATTGTGTGGTGCCTGATTGAGCAGCACACCGCCGCCCTCGCCGTTCCATGTTGCACGCCATGTACCCGAATCATAGTAAGCTTGAGTGCGGTACCAGTTGGTGATTATCCACACCATTCTTTTCAGTTCGCCCAGTTCGCCGCTCTGTACGATCTCACGAGCTTTTGCGAACATGGGGTTAGTACGCTGATTGAACATGATGCCGAACTTCACGCCGCTCTTTTCAGCTGCCTCGTTCATCTCGCGCACCTGTCTTGCGTATACGCCCGCAGGCTTTTCTGTAAGGACATGGATGTTTCTCTTGAAGCACTCATTTGCAACAGTGGGATGATCGTAATGGGGAACAGCTATCAGCACAGCGTCAATAAGTCCGCTGTCCAGCATTTCAATGTAGTCTGTAAAGCAGGCAACCTCGGGATGCTCCTTTGCCTTGTCCATCTTTTCAGGTACGATATCACACACTGCGGTGATCTCCACAGACGGACACTTGCCTCCAAAAACATTGTAGAAATGTCCGCTGCCCATGTTGCCGAGTCCTACGATACCAAGTCTTATCTTATTCATAACGTTTTCTCCTTTAAATCAGTTCTTTGAGTGCGTTTACTGCTGCGTCAAATGCTGCTCTTGATGTGGGGTAGCAGTAGCCCATCTTTGTTTTTTCGCTCGCTTCAAGCTTGTCAAAGCCGTCAAACACAGAGAGATGCGGCTCCAGTGTAAGCACGCTGCCCTTGTAGTTTTCCAGCAGGTAAGGGAGGTTTCCTATGCCCTTGCCTGCGGGAACTACCGAGCCATCTGCCATTGCGTCCTTGATGTGCATATATTCAACATAAGGGCTGAGCATATCCCATGCCGCCTTCGTATCCTGACCGCACTGTATGAAGTTCGCAGGATCGAAGACCGCCTTCAGCGAAGGGAACTCCTTATGTATTTCAGCACAGCGATCTGCAATATCACCGTAGATGCCCTTTTCATTCTCATGACAGAGGATAACATCGCTGTTTTTAGCCGCTTCGATAAAGCAACCGAGCCTTCTGAATACCTCATCCTTATACTTTTCCTGTTCGCCTGACGGAACATAGAAGCTGAACATTCTGATGTGCTTTGCACCGAGAATATCTGCAATTTCAAGTCCGCGTCTGAAAGAGTCAAGGTGTGCGTCAAAGCCGTCGCCCATGCCTGTTTTTCCATAAGGCGAGCCGAGAGACCACACACCGAGTCCCGCAGCGTCAAGCTGCTTACGGACTTCCTGTGCCTTCTGAAGCGTTATTTCGGAAATGTTCTGTCCGTCAACACCTCTTATTTCGAGATAGCTGATGCCATTATCGGTCATTGCCTTTATCTGTTCGGAAATTCTGCCGTCTGCTTCGTCGGCGAATGCTGCGAGTCTGAAGTTCATGATGAAATACCTCCGTTTCATTTCTCTGATCCTATTGTATCATGGATGTTTTAGCATTTCCATTGTCTTTTTAAGCATAATATATTGCAAATACGCGCATCACGTAAAAATTACACAACACAAATATTCATCAAAACGCTTCCACTTGACTTTGATCCTACTTTGTATTATCATAATATACAGGAGGGACATTACAATGACTTTTGACACC
>JAZSEG010000312.1:0-9592 GCA_045531575.1 Oscillospiraceae bacterium | reverse complement strand
CATATTACAGGGACGGATATAAAGGAGTTTTCCAAGGATCCTGACCGTTACATCGTTGATGAAGTCTTTGAGAATGAGCTGTTTGTGCGATTTATGGACGGAGGCACTTACAGAACGCTGCAGTTTACTATTGAATAAACAAAACGCCGCCGACAAGCATGAGCCTGTCGGCGGCAGTGTTATGTGCGGATATCAGAGTGTGATGTCGTATGCAGTGCCGTCAACTGTCACGGTCAGCGCATCAACAGTCTCGCCCTCGGCGAGGATGTACTGAAAGGACCATGTAGCAACATCGCCGGACTTCATTGTGCTGCCGTCTGTGAAATCAGCAGTCTCGCCCTTGATCTCGATGCTGACATCGGGAGCTACCAGATCGTCAAAATCAACATCTGTTCTGATGGAAACATCAACTATAACTGCGGGAACCTCAACAGAGGTCATGGAGAAGCCGCCGTCGGTTGTCTCGGTGATGAAATCATAGCCTGTACCGATGTATGCTTCAACGGTATATTCCTCGGAGCTTACGTCGGCATTCTCCTCCTGCATCTCGCTGCCCCATGCCAGTAATGCGTTATAGAATTCTACTGTTGCCTGGCAGGATGTGAGAGTGTCGTCGTAGGTGGTACCCTCCATGCCTGCGATACCTGCGCTTGCGGTGTACACGCCGTCCTCGTAAACGAATGCGGACATATCCACCTCAGCGCCTGCTGCTGCGTACATCTCCTCAAGGATAGTGCCGGGGATAAGGATGTGCTTTGTATCAACAAGAGCCTTGCTCTCATCGAAAACATATACAACTCTCATGGAGAATCCGTCAGCGGGCATTGTCAGCACGATGTTGCCGTCGCTCTCCTCGCAGGTAGCCATCATGGAGCTGAGATCGATGCTGCCTGTATCAGCGCTCTCGTCAGCTTCCTCTGTTGCGGGGGCCTGCTCCTTTGTCTCGGCGGGAGCAACTTCCTCTGTTGCAGCGGCGGTGGTCTGCTCAGCCTCTGCGGTGGGTTCTTCCTCAGCTTCGGCAGTCTTTGCATCAGCCTCTGCAGTCTGAACAGCTTCGCTTGTCTTAGCTGCTTCGGCTGTGCCTTCTGCGGAGGTCTCGCTGTCGCCTGCGCAGCCTGCCATCATCACGATGCCTGCCAGTAAAGCGGCAAATAAACAATTCTTCTTCATAGTGTATCTCCTTGTTCTGTCGGTTCGGTATTTCTGTACCGTGTTGTCTTTTTATATCCTATATTTTAACATATTATTCGAAAATATTAAATGTATGAAACAGAAAAAGAAATCCACTTATTATATGTTTTTTTGCAAAATATGCCAGAATCAAGCTGTTTGCTTTGTGGGTAAAGCAATTTCAGACCGATCAGAAGAATCTTCTTTTATTGCTTTCTGCGCTGAATGTATGATGGATCGTCGGCGGGAAATTGGTGAATGCATTCCGGAATGCTTCGATGTTTTCACAGAAGGGATGTGTGCGCTTTACAGCAAAAATAACATCGGAAAACGCATTCTTGAAATGATCCTCCTGAAGCACCTTGTTGAAGGCACCTGCAACTACCTGCGGAGGATTATTGAACTCGCCGCATCCGAAAGCGCCGAGTATCAGCTGCTGCACGTTGTTTTCTATAGCCACTTCGAGCATATTCCTTATCCTGCGCATGAAGATCTGTTCAAGATCGCCATCGGGGAGTACAAGCTGTTTTGCAGCAAAGTAAGGAGCTGCACAGGTTATCACGTCTATGTAGTACCACTGATCCTGCGGCATAAGCACCTGAACAGGGCGGCAGGCGATCTCGGGGAAATAGTCTGCATCCATTCGTATTACAGGTACATCGGGAGAGAATATTACTGCGTCCGTAGCGAGCAGTATATTGTCAGAATTGTTGCGGTCGCATATCTGACGGTGGATATCGTAATATTCTGCAGCGGCAGGACTTGTAAGGCAGTTATATAACGCAGTTGCTCTGCAGAGGTATTCCTCCTGTGCATTTGCGCCACGCAGCACACCGCCGCCGGGGGTCAGCGGATGTGAAAGTTGAGTACCGCTGCCTTCGTGCCCATGCATGCGAATTCGTAAGCAGGGATAAGCGTCAGGGATTCACGGAAGCTTACATTCATCCGCTTGTTCACCTTGCGCTTTGAGCGGAAGCCTTCCTTATATACCTTAGTGGAAGCGGCGGCGTTTTCGGCAGCGTCTGTAAGGATGCTGTTGTATTGTATTACCGTCTGAGTCTGATTGAAGATGTCGATGTTATTCATGCTTTGCACTCCTCTTTTCCAATAATACCACCGTCTCAACGTGTTCTGTGAACGGGAACATATCCACGGGCTGTATCTTTACAGCGCGATAGCCCTTGCGGGTAAGGAATCCGAGGTCTCTCGCAAGAGTCTCAGGGTTGCAGGAGACATACACCACACGTTTGGGCGAGAGCTTTATCAGGCTCCTCAGAAAATCAAGGCTGCAGCCTGCCCGTGGCGGGTCTGTGATTACGACATCGGCAGTTTCCCGTGCCTCAGCCATCTCCACCATGAATCTTCCTGCGTCGCCGCAGAAGAACTGTATGTTTTTTACGCCGTTTGCTGCAGCATTGGACTTTGCATCACGCACGGCATCCTTGTTCAGTTCTACACCGATGACCTGTCCCGCATTCTTTGACATTATCAGACCGATAGTGCCTGTGCCGCAGTAGGCGTCGATAACACGCTCAGTGCCTGTAAGACCTGCGAATTCCGCAGCCTTGTTGTACAGCACTTCTGTCTGTATGGGATTTATCTGATAGAATGATTTGGGACTGATGCGGAAAGTAAGACCGCACAGCTGTTCTTCTATATATCCATCGCCGTAGAGAGTTTCGCTGCGCTCACCGAGAACGAGGCTCGTGTGCTTATCGTTGATATTGCGGACGATGGTGGTTATCTCGGGGTGTTTGCCCAGCAGCGCATTTACAAAGGATCTCTGTGACGGAAATGCTCCCGATGCTGTAACCAGCACCACCATCACCTGACCGCTGACAAATCCGCGTTTTACCAGTACATGACGGAGAAATCCCTTCATAGTTACATCGTTGAACGGCTTCATCTTGAAGCTTTCCGCCAGCTTTCTTATCGTAACGATTATCTTATCAGCAACGATATCTTCTATAAGGCAGTCATCCACGGGTACGATATTATGGGTGGAGGACTGGTAAACTCCCGAAATGATCTTTCCGCTCTTCAAGCCGAATGCTGCCTGAACCTTGTTGCGGTAGTGAAAAGGCTCTTTCATGCCGATTATCTCATCCACATGGCAGTATCTGCCCAGCAGACGTATCACCTTTACCTGTTTAAAGCTGAGCTGTTTTTCGTATGTCATGTTCTGCAGCTGGCAGCCGCCGCATTTCTTGTAATTGGGGCAAAGACTCATGTTCTATCTCCTCGGAACGGTACTATGACGAAATATTCTGTCATATACTATTATATACTAAATTTGCTGCAATTTCAATCTCTAATTTTGATGCAGGAAAAATATCAACAATTTTAGGCAATATGTTTAATTAACGGATGAATTAATTAAAACATATTGACAAATTGCTGTTTTTGATATATAATTTTATTATGAATTGCAAGATAAACCAAGTTTTCTTGCAAAATTCTGTAAATTTTTACGCTGTGTGGAAATGCACAGCTTAAGAAAGGACAGTAAAGATATGAAAAACCTTAAAGTATCGAAGAAATTATTGATCGCATTCGGAATCGTGAATGTACTGTTCATCATCGTAATAGTATTTTCATCGACCGCATTCATGACTGTCAAGGGTCTGGTGGATAATATGTACACTGAGACCTTTGCAGATGTTCAGACTGCTGACCAGCTGGAGATCTCCATGAATGAGATCGCTAAGAATATGCTCCACGCTTCCTCTACAACAGACAGCGCCGAGACAGACGAGCGCCTGAAGCTCGCTGACGAAGCTCTTGCTGAAATGGATACGCTTGTCACAGGACTGAAGGAGCATTATACAGGTGACATGGCTGATGTTACCACTATTGAGAGAAATCTCAATGATATGCATACCACACTTGATCATTTCAAGGATACTGCTGTTTCCCATGATACTGCTGCAGCTTTTGATGTTTACAAGAATGAGCTGCTTCCCGAGCTTGCAGGTATCAGCGCATCTATAACAAATATTCAGGCTTATGAAGATTCAAATGCCGCTGAAACAAAGAGAGAAGTCGATTCCAGAACAACTATGACAGGCTTTATTATTGCATGCATAGGTGTGTTTGCAATAGTTATCGGTACTGTTCTTGCGGCAATCATCACAAAGATGATCCTGAAGGGCATCAACGATGTCGAGAAGGCTGCTCACCAGATGGCAGAGGGCGACTTTGATGTTAACATTACATATAAGTCCAAGGATGAACTCGGCTCGCTGGCTGACTCTATGAGACACATGTCCGAGCGCATGAAGAATGTTGTTGAGGATATCGACTATATCCTTGAAGAGACTGCAAGCGGCAATCTGAATGTACGTACTCAGCATGAGGATCTTTATGCAGGTACTTTTGCAAACATTCTTACATCCCTGCGTACATTCCTGCATAATCTCAATGAGACCATCTATCAGATCGGCGTTGCTTCCGATCAGGTTGCATCCGGTTCCGATCAGGTGGCTTCCGCTGCTCAGGCTCTGTCTCAGGGCGCTACAGAGCAGGCATCCTCTATTCAGGAGCTTTCCGCTACTATCAATGTGATCAATGACATGATCAGCGCTAATGCCAAGGAATCCGCTAATGCAAGCGAAAAGACCAATGAAGCAGGCGTTGAGATGGGTTCTGCAAGCGAGAAGATGGAAGAGCTTGTCAAGGCAATGAACGAGATCAGTGAGACCTCCGATCAGATCCGCGAGATCAACAAGACCATCGAGGACATCGCATTCCAGACAAACATCCTTGCTCTGAACGCAGCTATCGAGGCAGCAAGAGCAGGCGCAGCAGGCAAGGGCTTTGCAGTAGTTGCTGACGAGGTTAGAAACCTTGCAGGCAAGAGTGCTGAGGCCGCTCAGAGTACAACAGTTCTCATTGAGAACACAGTTGCAGCTATCGACAAGGGCAGCAGCCTTGTTGGTGAGGTAGCTGACAAGATGAACAATGTTGCGGCAGCAGCAGGTGCAGTTGCTCAGATCAATGGCAATATCGCTCAGGAATCTCAGGAGGCAGCTGATTCCATCGCTCAGGTTACTGTTGGTGTGGATCAGATCTCGGATGTTGTTCAGAACAACTCCGCTACCGCAGAGGAGACCGCAGCAGCTGCAGAGGAGCTGTCCGGTCAGTCTGCTATGCTGAAGGAGCTTGTTGAATTCTTCACTCTGAGAGAAGAATAAGCTTTATATCACATACGAAAGCCGTCCGAAAGGGCGGCTTTTTTGTGTGCGGAGCAGTTTAATGCTTTAATTCTTCAAAAAAAATCAAATTTCCATTTAAAATCCCTTGCAATTATTGAAATATGTGATAAAATATATTTATGAGAACAACGTTCTCATAAGTCTGCGCAGCAGACCGCCGCAAAGCGGCGAATATATTTTTCAGGGTTCACACAGCCGTCAAAATCTTCGATTTTGGCAACGGCGTGTGGTTCATATAAAATATAATATGGGGAACAGGCGTGTGGGCTGACCGCCTGTAATACAGATAAAGGAGATAAGGCATTGGATATTATGACATATATTTCAGACATATACCAGAACTTCATCCGTGTGGTTATGTCTATTACTGTTTTTGATATAATCGATATTCTGCTGCTTACATACCTCATCTATGTAATAATCAAGCTGATGAAGGAGACCAGAGCGGAGCAGCTCATGAAGGGTATACTTATTCTTCTGCTGATTTTCGTTGTGGTGCAGATATGCCAGCTGAAGGTAATGAGCTATCTGTTCGAGAACTTCTTCCAGGTGGGAATCATTGCAATTGTGGTAGTATTCCAGCCTGAGCTTCGCCGTATCCTTGAACGTGTGGGACGTGCAAAGGTACCGAACATCACCTTCGGTCTGCAGAGCAGCAGCGACAGTGAGAGCAGTGCAGCTCGTGACGCAGCCATCAATGGTATATCCGAAGCGTGTGAGCGTCTGCACAATACCAAGACGGGTGCGCTCATCGTTATCGAGAGACAGGGCAGACTCGGCGATATCACCGAAAAAGCGACGGTCATCAACGCTGCTCCCGAGCCTGATCTTATCTGTAATCTTTTCTACAACAAGGCTCCGCTGCATGACGGCGCCATCATCATCCGTGATTACCGCATCTATGCGGCAGGCTGTTTCCTGCCAAACACCAGCAAGGATCAGTATCTTTCCAGCGACCTCGGTTCCCGCCACAGAGCAGCTATCGGCATGAGCGAGAATGCAGACTCTCTCGTTATTATCGTATCCGAGGAGACAGGTACTATCTCCGTTGCCGAAAACGGTCAGCTGACAAGGGGGCTCTCCAAGGAAGCGCTTGTGAAGATACTGCAGAAGAAGATGCCTGAGGCTGTTCAGCGTACAAAGAAAAAGCTGAAGAAGAAAAA
Organism: Oscillospiraceae bacterium; assembly: GCA_045531575.1. Lineage (GTDB taxonomy): Bacteria > Bacillota > Clostridia > Oscillospirales > Ruminococcaceae > CAG-115. Next base: position 3,045 of record JAZSEG010000312.1, on the reverse strand, counting down.
GCAGGATAATATGGGAACAGAAAGCTAAGGGGGCGCAGAAGTGGATTTTTTTCGTAATTTATGGGATAGATTCAAGAAGAATTTCAAGATAATTCTCTTATCCTTTGTTATTGCGCTGGGTGCGTGGTTTTTTGTATCAATACAGATATTCCCCACTGTTCAGGGAAGCGTCAAGGATATAGCTCTCGAGGTGCAGCCGACGGAATATATGATCCAGAACGATCTTCAGATCGTCGATATTCCCGATGAAAAGGTGAATATCCGTATCGAGGGCAAGCGTTATGATATCTCCGATGTGGGTGCAGATAAATTCTATGCTACTCTCGATCTTTCTTCGGTTAAATCCGCAGGTGTGTTCACGGTGCCTGTTGATGTATCTCCTAAGGTGGATATGGACTGCGAGATCATAGATACCGATCCGCTGGCGCTTACCATTGAGATCGACGAGATAATTACCCGTGAGTTCACTGTTACAGCTACGGCGCCCGCACTGAGCCTTCCCGATGGTTACTATGTGGATGAGATCACAGCAACTCCTGCAACAATTACAGTAACAGGCTCCGCATCCATTATCGATAAGATAGACCGCATCGAGGCACGCTCTGCGTATAATGGTGCTATCAGCGAATCCCATGAGACTCAGAGTGAGATATTCATCTACGGCACTAACGGCGCCCGCATTCTGAACGATCAGCTTACTCTCAGCAGCGAGCATATCTCGGTATACATCCCTGTATACAAGCAGCGCATACTGCCGCTGACCTTCTCCTATGCAAATGTACCCTCCAACTTTGATATCGACAGCCTGAAGTACAGGATCCAGCCTTCCACACTTACAGTGGCAGCGCCTGACGGATCTATCGATTACATCAGCGAGCTGGATATCGGCACTATTGATCTTGCGGATATCAAGCTGGATCAGATAGTATCTGTGCCGATCGCTCTTCCTGAGGGCTACAAGAATCTTTCGGGCAACAACACCGCCCGTATCGAGTGGGATCTCAGTGCATACGGAAAGCTGGATTTCAACACATCCAATATCACGATAAAGAACGCTCCCGATAATTATGATGTATCGCTCATAACGAATGAGCTGGTAGTCAGTGTGATAGGTCCTTCTGAGGTGCTGAGTGAACTCTCTCCCGCTGATCTGTATGTTACTGCGGATCTGCTGGGCGTATCTCTGCGTGACGGCTCTCAGGATATAGCGGTAACTCTCCGTATCAGGGGCAATAAGATGAAGTGCTGGACCTCGGGCAGCTACAAGGTCACCGTAAATGCTGTTCCGAAAACAGCGGGAGAGGAATAAATGGCGATAATAGTATCACAGATCAAAACATCGCTTGACGAGGCAAAGGATAACGCTGTAAGCAAGGCGTTATCCTTGCTTTGTGTAGGCAGGAAAGAGGTAAAGGCTGCACGCCTTTACAAGACCTCGGTAGATGCGCGCCGTGATATATGCTTTGTAAGCTCGGTGTATGTGGAGCTGGAGAGCGCTGCAAAGGAGCGCAAGCTTGCTGAGAAGTATCAGAACGTCCGTCTGCACGAAAGCGAGGAGCTGACGGTGGATTTCGGCTCTGAAAAGCTTCAGGGTGATATATACATTGCAGGCTTTGGCCCTGCGGGAATGTTCTGCGCGCTGACTCTCTGCGAGTTCGGCTACCGTCCTATCGTTCTCGAGCGTGGAGCGGCGATGGATGAACGCATAAAGGCAGTGGAAGGCTACTGGAACGGAGGCAGGCTTGACAAGTCCACGAACGTGCAGTTCGGTGAGGGCGGAGCAGGTACTTTTTCTGATGGAAAGCTCACCACGCGCATCGGAGATCCGCTGTGTTCTCGGGTGCTGGAAAGGCTGTGCGAGTTCGGTGCGCCTGAGGAGATACTCACAAAGGCAAAGCCGCATATCGGCACGGACAAGCTGCGTGCGGTGGTAAAGAATCTGCGCAACAAGATAATCGAATACGGCGGCGAGGTGCGTTTCCTTTCGCCGCTTGAAGAACTGCAGCTGCAGAACGGACATATCGAATCCGTTACGGTAAACGGTGCAGAGGAGCGCTGCGGCGCACTGGTGCTGGCAGTGGGACATTCCGCACACGACACCTTTTCCATGCTGCTGAAAAACGGTGTTGAGATGGTGCCGAAGCCTTTTTCAGTGGGCGCAAGAATAGAGCATCTGCAGAGCGACATCGACGCTGCGCTTTACGGCAGATATGCAGGGCATCCTGCGCTGCCGCCTGCGGAATATCAGCTTTCATATCGTGAGGGCGAGCGTGGCGTGTATACCTTCTGTATGTGTCCCGGTGGCTATGTGGTGGCTTCGGCAAGCTCGGATGACACGATAGTCACGAACGGCATGAGCTATTTTGACCGTGCAGGGGAGAACGCCAACAGCGCTGTGTTGGTCTCCGTTACGCCTGAGGATTTTGGCAGTGAGCCGCTGGCAGGTGCGGAGTTCATCAGCCGCCTGGAGCAGCGTGCTTATGAACTGGGCGGCGGTGGCGGAAAGGCGCCTGCGGCGCTGACGAGGGAGTTTATTTCAGGTGGAAATTCGTTTACCCTCGGCAGGGTGACGCCCACCTATCCGCTTGGAGTGCAGCAGGCAGATTTGCGGCAGCTTTTCCCTCAGCACATCAGCGATATCATGGCAAGAGGCATCACCTATTTCGACAGGCGCATAAAGGGCTTTTCGGACAGCGACAGCGTGCTGACCGCTATCGAGACCCGCAGCTCCTCGCCTGTGCGCATACCACGCTGCGAGGCAGGCTTTGCGGCGTGTGCGGATAACCTTTTCCCTTGCGGAGAGGGTGCAGGCTACGCAGGCGGAATAATGTCCGCAGCAGTGGATGGCATCCGTACTGCGGTGCGAATCATGGAGAAATACTCAAAGTAAGGTATAACATACAATTGACCCCGCAGTTGCAAAACGGCGGGGTCTTGATATTATATATTGTGGAAATGTTTTGATTATTCCCAGTAATCTACCTTGTGGGGAAGTTCTATATCCTTTGCGTGGAATACAGGCTCCTTGCCCTCCTTGCGCTGCTT
>JAZSEG010000025.1:0-6739 GCA_045531575.1 Oscillospiraceae bacterium | reverse complement strand
TCACTGGGTTCAGCAGCAATACCTTCCTGATGCTTTGAAAAACAAGGTCTACTATCAGTATGGTGAAAACAAGCATGAGAAAGGTGCTCAGGAGTACTGGAAGAAGATCAAGGGACTTCCGTAAAAACTGTCTGCACAAGCTTGTCAGACGTGCTGCTGGAATATGTCCAGCTGTCAATATGTCCTGAGGAAATATAGTAATCAAGCTCATTGTCGGCGAATGTGTTTTCTGATGCATTCACGATGATGAGCTTTATTTTCATTTTTTCAGGGATAATAGCCTTTATGTATACGCTTGCATGGCTGTTTACTGTTATATCCTTGCGTGGTTCTGCAAGACCTGCGAGATTAGGCGTAAGCTCAACAAAAATTCCATATTCTTCGATTGAACGTACAATACCTGTAACTGTCTCGCCTTGTTCAAAACGGGATACATTCTGCTCCCAGGTTCCTAGAAGCTCCTTATGAGTCAGGCAAATACGGTTTTCATCAACAGATTTGATAGCTGCATATATCTTTTGTCCAACATAAAATCTATCGGACGGATGAGTTATACGCGATACAGAAATAAGGTCAATAGGTATCAGAGAGGGAAGACCGCAGCCGATATCTACAAAGCATCCGAATTGCTCAAGATGCGTTACTCTTGCAGGAATTATATCACCTGGAGCGAGTTTGCTCAGATAGTTATCCATACACTCCTGTTGAGCGAGTTTTCGTGATAGAACAGCATATATGTTATCGTTTTCATCTCTTTTAAATTCGGTTATCTTAAAGCATACAGGCTTATTTACTCTTGATATCAGTGCAATATCCTTGGTAGTACCTTCCGATATGCCTTTAGCGCCTTCTTCACGAGGGATAATACCACGCATGCATCCAAGGTCAACTATCAGATTATGCTTGCTGTCACATATTACGCATGGCGCCTCAAGAATGCGTCCGTTGCTCTGACATTCCAGAAGCGAAAAATAAGATCGCAGGTAGCTCTGATTTTCAGTTGTTCTAAATAAATAGCCCTCAGGCAGATACTCAGCCATTTTGTACCTCCACAAAAGTATGATTTACTGTACATACTATGTCAGGTATCTGTATAATATTCCTGAATGAAAATACGGACACTGATATTCAATGTCCGTATGATTATGTGTACTTATTTATATCATGCAGAAGCTTGCGTTTGGCGATAACTTCTTTTGGGTCAAGCTTATTAGTCAGAATCTTGATTTCTATTTTAACTATATCCTCGGAGAGCGACTCTGCATAAACGTAATTTGTGCTTGTAGCGTATTTAGGACTTATCCTTTCAGGTCTGAATTTATCCTTGATCTTATCGTAGAACTCCGCTCCGGTCTCGCTGCATAGATTGATCTCTATCTTTATATCGTTTACTACAAGCGTTTCGCTTTCATTGGTTTCATTTATCAGTTTATATCCCTTGACCATACCGATATCCTGATATGCATAGTATTTTGTATAGTCAGGTTCTCTATGTTTGATCTTCATCTTTACAACTCCGATTTATATTTTAATTGTATGATATCATAATTGACTCGTCGTGTCAAGGTCAGGAAGTTTTTATTATAACTTGTAAATTTGATGCATTTGTTGTATAATGGGGAATAGGAAATAAAATACAGCTTATTTCGTAAAATAGAAAATAGGCGGTAGCAAAAATTAGACCTCTTTCACAAAAATGTGTTAGAGGTCTTTTTTTATGCAGTTTGCCCAAAGGCTCGAAATGTCGGTTTAGTGCTAGTGTTCGGCTCGCAGCTTCCCCCATTCCCTTAATTGCTGAGCGAAGCGAAACGCCCTCTCGGCGCACGAGAGGGGAGTTATGCTCTACAGATAAGCGCACACTTATGCAACTGTTAGGTAGCAGTTACTTCGGTGTGCGCTTAGATGTAGGAAGCAGAACGGGGAGAGACGTCCTCACCTGATCTACTTTTATTTTAATCTCCAACTCTCTTTTTTCTTGAATTTCTTTGCAATATACTTTGTTGCTCCATATAGATGAGAACTTATTATTTCCATTACAAAACATAATATTAAAAGTCCTATTATGCTTTTATCTGTCTGTATGTACACGTTTGTCAATAATGTGCTTGAATAGCTATCATTAAATAAAGCTATTATAAGTCCTATAGGTTGGAACAAGGTGACAATTATTGCGGTTATTGCGGATATAGCTGCTGAGTATTTACCGAGAAATGCAAAAATTATTTCGGCTGCCATTACAATTAGAAAAATTGCTTCTATTACGATTATTAATGCTGTGTTCATATAAAATCTCCTTTAATTGCTTTTAATTATTCCAAATAGCCAATCGGTACTTACATTGTAAAGTTCGGCTAATAATCCGATTGTTTCAATGTTTGGTTCAAGTAAACCATTTTCATATTTCGTTATATTACTTCTTGATGTGTTTAGCGTGTCAGCAACTTGTTGTTGTGTCATTTTGGAACTTAATCTTGCTCTTTTTAAATTCGCTGTGAAATTTTCTTTAAACATATTTGTACCTCCTCTTGTTCCATTATAGCACTATTCAACAACTGCCTGTGTTCTTTTTTGGCACATTTGCCAGTTCCATTTTAGAACATTATGTGTTATAATATGGGTGTTCCAAATTGGAACATATACTGACACAAAAACGGCAGACCCCAAAGCCGATAGGGGAGAGAGGAAAAGAAAATGGAAATATTAATTGGTGCTCAGGTTAGAGCAGGCAGATTTGTACCTAAGGGCAAGACAGAGGAAGTAGAGTTTAATAACCTCGTTCTTTTCACTGTTCAGGAGTTTAATCCTAATGATACCGCCGAGCATTTCGGACATCGTATCATCAAGGACTCTTATGAGGCAAAGATACAGAATAATCCTGAGAACATACAGAAAGTATTCGGTAAGCAGATTACTATGTCTGATCTGAAAAAGCATCTCGGTAAACCTGTCAACGTCTTTCTTAACAGATTTAATAATGTCGAACGTGTCGAGCTTCTCGAAACTAACGGCTTTGATGATCTCGTTGCTGATGCTCAGAAAGGCGGTAAGTCATGATTGATTGGGGCGTATCTGCTGCTATAATGGCGGTTGTCACTTTCATCGTGACACAGATAAACGATCATAAGATCAAGAAGCTGAATGATCGTGTAGCAAAGACCGAAAAAGAGTGGTCGGCGCTTTATAATGAGATAGTCAAGGTAGGTGATACCGATGACACAGGAAGCGTTTGATACATATGAAGCCTACGATATCGACTATACTCCCCAGTTTGAGGAGTTGATCGAATAGGTAGCAGAGAACGGAGAGAAGTTGGATTGCCTGATTCTTCAGCATACAGATCAGGAAGATACCCTCGCCAACCTCTCCGCTCTCCAATATCTCCCCCATATATACAAGGTAAATACACTGTTATTCAGTGTTATTATACTGTACATCCTGATTCGGTTTGTGGCTGGATTCCTAAACCGTTTCTTTAGTGATAGTACACGATACTAAGGAAAGGGGGTGAAATGATGGACACAACTGAGGCTGTAAGCACTGCTTATGAGGCGCTTATTGACGTGTCGGGTGTAGATTTCAATATCGTTCTGAACGAGATGATCTATCTTCTGCCCGCAATTCTGCCCGTGGTACTGACTTATATCGGTTTCCGCAAGGGTCTTAACTTCCTCCTCGGCATGCTGAGAGGAGCATAAAACGAACAGCCCCACCCAATTCAAGGCATTGGGTGGGGAGTTTTATTCAAGGTGATTTATTATGAAGATTAATGCAATTCAATTAAATAAGATAATATCGGTTGTCTGCGCTGTGGTTATTGCGCTTACAACGTTTATATATAGCGGTGTATCTGCGTTTGCTACGCTCGGCACTGCATTATGGTCAACATGGGATGCTGCGGATGAAGCTGCGCAGCAGTTAGCGCAGTTATATCATAAAACGGCTGCAGCTATGGATAATACTAAAGCTTTCAAGCAGGCTTATCCTAATTGGTACGATCTCCCGATTGAATGGATTTGTTCGCATGTTGACGTTGCTTCTGATATTGCTGAAGCAGGTATTACAGCAACATATCTTTTAACGCCTGCAGGTGACCTGTATTATTATATTGATGATCTCGGTAATCTGTGTGTTTATGAGCGTGTCGGTGCAGGTGGTGAAGCTCGTTATGGCGCTAGCGGTGGCGGTGGACGTCCTAAGACCGTTGATACTTCTAATGATACACCTATTTTCAGTGGTGATAACTATGCTGATATTATACGGCGTTTAAATGATCAGTACGGTATAAAAAATGCAAAGGAATATATATCAATTCGTACCGATAAGCGTTGGGATTATAGTAAAAGTCAGGGCAGAGGTCCTATTTCTTTTTTTGAAGAGGGCGAGTATTGCGGTCAGACCAATTGGCTTGATTGTTATATATTACCGTTTTATTTTGACGGCTCTCAATATTGGTTTGGACTTATGGAACGTTATTATTCACAGACTGTTGAGACTGACGATAGCGGTAATCACATTTATATGGATGTAAATGTTTTTAGTGTCATTGATGATACTATTTCATATACAGCTCGTATTGTTGATACAGATAAAAACGTAGTTGATTTTGCGAATTATCGTTACATGGAACTTTTTTGTTCTGCTACTTCATCAACTTTTTTATTCGGTCGAATGTATGATACTTATTCTAATTATATTGGTAAATCTTCAGGTAAATATACTTATGCGCATTTTTCTAGTTATGACACTAGTAAATTAAATTCATTATATCGAGTGTATTCTGAATCTTGTTTAAGAAATAGCGGATTTGATGAATATAAGGACTTTGCAACTGTATATGCTTATGCATATTCAAACAACTCTAATTATGTTGACGGTCTCGATGTGGGTTATTTCATTTCCGATGAGCCTATTGAAATGGGTCTGAATTGGACAGGAATTGACCCTGAAAAAATTAATCCTGATACTTTCATTACTATGGAAGGTGATACTATCTATGATAACAGTATCACTAATTATGAGGGCGATACTACCACTATAAACGAGTACATCAATAACAATTATAACTTCGACATTGATATCAATATTGAGGGTGATACAATTATTGATATTGATTTCGGTGATTTTCTTCTTGAAATAACATCTTCAATTGAAACGGCTATATCTAACACTATAAATTTTTTCTTCGTTCCTGAGCAGGATGTTATTGATTCAGGTATGGATAAAATCAAGCTTGAAATTGAAAATAAGCTGCCTTGGATATATGATATTGCTGATCTATTGGATGCGCTTTTTTATGATGTAGTACAGCAAGATAAAGATCATACTATTACTTTTGTGCCTGATGTCGGTGGAGATGATTTTTCTTTTTCGGGTGACGATGGTGCTTCGGGTAATGTTACATATATTTATCCTTATCCTAAATGGACTATCAATCTTGATTGGTATGGTCATGATATGACTATTACTGTTCTTGATTTTGAAATGTTTGCTGATTACTTACCTACCATAAAAAGCTTGATACTTGTGTTTATCTATATTGTTTACATTCGTAATCTGATACAGTATCTGCCTACGCTTATAGGTAATGTTATGCAGATGTCTTCGTCAGCAGTTTCCGCTGATGCAATATATGACCATTATCGAGATCAAGCCGAATTGCAAAGAGGGGGTAGAGTATGATAGTTGAAACAATTTTTAATTGGTTTGTCAATGGTGTAATTACCTTTTTTGCGCTTCTTCCTACTGTTGACGGCGATGTGTTTAATTCGTGGACTGAGATAAAGGAAATACTTATGAATATATTGCAGGGTGTTTCTCTGATTCTCCCCATTGAGGAACTTTTACCGTTGGTTGCTTTTCAGGGCGCTTTGTGGACTTTCCGCCTTGTCTTTGCTATCATTCTTCGCATTAAATCCTTTATTCCTTTGCTCGGAGGTACTTAAAAATGTTATGGAACATGATTAAGGCTCTTACTGGCTTTATATTCGATATCGTTTCGGTTTTAGCTGTTATTATTGGCGTTGCCCTTATTCCTTTTGTGATAATGTGCCTTATTCGATATATTTATTATTATCGAAAGGGGTTCCGTTTCAAGCAAAGGGAACACCTTTCGACATATCATAGACCTAGTTTTTTAAAGCGTATTTTTTTTGATTTACCTGATAGATTTATTAAAGATAAGCTGACGAGCGACCCCGACAGATTTCCTTATACTGGTCTTGTTATGATTTGTGGAGAACAGGGAGCAGGTAAAAGTATTTGTTTGATACATTTGCTTATGAGTTTAAAGCAAATGTATCCTGAAGTTCAGATTTATAGTAATATATCTATTAATTTTCAAGATGGAAGTATTGAGGGACCAGAGGATTTTATTTTTAAAAACAACGGTTTTAAAGGGTGTATTAAAAGCCTTGATGAAATTCATGCATGGTTTAACTCTATGGAGTCGGCTAATATGCCTCCTGAACTGATTACAGAGGTTTCACAACAACGTAAACAAACATCCCTTATTGTTGGCACTGCGCAAATTTTCATGCAAATTGCTAAGTCAATAAGAACTCAGACAAGTTACCTAATTTTGCCTATGACAATTTGCGGTTGTTTAACAATTGGTAGGGTGTATAAAATTAAGTGCGATACTAACGGCGAAATAGTTTATAAGCGCCGCGTTAAAACTTATTTCTTTGTTCAAACCGATGAAATGCGTGATGCTTATGATACATTTGAAAAGGTTAAAAGT
>JAZSEG010000268.1:0-5100 GCA_045531575.1 Oscillospiraceae bacterium | reverse complement strand
AGGAGACCAAAGTGAAGAAACTCAAAGCTTTTGCCGCATTGATGGCTGCGTTGATGCTTTCTGCTTGTTCGACAGGATTTTCGGTGGACAATCTGCTTGTGCCGCCGAAGCTGGACGAGCAGCAGAACGAAATATATCAGGCTCTGATAAGCAGCACAGGAAGCGGCATCAGCCTGAAATATCCCAAGAGCGGTGATTTCCGCTCCGCCTTCGTGGTGAGAAATATAGACAGCGAGCCGAGTGATGAGGCGATGGTGTTTTACGCTTCGGATTCCGTGCAGTCGGGCGAATCGGGACTTCGCATGAAGGTGCTTGACCAGTATGACGGAAAATGGCAGGCAGTATATGACATAGCCTGCATGGGCAGCGAGGTCGAGAGCCTTGGCTTCACCAGCATCGGTGACGGTGATAATGTGGATATCGTGGTGCGCTACACCATGCTGAATCAGACGGAAAAGGCGTTCAGCGTGATGAACTATGCCGACGGAATCGTTGATGAGCTGTATAATTCTTTCTATTCCTGCCTTGAGGTGGTTGACCTTAATCTTGATGGGCGCAACGAGCTTGTCACCGTGGTATCGGACAAGGCAACGGGAATCTCTACTGCCTATATGTTCAGCCGCAGCGGAGGAAAGATAAAGCGTATGAGTCAGGCAGAGCTTGCAGGTCCTCACGCAGAGATACTGAGAGTTACCAAAGGCACGGGCGATAATAATATGCCTGCTCTTTATATCGATTATTCGAGAGGTCAGGGACAGTACGGCACAGATGTTATCTACTGCTCGGGCAACAGCCTCGTAAGCCCTGACAGCGGAGTTATCAGCCGCTTCTCCAATGATTACACTGCCGATCTTTTCTGTACTGACATAGACGGTGACGGATATATGGAGATCCCCAGCATGACTCCTCTCCCGGGCTACGAGACTCTCGCAAAGAACGAGCAGCTGTGTGCAGTGCAGTGGTACAACGTGCGCTTCCATAGCATCCTGCAGGAGCATTACGGATACTACAGCAGCAAATACAGCTTTGCGCTGATGTTCCCGAATCGCTGGTACGGCATAGTAACTGCGGTGCCGAACCTGCTGGAGAACGAGATAATCTTCATTGCGTATTCACAGGAAAAGGGACTTACAGTGGATGAATCCACTGAGCTTATGCGCATAAAGATAGTGGACAAGGGCGACAGCAGCGCTCAGAAGTCGGTGACGGGCATGACCCTCATCGGCGCAAATGAGGACAGCCTCTATTACTGCTATCAGGCAGATGGATATGACACAGGTAAGCTTGCTCTCAGCATGAGCGAGCTTCAGGACAGCTTTATTCTGTTGTGACGAAAGGGAATAATCATGAAACGTATACTTGTTTGTGAAGATGAAGAAGCCATCCGCGACTTTGTGGTTATAAACCTCAGACGTTCGGGATATGATGTGGTGGATGTTGGCAGCGGCGAGGAAGCAGTTGAGGTCTACCGCAAGCAGGAGGGTGATTTCGACGTGGCTCTCCTTGATATAATGATGCCCGGCATGGACGGCTTTGCGCTCTGCCGCTGGATAAGGGAGCAGAGCTCAGAGATAGGCATCATCATGCTCTCTGCAAAGAGTCAGGAGATGGATAAGGTCAATTGCCTGATGATAGGCGCAGATGACTATGTTACAAAGCCCTTCTCTCCATCGGAGCTGGTGGCGAGAGTTGACGCTATCTATCGCCGTGTGAATGTTAATCACGTCCGTCAGGAGGAGGTCAAGAACATAGTTTCAGGCCCCTTCGTGCTGGATTATCAGAGCCGCACCGTAAGCAAGGATGGCGAGCCTATCGAGCTTACGCAGGTGGAATATCACATCATGGAATATCTGCTGAAGAACAAGGGCGCTGCCCTTGACAGAAAGACGATACTCCGCCATATCTGGGGCGACGCTTATTACGGCGATGACAAGGTGGTTGACGTTAATATAAGACGTCTGCGCATGAAGATAGAGGAGGATCCCTCCAACCCGAAGTATATCCAGACCATCTGGGGCTTTGGCTACAAGTGGAATGCATGATATGAGTGAACTGGTAAGAACAGTGCCTTCACGCAGGGGCATCACGCCGAGAAGCTCTATCGCATGGCGATGGATGATGAATACGCTGAGCGTCGTGGGCGTGCTGCTGATACTTGTGAACTTAGGCGTTTACTATTTCACAAGGCAGTATTATTACGGAACGGCGGAGAATTATCTCGTTTCCGAGGCGAATACCACTGCGACAGTTCTTGCAAGGCTTTACGAGGACCTTGCGGTGAACTATTCAAGCGAGGTGCGTGAGGTCATCGAGAACTTCGAGAAGAAGGATCAGATGGAGCTTATGTCCATCAACGGAAACGGCGAGGTAACGCTTTCCTCCAGTGGCTTCTCTCCCGACAGCAGCTACAACATGCCAGATTATGAGCAGGCACTGAGAGCTGAGGACGGTCTCGGCGTATTCATAGGAAACGACGGCGGCGAAAAGGTGCTTGCCGTGACTGTTACGATTCCGCAGCCTAGCGTCAGCTTCAAGGCGCTGCGATTTGTTACCTCGCTCAGCCTTATTGATGAGCAGCTTTCGGTGATAATGGCGGTGGTAATGACGGTAAGCGCAGGTGTTATCCTGCTTGTGGTGTTTACGGGTCTGTATTTCGTAAAATCCATCTGTGTGCCGCTGGTGGAGATAAGCGCTACAGCTCAGAAGCTTGCCAAGGGCGACTTCTCCGAGCGCATCGCGATAAAGAACAACGATGAGATAGGCGAGCTTTCCAAGGTGTTCAACGATATGGCGGATGAGCTTGAAAACTCCGAAGCAATAAAGAACGACTTCATCTCCTCCGTCTCCCATGAGCTGAGAACGCCGCTTACGGCCATCAAGGGCTGGAGCGAAACGCTTGCTCACGGCTATGACGAGGCTACCTTCGGCAAGGGCATGAAGGTTATAACCAGCGAGACCGAGCGCCTCGAGGGCATGGTGGAGGAGCTTCTGGACTTCTCACGCATACAGAACGGCAAATTCACTCTGCAGATGGCGAATACCGACATCATTGCAGAGCTGGACGACGCACTGCTGATATATTACGACAAGGCGGGCAAGGAAAACAAGACCATAAGCTACAGCGAGCCTGAGTTCTTCTGCATGGTATACGGCGACAAGAACAGGCTGCGTCAGGTGTTCATCAATGTTATAGATAACGCTATAAAGTACTCAGACGAGGGCGCTGTGATAACCATCAGCGTCGAGAAGGACGAGGATATGCTGCACATCAGCATATCAGATACAGGCTGCGGTATCGCCGCTGCGGATCTTCCCAAGGTAAAGGCGAAATTCTACAAGGCGAACAGCACCCGCCGAGGATCGGGTATCGGTCTTGCGGTTGCGGATGAGATAATAACCATGCACGGCGGCTCCTTAGATATACAGAGCGAGCTGAATGTGGGAACAACTGTAACCATCACACTGCCGCTTATAGTTAAGCGGGAAAGGAACGACAATGAGCAATAAGAAGGAAAAATGCTGCAAGATGACCAAGATAGGCGGTCAGGCGCTTATCGAGGGCATCATGATGAAGGGCGTGTCAAAAGCAGCTATGGCGGTGCGCATGAAGGACGGCGGCATCGACGTGGAGGAATGGGACCTGAAGCCTAACAAGTGGTATAACAAGACTCCGTTCATCCGTGGCAGCATCAATTTCGTGACCTCCATGATGGAAGGCTACAAGTACATGATGAAGTCCGCTGAAAAGAGCGGCATGCTGGACGACGACGGCGAAGAAGAGATGACGAAGTTCGAGCAGTGGCTGGAGGATAAGCTAGGCGATAAGCTGATGGGCGTTATCATGGCTATTGCGATGGTCATCGGCGTAGCGTTTGCGGTGTTCATGTTTGCTTTCGTTCCCTCGCTGATATACGATCTGATAGAGACAGTGGTTGAGGCTGATATCTCCGTGTGGCAGTCCACCTTTGAGGGCATCCTCAGAATGATACTGTTCGTGGCGTATATGGCAGTGGTGGCACGCATGAAGGATATCCGCCGCACTTACGAGTACCACGGCGCAGAGCATAAGACCATCGCCTGCTACGAAGCAGGTGAGGAGCTTACCGTGGAGAACGTGAAAAAGCACACAAGATTCCACCCGAGATGCGGCACAAGCTTCATCATCCTTTCGCTGCTGGTGAGCATCCTTGTTTATACTATAATCCCGATACAGCCTGCCGAGTGGTGGGGCATCGAGAACACCGTGCTTGCAACTCTTGCAAGAGTTGCGATAAAGCTCCTGCTGCTGCCAGTGGTAGTCGGCATTGCGTATGAGCTTATCCGCATTGCAGGCAGACACAACAACATCTTCACAAGGATAATGTCCGCACCAGGTCTGTGGATGCAGAGACTCACTACCAACGAGCCTGACGAATCTCAGATAGAGATCGCCATTGCGGCGATGAAGCCCGTGCTTCCGAAGGAAGGCGAGGACGACAGATGGTAAGGCTTTCGGAGCTTTTCCGCAGCGGTCGTGAAAGGCTTGCGGCAAGCGGCAACGATAACGTGCGGTTTGAAGCGGAGCAGCTTTTGCAGAAGGCTACAGGAGCGGACAAGCTGAAGCTCCTCACCGAGCCGATGTACGAGGTGTCTGACGAGCAGACCGCCGCTTTTGAGGTGCTGATAGAGCGCCGCATTTCAGGCGAGCCGCTGCAGTATATCCTCGGCGAGTGGGAGTTCTACGGTCTGCCGTTCAAGGTAGGCGAGGGCGTGCTGATACCCCGACAGGATACCGAAACTCTTGTGGAACTGGTGCTTGAACAGAGACTCAGCGGCAAACTTTGTGCAGACCTCTGCGCAGGCAGCGGCTGCATCGGAATAACGCTTGCAAAAGAGGGCGGCTTCACAGTGGATAGCTACGAGCTGTCCGACAAGGCGTTCCCGTATCTTCAAAAGAACATCAGCCTGAATGCTGCTGAGGATATCGTAAGGGCGATAAAGGCGGACGTGCTTTCGGAGCAGACTATTTCAGCTGCACCGATGTACGATGTGATCGTGTCGAATCCGCCGTATCTCACCGCACAGGATATGCGGGAGGTGATCCTGCCCGCCGCCTGCGAG
>JAZSEG010000109.1:0-8488 GCA_045531575.1 Oscillospiraceae bacterium | reverse complement strand
TGGCGGTAAAGCCACACCGCAAAGGGCATAATAAATCAAACTCGCTGCAATTCGCCCAAACAGCTACCCCATACACAGCAAAAGACCCGCAAAGGAAATGCTCCTTTGCGGGTCATGATCTATGCTGTTGCTTCTATCATCTTGTGCGGATGACGAACTCCACCTTGCCGAAGGTGTACTGCAGGCAAACCGACAGACCGCCTGCGAGTGTGATGGTAGCGTTGCTCTCAGCAAACTGAGGTGTGAGATCAAGCTCCACATTCTTCTTGTTGGACATATTTACTGCGAACAGACCGTTCTGCAGGTTCAGGAACTCGCCAACGCAGGCCTCAACGAACTCGTCCACCTCTTCGAACAGGCCGCACTCCTCGATATCATCAATATCCTCGTTGGTATCCACTGCATAGCGGGATGCGAGATTGATAAACGCAGCGTCTCCGCCGCCGATAGCGGTGTAGTATGCAACGCCCTCGCCTGTCAGATCCTGAGATGTGAGATGATCGCAGGTGATCTCGATATCCTTCTGACAGCCTGCAAGAACGAAATCATCGCCGATGAAGCGGATAGCATTCTTTGTCAGCAGCATTATGTAGTCAACATAGAAATCCTTGTTGGGATCGTTCTCCAGATCAAAGATGGATACGATATCCTCAGCAAGAGCCGCATCGTTAGGCTCGTCGCCTGCAAAAGCAGCAGTAGATTTGTATTCAGCAAGAGCGTCCTCGAACTGCTTATTGGTGATAAAGCCTGCATCGATAAGCGCCTGACCCAGAACGATGTTTGCGGTCTTCTGCTTTGAAAGCAGCTCGTGCATCTGTTCCTCGGTAAGGAAGCCCATCTCAACAGCGATGTCACCGATGCGCTTATCAACGTGCATCTGCTCCTCATGAACAGCCTCTACCTGCTCTGCGGTCATGTAGCCTGCGTCGATTGCAAGCGCACCGATCTTTACACGGGTGCTGTTCTTTGCTTCCAGCGCTACAGCAAGCTGCTCGCCTGTGATTATATTCTTATTGAGTAGAAAATGTCCGAATAATTGTGTAAACATTAAATTGACCCTTTCCTTTCAGGAATTTTAACCTTCCATGATCTTAGCGATGATCTTATTTACATCCTCGTCCTTAACGGGCTTCTGCAGGAACTCATAAGCGCCTGCCTTGATAGCGCTGACGAGATGGCTCTGTGTACCGATCGTGGAAGCCATAACTACCTTGGCACCGGGATCGAACTCCCTGATCTCAACAAGGGCGTCAAGACCTGTTTTGCCGGGCATTACGATATCCATGAAAACGAGATCGGGCTTGATAGCCTTATAGTTATCAACTGCCTGGATTCCGTCCTTAGCCTCAAAAACAGCGGTGATGCCTGCCTTCTTGAGGACATCAGTCAGCTTTCTTCTGACGAGGATAGAGTCGTCACAGATCAATACTTTAAGCTCTGAAATATTCATTATACATTGTTCCTTTCATTTTCCGACAGACTGCCGGCAGATAAAATCGTACATCTATATTATACAATACAGTGGCAGAAATTACAAGGGTTTTTGAAGTAATTCATACATTTGGTATAACACAACGGTCATAATATGTGCACTTTGCACAAATCACCCTCCCAAAGCGGGAGGGTGAGATATATCGAGTATTATGCCTTGATCTCGGTGCCTGCGGGGAGCATCTCGTATCTTGCGAACTCAGCGGTGAACTCGCCGAGACCCTGTGTGATCTGACGAAGCACCAGTGCGAAATCAACGATCTCAGACTCGGGAGCCTCTGCAAGCAGCTCGGTCATGCCGCCGCCTACGGAGTTCATGCCGAGAACGCTGCCACGGCGCTTGGAGAGCACGCTCATAACATCGCCCTGCTTGTCATCGGGAACAAGGATGGTCAGGCTCTTCAGCGGCTCGAGCAGATAAGGCTGAGCCTCCTTCATGCAATCCTTGAACGCCATGGACGCAGCGGTCTTGAACGCCATTTCGGAGCTGTCTACGGGGTGGTAGGAGCCGTCAACCAGAGTAGCCTTCAGGCGAACTACAGGGAATCCGCCGATGGAGCCATGCTCTGCAGCCTCCTGCAGACCCTTCTCAACTGCGGGGTGGAAGTTCTTGGGTACGGAGCCGCCGAAGATCTTCTCCTCGAAGATCAGCTCATCGCCCTCATGGGGAGCAAACTCGATCTTAACGTGGCCGTACTGACCGTGACCGCCCGACTGCTTCTTATACTTACTCTCGATGGTAACGGGCTTACGGATAGCCTCACGGTAAGCGATCTTGGGAGCGGACAGAGCCACCTCCATGCCGAACTTTGCCTTCAGCTTAGCTGCCGCAACGTCCAGATGCTGCTCGCCGAGGCCGCCGATGATGCGCTCGTGAGTTTCGTGGTTATGTACATATTCGAGAGTCTTATCCTCTTCAAGCAGACGGCGGATAGCTGTGGAGAGCTTGCCCTCGTCGCCGTTGCCCTTCAGTGTAACTGCCATGTAGTAGCAGGGCTTGGGGAACTCGATAGCTGTCAGAGCCTTCACATCGGAAGGATCGCAGAGAGTGTCGTTTGTGTTGCCGTCAAGCTTTGTTACGGCCACGATATCGCCTGCATAAGCCTCGGCGATCTCATCCTGCTTCTTACCGCACAGGGATACCAGCTTGCCGAACTTGACAGCTTCGCCTGTTGTGGCATTTACCAGCTCGGACTTGCCGTTGATGGAGCCCTGAACGATCTTCAGGCAGCTGATCTTGCCTACGAACGGATCGGCGATGGTCTTGAATACGAATGCCTTCAGAGGCTTTGTATCGTCATATTCGACCATGTCGTCCTCGGTCATCTCGAGGCTTCTCTCCAGAGGAGAAGGCAGCATGGAAACAACAGCGTCCAGCAGCATATCAACGCCCGAAAGAGTATCGTTAGCGCAGCATACAACAGGTGTGATGGCGCCGCTTGCGATACCGTCGTGGATGCCCTTAACAAGCTCTTCCTGAGTGAAATCCTCACCCTCGAAGAACTTCTCCATGAACTCCTCGTTGGTCTCTGCAACAGCCTCAGCCATAGCCGCACGCAGACCTGCGATACGGTTTTCGGATGCGGGGATCTCCACCTCGGTGGGAACGCCGTTCTTGTCGTACTTGTAAGCCTTCATGGTGAGCAGGTTCATGTACGCTTCAACGGGGCCGTGCTTGTCGTAAGGAACTACGATGGGACAGATAGAGGGACCGAAAGCGATCTTCAGATCTGTATGTACTTTATAGAAGTCGGAATTCTCCACCTCCATGCAGGTAACGGCGATCATTCTTGCCTTGTTCTGCTTGCAGGCGAGGTTGTAAGCCTTGATGGTGCCGGGGCATACGCTGTCCTTGCCGTTAACGGTGATGATAACGGACTCAGCGGCACGAACGCCCTCGTACATTCCGCCAACGAAATCAAACTGACCGGGAGCGTCAATAACGTTGATCTTTGTATCCTTCCACACTGCGTTTACAACAGCGGAATTGATGGAGATCTTTCTTCTGATCTCTTCAGCGTCAAAGTCGCATACTGTATTGCCGTCAGCTGTGTTGCCCATTCTGTCGGTCAGACCGCACTTGAACAGCATTGCCTCTGCAAGGGCTGTCTTACCGCTTTCGCCGTGTCCGGCGAGGACAACGTTTCTGATACTGTCAGCTTTGAATGTTTTCATGGGGTAACCTCCGAACAAATTTATTTTAAGAATTAACCAAAAGCACAGATTGTATATAATAACTAAAATACTACTCCCCTTGGAAAATGTCTTGTGTATATTATATAGTAAATTTACATAAATTGCAACTGTTTTTGTGGAGTTTTTTTGACATCGGATGTACAAATGTTAAAGTCGCTTTTGTGCAAATTAGACAAACAACATTTTGCAAAAAACGCTTGAATATAGCAATATAATAGTATATAATATAAATAATGAGGAATTAGGAGTGAGGAATTAGGAATTTTGGTGTCCCCTTCGGGGACGGATTTAAATGCGGCTACGCCGCAATATCAATCAATGTTACGGCGTAGCCGTTTTTAAATCTGTCGGCGTCAGCCGACACCGAGATTCCTCATTCCTAATTCCTCATTCCTAATTTACAACAAGGAGGCGCCATGAGCGGAGAATACCACGAATTCTGCATAATGCCCGAAGCGCCTGTTTCGGGGCGGCGGTATGACGAATACGAGCCGCACAAATACAGCGACATCGCCCTCATCCACGACGATGACCTGCTGACCATCAGCCACGGCGGCGATATTGAGTTCTACTGGCATACTCTTGATGTCAGCGGAAAGGGGCTTGCCGCTTACGGCATCACGCTGATATCCCCCGAGGCGGCAAAGGAGCTTGCTTCACTTCTTCCTGCCGAGGATGCGTTTCTAGACCTCGGCGGTCTGCTGACTAAGGCAATTAATGAACACAAATTTATAATACACTTCGGAATCTAGGAGGAAATTATGACAAACGAGAGCAAAACACTGTTTATCCCCCTGTACGGCAAGGCAATGATGAGCCGTGAGGGCTTTTTCGATGACGTATACGCCGAAGAGATAGTCGATACCTGCGGCTATGACTTCGAGGACGTGGACAAATCCCGCAAGCTTGCGATATTCCTCGCCATGAGAGCCATGCAGCTTGACGAGATGACCGAGCGCTTTATCGAGAAATGTCCCGACTGCATCGTGCTGCACCTTGGCTGCGGTCTTGACAGCCGCTGCGACCGTGTTCAGCTCCGTGCAAAGAAATGGTACGATATCGACTTCCCCGATGTCATCGACATCCGCAAGGAATATTTCACCGAGAGCGACAGCTACCGCATGATAGCCTCCTCCGTGACAGACCTTAAATGGCTGGATGAGATAGAATACAACGGCGAGAATGTTCTCGTTATCGCTGAGGGTCTCACCATGTATCTGACCCTTGACGAGATGGTGAAGCTGATGAAAGAGTTCGGCAGCCGCTTTGCGCAGACCGCCTTCCTGTTCGACGCTTACTCCGACGCCGCTGCGAAGCTCTCGAAGTTCAAGAACCCCATCAACAAGATGGACGCTCAGATATACTTCTCCATGAGCGACCCTGCGGCACTCGAATACCGTGTGAAGAACTCAAAGTGCGTTATCAACAAGAGCATCATCCGCAAGTGCTATATCGACAAGCTGAGCGGCGCAATGAAGGCACGCTACACCTTTATGGGCGGTTTCGGCTCGGGATTCTACCGCATCTACGGCTTCCGCATCAAGGGAGAAAAGAAGTAATGCGTGTGCTTGTGGTTTATTGTCATCCCAGCAGGAACAGCTTCACATACGAGGTTATGGAGCAGTTCTGCAGGGGTCTTGCGGACGGCGGTCACGAGATAGTCATGTCCGACCTGTATGAGATGGATTTCCGCACCGATATAACGGAGGAGGAATTCCTGCGTGAGACCTACTACCGTGCAGACCTCCCCATCCCCGACGACGTGCGCAGGGAGCATGAGAAGATAGAAAGCTGCGACGGCATCGCTTTCGTCTACCCTGTTTTCTGGACGGAAGCGCCTGCGAAGCTTGTCGGCTGGTTTGACAGAGTGTGGTCTGTAGGATATGCCTATGCGGACTGCACCATGAAAATTCTCAGCAAGGCACTTTTCATCGCCTGTGCGGGAAAAACTCTGCAAAGCTTAGAGGAAACAGGCAACAAGCAGGCCATGGAAACTGTAATGCTCGGCGACCGCATCAATCAGCGTGCAAAGGAAAAACAGATGGTCTTTCTGGACGGCATCTCCCACTACGATGAGGAGCTTATTGCACGCATGAAGCCGCAGCACCTTGAAACGGCGTACATGCTCGGAAAGACTTTCTGATATAAGGAGAACTCAACTTGAACATATTCACCTGCCCTGTCTGCGGAGAGAAAAACGGGCTTGACAGCGCTCCCCTGCTGCATTTCGAGGGAAACAGCGCCCGCTGCCCGAAGAACCACTGCTTCGATATCTCCGCAAAGGGCTACTTAAACCTGCTGCTGTCGCAGCACAAGAATGTAAAGGACCCCGGCGACAGCAAGGAGATGGTCGCTGCAAGGCGTGATTTCCTCGGCAGCGGAGCATATCAGCCGCTGCTGGATGCTCTGTGCGCTGCGGCAAGGGAGCTTTGCTCCGATACAGATTCGCCTGTTATCGCCGACTGCGGCTGCGGCGAATGCTGGTACACCGCAGGCATTCACGACGCCCTGAAGGCGGACGGCAAAGCGCCGCACCTTTTCGGCGTGGATATCTCAAAAAATGCGCTTGCGGCTGCAAAGGCGAGGGTGCGTGAGCGGGATATCTCCACCGCCGTGGCGAGCGTTTTCAGGCTGCCGATAAAGACGGATTCCGCAGATATGGCGACGGTTATCTTTGCGCCGTTTATGGCTGAGGAGCTGCGCCGCATCGTGAAAAACGGCGGATATATCGTAACTGCGATACCTGCCGAGCGGCACCTTTTCGGGCTGAAATCCGTGCTTTACGATAACGTTCGCCTGAACGAAGTGAAAGCATACGATGTGGAGGGCATGGAATACCTTGGCAAGAGCGAGGTCGCCTTCACGCTGAAGCTGGATTCTCAGGAGCTGCTGAATGCGCTGTTCATGATGACGCCGTATTACTACAAGACCTCCCCCGAGGACAGCAATAAGATATACTCCTATTTCGGCACTCACGAGAGCTTTTCCACAGAGTGCGCATTTGAGATACTAAGATACAAGGTAAGGAAGTGATGGCATGATAATTCTCCCTGCACAGGTCACCGAAGCTATAGGCGTGCTGGAAAACGAGGGCTATGAGGCTTACGTTGTGGGCAGCTGCGTGCGTGAGCTGCTTATCGGCAACACACCGCAGGATTTCGACATCGTAACCAACGCTGAGATAAACGATATACTGTTCGCCTTCAGGGATTACCGCATCTCTGACGAGGGCATCCAACGGGGCGAGATACTCGTAACGGTGGTGGGCATGATAATCAGCGTGTCGCCGTTCCGCAGAGAGGTCGTAGGCAACCGTGTTATGTATGCGGACAAGCTGGAGACCGATCTTGCAAGGCGTGGCTTCACGATGGACGCCATGGCGTACTCCACAAAGGAGGGACTTATCGACCTTTACGGCGGCAAGGGCTGCCTTACGGGCGATGAGAAGCGAGTCGTGGCGATCGGCGAGAACATCACACGCAACACTAAGGAAAACGGAAAGCCTGTCACCGAGACATATTACGATATGTCCTTCAGCTTTACGAACGAGCCTTCACGCATACTCCGTGCGATACGCTACTGCGCCGAGCGTGAGTTCGTGATAGACGAGGCAACAAGAGCCGCCATGCGCCAGAACGTCAGCTGCTTTGAATATGCGGACACGAAAAAGGTGTTCTCCGAGCTGCAGCGCATCGTGATGGGAAAATACGCCACAAAGGTGCTTATAGAATACGCCGATATACTTATGCACGTCATCCCCGAGATAGAGGCTTGTGTGGGCTTCGAGCAGCACACGCACTTTCACGATTTCACCGTGTGGGAGCATATCGCACGCTCGGTAGGTTATGCAGTGCCTGTGCCTGCTATCCGCTTTGCGATGTTCTTCCACGACATCGGAAAGCCTGACTGCTGCTATATCGACAGCAAGGGTCAGGGGCATTTCAAGGGTCACGGGGAGCGCAGCAGGCTGCTTGCCGAGGGCATCATGCGCAGGATGGAATTCGACCGCAGGCTTGCGGATGAGATAAGCTGGCTGATCTATCACCACGACGTGAAGATACCCGAGGACAGAAAGGCGCTGAAGGAGCTTATCCGCAGGCTGGGCGCAGAGGATCTGAAAAGTCTGCTGCAGTGCGAGATAGCCGATAACAGAGCAAAGAAGCAGGACACCGAAACGCCCGATGTTACAAGGCTCAGGAACAGCCTTGCGGCACTGAACGAGATAATCACCACGGGCGAGTGCTACGATATCTCACAGCTTGCTGTGACTAAGCGTGAGCTGATGGAGCGCCGACTGGTCACCACCGAAAAGGAAGCGGACGAGCTTATTAATGTGCTGTTCGAGATAGTGCTTGACAAGCCATCGTTCAACACAAAGCTGATGCTGTTCGATATGGCGCAGCGCTCCAAGCAGAAAGCGGAGGAGCTCGCCGCCGCCCGTGAGGCCGCCCTGCGTGAAAAGCAGGCGCAGAAGGACCGCACAAAGGAGCCTGTATTCTCCAAAAGGAAGAAAAGAAAGCTGTAAAACAAACGGCAATGCAAATAGTGAAAAGTATAACCCGTGAAGAGAGACTTCACGGGTTATTTTAATATATTGCAGAAAAATCGGAATTTACCAGCGACGCCGAGCGTTGCTCGGCTTACGCGGGCGCAAACTCCGTTTCGCATTCCCCTAATGGAATAAAGATGGTCGCTTCGCTCCTGATGTTCATCCTCGCCGACGGAGGGTCGGCGTTTTCCTGCGGAAAAACGGACGAACACACATCGATTTTGCTGCGCAAAACCATTACGTTTGCTACTG
>JAZSEG010000162.1:0-13176 GCA_045531575.1 Oscillospiraceae bacterium | reverse complement strand
CGATAGTAGCCTTTGTCTGCTTCTGGCCCTCTGCTGTGAACACAGCCTCCGCGCCGCGCTGAACAGGGTAGGAAACGCCGTTGAACTTGCTGCCCTGACGTCTGTTCCAGAGGTCTGCAAGAACTACATCCTCGCCCTTGCTGTTCTTCTGGATGATGTCATTGGGGACAACAGTATAGCCGCAGCGTGTACCTGTAAATCCTGCTGTCTTGGACAGGGAGCAGATCTCGATAGCGCACTTTCTTGCACCCTCGATCTGGTAGATGCTTCTGGGAAGCTCTGCATCGGTAATGAATGCTTCGTAAGCTGCGTCAAAGATGATGATAGCATCATTGGAAAGAGCGTAATCCACCCACTCCTTCAGCTGAGCCTTTGTGTATACGGAGCCTGTGGGGTTATTGGGAGAGCAGAGGTAGATCAGATCAGCCTTGATATCCTTGGGAGGCATTGCAGCGAAGCCGTTCTCCTCGTTGGAATCAGCGTACAGAACGCTGTTGCCGCTCATTACATTGGAGTCAACATATACGGGATAAGCGGGGTCTGTTACCAGAACAACATTGCCCTCACCGAAGATGTCGATGATATTACCGCAGTCGCTCTTAGCGCCGTCGGAGATGTGGATCTCGCCTGCGGGAACATCTGCACCAAAGCTCTTGTAGTAGTCGGAAACCGCCTCACGCAGGAAGTCGTAGCCTGCGCCGCTGTCCTCATAGCCACGGAAGGTCTCCTTCACGCCCATCTCACGGCACGCCTTCTCCATAGCCTCAACAACTACGGGAGCGAGGGGCTGGGTAACGTCGCCGATGCCCATTCTGATGAGCTTTGCGTCGGGATGCTCGGCGGTGTACGCCTTGATCCTCTTTGCGATATCAATAAACAGATAGTTCTTTTTCAGGTTGAAAAAGTTTTCGTTAAGCTTTGCCATTTTGTCATTTCCTTTCTTGTGATAAAAATACATATTTATTTTATTATAATTTTGATGTTTTGTCAATGGGTTTATGTCGGATAATTGAAAAAGGACTTCAATGCGTTTCTGCCATTAAAGTCCTTGTTTTTCTTTCAATATATCAACAAGCGTCTGCACTGCCGCTACTTGTTCAGCCGTCAGTCCCGATACGTCTATAGTCTTTTCCCTTTCATCAATGCCCAGCAAATAATCGGTGGACACATGAAACACCTTCGCAAGCTTGACGATTATCTCAGGCGAAGGCTTTCTGTCGGACAACTCATAGTTGCCGATTGCCGCCTTGGACACCCATATCCTGTCCGCAAGCTGTTTTTGGGTCATGCCTGCCTGTAGCCTCAGTTCCTTTAGCCTTTGCCCGAAATGCACCATATCATCGCCTCCTGTTATTATTCAGTTTATCACATCCTTGATTTCGGTTTGTGATTTGCAAGAACACGATATGTTGACTTTTTGAAGGATGTATGATATAATAAGTTTTGGCAAAGTATTATTATTAATTCAACATTTATTAAGAGAGGACAAAATAATGAAAAAGATCATAGCAGTATTGATTTTCTGCTCGATACTTGCAGGCACAGTAGGCTGTTCTGACAGAACAAGTTCCTACGATTCTGCTGAAAGCACAAATAACATGAACATCTCGGAATATGTCACGGAAAATGCGGATTCTGAGACTCTTGACAGTGAACAGGAAGAAGAAAAAGAGACTGAGTATAATGTGCCTCGTGTCAAGGACAATAAATACAACATTGAGGGGGCGTATAATACTAATTTGGATAACAACACAAGCGATGAAGTTGTGTTCGAGGTCGTAATTGAACATACTGCTGATGATGGCACGATTTTGAGTGAAACAATTACATTGGATAATGACACAACTTATGCCGATCTTGCTGTCAAGCTTGATTCTTTTGGGCTTGTTGCAACGGATGACGTTCTGAAGCATGAGGTTGCCCCTACCGCTTCAAGACCCGAAGAATATGCTTTTTATGGTATAGGACACAATCTCACTACTGCCCAAGACATTGCCGCTCCTGCACTATACCTTGAACTCGTAGATGATGAGGGTATTGTTACAGATACAATACTTTTGAATTCCAGTGATTTTGATACATATAATCCTTCTGTAAAGGCTATCGGCGCTAGATGGTATTCAGAATACTATAGAGATAGAGAAGACCGCAAAGGCTACCAGAACGACCTGCCTGTAGATTTAATCTATAGGATAATTGATAAAGAAACTGTAACTGAATTGAGCGTTGGCATGGTTTGGGGAAGTGAAAACGATATCGGCAACCCCAAGTACATTGGCGGTAATAACTATAACGTATTCAAAAATAACGAATTCACATTAGTTGTTATGAGAAACAAAACTCGTGACGACTACATCGGCGATATTGTTCTTATCAAAAACTAAACCGCCAAAAAACTTACACTAATCAAGTGTATATAACAACGGCTGTGCCGAGGAATCACCTCACGCACAGCCGTAATTTATTTATCTTCCGCAAAGCTCAGGATGAGCCGCCTTTATCGCCTGTTTGTTCTCGTACATGATGCCGTCTGCGGTGTTGTAGATGTCCATATACTCAGCCGAATATTCACCCGACGCATATCCCATGGCAATACTGAGCATGATAGGACTGTCCTTGTATTCCGCACATACAGAACGCACATCCTCAAGCTCCGCTCTGACCGTTTCGTCATCAGGCGATATGTAGATAGCTGCGAATTCATCGCCGCCGATTCGGTATACTCCGTATGCCGAGCGCAGATTATCCATCAATGCCGCAGCCGCTGCTCTTATAAGCTTGTCGCCCTCTGCATGGCCGTAATTATCATTGATGACCTTCAATCCATTCATATCTCCGATAAGGAAACCGACCCTGACCTTTTTATTGGTGTATTTCTTTTCCATTGCCGCAAGCTGCTTCTGAAAGCCGTTCTTGTTCTTTACGCCAGTAGCTGCATCCCAGTACGCCTGCTCCTTATATGCACCGACAGGATCGTTTACAGTTACGAAAAGACCGATGCACACGATAGTAACGCCTGCTCCTGTCATGAGCAGCTCAGGAACAACTGCCTGCACGACCACCATTATCAGCATCAGCAGCGTAGTAGGGAGCACCGCAAGCCTTACCTTCAGATCAAGGCTGTTTCGCTTCACTATCGCCATCACTATGCAGGTGATGCAGTAGACCATAAATATTCCGTATCCTGCAAATGCCAGCGGACCATAGCTGTAGCAGGTGCCTCGTCCTGCAATATATTCTATCGGAAGGATGAATGACAGTATTATAAACACCGCCAGTGGGATATAACCTATTATGCGCAGGCGCTTTACCATGTTATGCGGCATAGTAAGCTTTACTACATAGTTATAAAATGCCACCGTAAACATCATACTGAAGTAATAGAACAGTATATGCAGCACCTTGTTCGCCATGTACGGCACTGTATCCATATTGTTCACGGTTATAACGGTTATCAGGTCAAACACCACATGACCCAGAGCATACAGCGCAACCTTGATAAATGCGTGATCGCCGTTCTTGTTTCTGTAAATAAGTTTATAGCAGATAAGAAATATCAGCACAAGAATACACACGATCTCCTCACGGATTATCAGAATAGCCATATCATCACGCTCCACGAATGAATTATATACACTAATTATACAATACAAATCCGGATATGTCAAATCGGTAGTGAATGTCGAACACTCAGGTTTTTTCTTACGGAAAGATTATTTTACACATCAGGGACAATAATATCATACAGGAATAGTCAGCCATTGAGACAGTGTCAGGCTTTTGCTAAAAATGTATAGTTTTCAACATTGTTTTTGTTGAAAGCTACAAAAAGATGAAATCGATAACTTTTTTTGCCTCTACCACTTTAAATTTTACAGTTTGTGTGATATAATAATTAGGTATGAGTGCGTAATAAGCTCATTTTGTAAGATACTTCCACATTTGGATTGTGTTGAATATAAATTATAAATTAGAGTTCCGCTTTGGACGGAACGAGGGGATGTGTTTCTTTGGAAAAGTACGTTATCAAGGGCGGCAAGAAGCTGAGTGGTGAGGTTGTAATCAGCGGTGCAAAGAACGCCGTAGTTGCTATCCTTCCCGCAGCTATTCTCTGCGACGAGCCCTGTGTTATTGAAAATATACCTAACATCAGCGATGTAACTATCATTCTTCAGATATTATCGGAAATGGGCGCAAAGGTACGCATGCTCAACAAGACAACTGTTGAGATCGATCCCACCACTCTGCGCAACGTTCCTGTTCCTTATGAGAAGGCTAAGCGCATGAGAGCCTCCTCTTACTTCCTTGGCACCCTGCTGGGTCGCTTCCACGAGGCTCATGTTTCCATGCCCGGCGGCTGCGATCTCGGTGATCGCCCCATCGATCAGCACCTGAAGTGCTTTGCGGCACTGGGAGCAAACCACACCATCGACGGCGGTATGGTGAATCTCTCCGCAGACAGCCTGATCGGAAACCAGATCTATTTTGACAAGAACTCCGTAGGCGCCACTATCAACGGCATCATGGCCGCAACAAAGGCGGACGGACTTACTATAATCGAAAATGCTGCCAAGGAGCCGCACGTTGTAGACCTTGCAAACTTCCTGAACTCCATGGGCGCTGATATCCTCGGCGCAGGTACGGATGTTATCAAGATCCGTGGCGTAAGATATCTCCACGGCACCACCTACAGCGTCATCCCCGATCAGATCGAGGCAGGCACATTCATGACAGTTGCTGCCGCTACACGCAGCGATATTCTGATAAAGAATGTTATCCCCAAGCATCTGGAGCCTATCACCCAGAAGCTTACAAAGATAGGTGCAGTTGTCGAGCAGTTCGACGACGCTGTAAGAGTCATCGGCAACGATAACTATGTAAGCACCACTGTAAAGACTCAGCCGCACCCCGGCTTCCCCACCGATATGCAGCCTCAGATCGCAGCTGTTCTCACCTGCGCAAAGGGTACCAGCATGGTGACTGAAAGCATCTTCGACAACCGCTTCCGCTATGTGGATGAACTGCGCAGAATGGGCGCGAACATCTCCGTTGAGGGCAGAGTTGCTGTCATCGAAGGTGTTGACGGTCTGAAGGGCGCTCCTGTTAAGGCAACAGACCTCCGTGCAGGCGCTGCGCTTATCGTTGCGGCACTCAGCGCAGAGGGAATTACTGAGATATATGACATCTACCACGTTGAGCGTGGCTATGAGAATATGGAGGAAAAACTCCGTGGTCTCGGCGCAGATATAAGAAAAGTCGATGAGCCTGATCCTGCAGAAGCAGAAAAGGCACTGAGAAAGGCTCTTTAATGGCACGCATCTACCCGATATGCAGCTCCAGCACAGCTAACTGCACATTTATCGGCACAAAGGGTCACGGTATCCTGATTGACGACGGCTGCTCCTTCGCATCGCTGAAGAACTCCCTCAGTCTTATTGATACTGAAATGAACCATATTGAAGCGATATTCATCACGCACGAGCATATAGATCACGTCAAGGGGCTGAGCGTTCTTGCAAAGCACTGCAAGATACCGATCTTTGCCAGCGCAGGCACAATCGAAGCGATGATGTCCAACAGCAGGAATCCACTGCCTGAAAACATCCGCATCTACGATATCTTCAAGGAGGGCTACAAGAGCGCCGAGTTTGAGGTGACCGCCTTCCACACACCGCATGATACTCCCGAAAGCGTGGGATATGTGGTGAAATACAATGATCTGAAGATCGCTGTCTGCACGGATATCGGAACGATAACGGAAGAAGTGGAGAATAATCTCCTCGGCTGCAATGCAGTGCTTCTTGAATCCAACTACGATCCCGATATGCTGCGCAGGAACACCAACTACTCCGCTGCGCTGAAACGCAGGATAGCTTCCGAGAACGGACATCTTTCAAATACCGACGCCGCTCAGTTCGCAGAAAAGCTTGTGAACAGCGGAACGACTAGGCTCATCCTCGGGCATCTCAGCCGCGAGAACAACACTCCGAACACCGCATTCACCGCCACCTGCACGCATCTACAGCGAAAGGGCATGAAGCATGGCTCGGATTTCACCCTCGATATTGCTCCGATAATAACCGAGGGACAGTACATAGCTTTGTAAACAACGCCGCACTTGATCAGTGCGGCGATTTTAATCGAATATTCAGGAGGAATATATGAAGAAACTCAGAAAGCTGCTCTGCTCAGCGATGGCACTCTGCGTGCTGCTGACAGGCTGCAGCACGACAAATGATCCGCTGGAGGTTCCGGCCCCCACAAACGAAGCAACTACTTCAAATGTTCAGCCCGATACACAGCCCGAGAACGACAAGTACGACGGCGTGAACATCTACATAGAGGACAATACCTTCAAGCTGGGCGGCGAGGAGGTATGGCTCACAGGCATGAACGCTCCCTGGCAAAAGTGGAACGACTTCGGCGGCGGCTATAACCCCGAATACTGGAGCCAGGTATTTGCAACGATGCACGAAGATGGCTTCAATTCCTGCCGCATCTGGATAACCTGCAGCGGCGATGTGGGAATCAACATCGATGAGAACGGTTTTGTTTCCGGCGCTACCGACAAGCACTGGCAGGATCTCGATTCTCTGTTTGCTCTGGCAGCCGAAAATGAGATATATGTCATGGCAACGTTGATTTCCTTCGACCACTTCAAGGACTCCAACAAAAACCACAAGCGCTGGAGAGCTATGATGCAGAACACCGATGCGATCGACAGCTATATTGACAACTACGTTATCCCCTTCTGTCAGCGCTACGACAGCAACGACTATGTATGGAGCATCGACCTCATCAACGAGCCCGACTGGGTATTCGAGAATGCTGAGTGCGGTCAGATTGCGTGGGAAAACATCGGCGATTACTTCGCAAGAGCCTGCGCAGCTATCCACGAAAACACCGACGATATGCTGGTGACCATCGGCTTTGCTATCATCAAGTACAACTCTGAAAAGTACGAGGGTAACTACGGCTCGGATGAGTTCCTCCGCAGCCGCTACGATAACGAGAATGCCTATGTAGATTTCTGGTCTACTCATTACTACGACTGGCAGGCTACATGGTTCAACTGCCCGTTCCTGCTTTCGGCAGAGGAATTCGGCATTGACATGTCAAAGCCCTGCGTTGTGGGTGAGTGTTCTCACACAGGCATCAAGGCTCTGCGCAACATTAAGCCCATCGAAGATTGCTATGAGTGGGCATACAACAACGGCTGGAACGGCGTTCTTGCATGGACAGACCGTGACCTGCTGAATGGCGACGGCGTTCCTCAGTACGCCTGCGTAAGACTCGCAGGAGAGCGCATGACAGCAATCCAGAACGGAACATATGTTCCTGCGGCAGATCCCGCAGAAGCGGCATAATAAGGAGGATATAAACATGGTAAAGCACATCGTAATGTGGAGATTCAAAGAGGGCGAGCAGGAAAACATGCTGCTCTTCCGTGACAGACTTCTGGCGCTCAAGGGTCAGATACCCGAGATAAAGGCAATGGAGGTGGGTATCAACATCAACCCCTCCGACAGAAGCTACGACGCCGTTCTCGTATCCGAATTCGAGAGCATGGAGGCGCTGAAGGCTTACAGCACAAATCCCCTGCATGTTGCGGTATCGGATTTCTGCAAGAGCATAAGAACCGAATCCGCAAGCTGCGATTATGAGTTCTGATAAGCGTGTTTCCCACGAGTTCCCGCCTGTTTTTGACGAGCGCTCAAAGGTACTGATACTCGGCACGATACCCTCGCCGAAGTCACGGCAGCAAGGTTTCTACTATATGCATCCGCAGAACAGGTTTTGGAGGATGCTGTGCAATATTCTGGGAGAGGATATCCCCACCGATATCGAGGCCCGCAAGTATATGTGCCTTTCACACGGAATAGCGCTGTGGGACGTGCTGGAAAGCTGCGATATTTCGGGCGCTTCGGATAGCAGCATAAAGAATGCTGTGCCAAACGACCTCAGTCGCATCTTTACGGCGGCGGATATCAGAGCGGTGTTCACCACGGGCAAGAAGGCGCACGAGCTGTATCAGAGGTATTTCTCTGATGACTCGCATATCGAAATATGCCTACCCTCCACAAGTCCTGCTAACCGCACGATAAGCGAGGCTGAGATACTTGAACAGTACAAGCGCATAGCAGATTTTCTATAACAAAAAAGGCAACAGTTTTAGCTCTATAGTTATATAGAAGTATTAAAAGCTACTTTTGATATTGTGTCAAAAGTAGCTTTACGTTGCTTATGACATTGACTTTATATGATAGTCGTGTTATAATTACCTGACAGATAAACTTGAATTTATATAGTGGGAGGAGATAAAAAATGATACATAAAATGAACCTTTGGAACGATTCATTTAACAAAATAAAAGATAAGACTAAAACTATCGAAATGAGATTATGTGATGAAAAACGTTCAATAATATGTATTGGTGATACTATTGAGTTCACTAATACAAAAACTAATGAAATATGCCAGTGTGCAGTTATCAATTTATACAAATATAAAAATTTTGATGAACTATATAAACATCACAATAAAATAGCCATTGGTTATGAGGATAATGAGATAGCCGACCCAAATGATATGCTTGCTTATTATAGTGCCGAAAAAATAGAACAATATGGTGTATTAGGAATAGAGGTTATTGTAAAATAAACAAATTCCAATTTGTCGAACTGAATATAAAAAATCCAGAGAAGATTGCTTTCTTCTCTGGATTTACTTCTTTACGGCTATCGCCCTTTATGGCTGTTGTCTTTTCTTTATGTCTATGATATTTACTGAGTGATTTTTAGCGTATCTGTAGGTCTGAGCCGCTCCGCCAAAACTGCGGGTAACATAGCACACTGCATAAGCCGAGTTTTCTGCCATCCAGCGGTTGCGGTGACAGATGCGGAAACGATACGGCACGCTTTCAAGGCATTCAGGAAACTCGCTGCCGTCAAAATAGGAAGGCTCGAATATCTTTTGGTCAAGGTAGGGAATGATGATATAGCTGCGTATGTGCGGAAAGGTCTTTTTCAGTTCATGTATCATGCGGGCGCAGAGCCTGTCAAAGCCGCCCGTGCCGCCTGAGATAAAGGTGGTCACGCCGCTGTTTATCAGATGTATCAGTTCGGAGCGCAGGTGGTCGGTATCGACATCGGAACATTCGTTGTGACCTATTATTGTGGCGGTGGTTTGTTTTTCTATCATAATTTCACCTTGCTTTTTGAATAACTATTATTGTATACAATACAATAAACATTGTATTACAACAAATTCAATTTGTCAATATATTCTGATAAAATAATAATAGAAAGTAGGTGGCAGATTGAAAGAGCAGTATTATGATCTTTATCGTGTGATAGGTCTAAAAATAAGCTATTACCGCAAGCTAAAAGGGCTTACGCAAGAACAGCTTGCAGAAAGAATAGGTAAGAACACCGCTTTCATAGGAGCAGTGGAAGCGCCAAATGTCAATCGCACCATATCATTTGATACTTTATTTGATATTGCGGATGTTCTTGATGTGCCACCATATAAATTTCTTAAAGATGATGATTAATTGAATATGTTTTGGGCGGCAATATTGCCGCTCCTTGTATTTCATTCCATATTATAGATTGATTGTAGGGACACGGCTTGCCGTGTCCGATTAATTTGCTGCACATAATTTGCGGACACGGCAAGCCGTGTCCCTACGCATTATGCGTGCCTATATCAATAATTCTCCGCCTTTATCTCAAAATAGCTCTTGGGATATGTGCATACAGGACACTTCTCAGGCGCTTTCTTTCCGATAACGATATGTCCGCAATTGCGGCATATCCACATCATCTCGCCCGTCCGCTCAAACACCTGCTGCAGCTCGGTGTTGCTGAGCAGCTGCAGAAAGCGCTTTTCGTGCCATGCCTCGATCTCCGCCACCATGCGGAACTTCTGCGCGATATCCGAGAAGCCCTCCTCCTCAGCCTCCTGCGCAAACTGGCGGTACATATCCTCCCACTCGAAATGCTCGCCCGATGCAGCGCTCTGCAGATTCGCAGTGGTGTTGCTGAGTCCGCCTAGCAGCTTAAACCACATGAAAGCGTGAGCCTTTTCGTTCTCGGCGGTCTCCTCAAAGATGGCGGCAATCTGCTCAAAGCCCTCGTTCCGCGCCGCCTGCGCAAAGTATGTGTACTTGCTGCGTGCCTGAGTCTCCCCCGCAAATGCGGACATAAGATTAGCTTCCGTTCTTGTGCCTTTGATATCCATAATATTCTCCTTTCGGGTGATTTTTTACAGATAGTATGGCACGTTTTTCCTCTGATATACAAAAAGACCGCACTCGGATGAATGCGGTCTTTGGTGTTATTCTATTACCATACTGCCTGTGTCAGGATAATATGTTATCACTTCGCCTGTTTCAAGCTCTGAAAGGAGTGCTTCTATCTCAGCTCTTTCCCGCTCGAATTCCTCGGGGGCGTAGGCGGCAGCCACAGTCTCGTTATAATCAACTATCTCGTCGCCGTAGTCAACGCCAATCGTTAGACCGTACTCCTCGGCATAGGCTACGATATCATCTATCTGTGATATGTCTATATCATCGTTCGCAGAAGTGTTGCTGTCACTCGATGTGATTCGGCTGTTTTCAATAACTATTTCGCCTGTGTCGAAATAATATGTAATTACCTCGCCTGTTTCCAGCTCTTCAAGGAGTGCTTCAAGCTCTTTCCTCTGTTGTTCCGCCTCCTCAGGGTCATAATCTGAGTTTTCGTCAGTATTCGGGATATGGTATACGGCGGGGACGATTTCAAAAGTCAACCCATGCTCTTCTGCAAAAGCCCGAATATCATCGACTTGAGTCCAGTCGATACTTGCGACATCTATTTCTTCTTCCTCAGGCTGCATTGCTGTTTCATCTGCGCTGTCTGCGGCACCCGCTGCAATTCCGCCCATTATCAGCACCACCGAAAGCACGCACAGGAATATCACTTTCTTCACTCTCGTCTCACTCCTTTATTCAAATATCTCCCCCAGAGCGCCTGGGGGAGATTCTGTTATTACTTGCTCAGTGCCTCTTTAATAAGCTCCTGAACTCTGTCCGCAACAGCCTCGGGAGCAAGCTTTTCGCTGAAGCTCTTGTCTCTTGCGGAGATCTCGATAACGTTGTCCTTCAGATTTCTGGGGCTTACGATAAGTCTCAGAGGGCAGCCGATGAGGTCTGCATCGCTGAACATTACGCCTGCGCTTACTGTAGCACGATCATCGTAGATCACCTCTACGCCACGGCTCTGAAGCTCGGCATAGAGTGCGTCAGCCTTTTCCTTTACCTCTGCGTCATCTGCTCTTACTGCGCAGATGTGTACCTGCCAGGGAGCGATAGCCATAGGCCAGATGGGGCCGTAATCATCATGGTGAGCCTCGCATACAGAAGCTGCAAGTCTGCCCACGCCGATGCCGTAGCAGCCCATGATGGGTGTCTGAGCATTGCCGTCGCTGTCAAGGTATGTCATGCCCATGGACTTGGAGTACTTTGTACCCAGCTGGAAGATGTTGCCCACCTCGATACCACGGGAGATTGTGATCTCACGCTGACCGCACTCGGGGCAGATACCGCCGTCGATGATCTTTGCAAAATCGTGGTACTCAGCGTCAGCAACGTCACGGGACATATCCAGACCTGTCAGGTGGTATTCCTCCTTGTTTGCGCCGCAGGAGAGGTTGTTTGTATCCTTCAGGGAATTATCATACAGCACGGTGTAGTCGCCGTTGATATGCAGACCAACAGGGCCGATATAGCCTGCATTCAGTCCGCACTCCTCTGTGATAACAGCAGGGTGAACATCGCAGCCGAGGAAGTTTGTGAGCTTTGTTTCGTTGATATCGAGATCGCCACGGATGAAGATGACAACAAAGCTGTCGTCGTGATTCTTCTGGTATACCACAGCCTTGCAGCTCTTTTCAAGAGGTGTCTTGAGGAAATCGCAGATCTCCTCGATGGTGTGGATGTTGGGGGTGTATACTTCCTTCAGCTCCTCAGAAACCTCGTCACGAGTGTTCTCGATGATGCTTGCAGCAGCCTCCATGTTTGCACGGTAGCCGCACTTCTTACAGATAGCGATGCTGTCCTCACCGATGGGAGTGAGCAGCATGAACTCATGGGAGATGCTGCCGCCCATCATACCGCTGTCGGACTTCACGGAAATTACATCAGGCACACCTGCACGCTCATAGATGCGCTCGTATGCCTTGTGGCAGCGATAGTAGTAATCCTCCAGATCCTCCTGAGAGGTGTGGAAGGAATAAGCGTCCTTCATGGTGAACTCTCTTACACGGATCAGACCGCCGCGAGGACGAGCCTCATCACGGAACTTTGTCTGGATCTGATAGATCATGAAGGGGTACTTTGTATAGCTGTTTGCATACTCACGAACAAGGTGCACAGCAGCCTCCTCATGGGTCATGCCGAGTACCATCTGAGCCTTGTTGCGGTCTGTAAAGCGCAGCAGCTCGCTGCCGATGCTCTCGTAACGTCCGCTCTCCTGCCAGAGTGTTGCGGGCATTACAACAGGGAACATTACCTCCTGACCGTCGATAGCGTCCATCTCCTCACGGATGATCTGCTCGATCTTACGGGTAACTCTCTTGAGGGGCATATAGCTGGAGAAGATGCCGTTTGCCACATACTTCATGTAGCCGCCTCTTACCATCAGCGCATGGCTGTCGATGTTGCAATCGGAGGGGCGCTCTTTAAAGCGCTCGCCTACAAGCTTTTCAAGTTTCATAGTGTTGATTTCCTTTCGTTTTTTATTTCTGAACACAAAAAAGTCCTGAACTGATCGCTCAGCTCAGGACGAACTGTATAAGTCCGTGGTACCACCTGAATTCGGATAGATATCCGCACTCGGGACGCAATAACGTCCGCTCTCGATAACGGGAGAACCGTCGCCGCTTACTTAGTTTACTGTTCGGGGCGAAGCTCAAAGACGGGTTCGGAATTGCTTCAATGACGGCTCGCACCACACGCCGCCTCTCTGATATATCCGCAAGACCTACTGTTTCTCATCACAGCTTTTCGTATTCAATTAAGCATAGTATAGCATGAAAATGCGCTGTTGTCAAGCATCGGCCCTTATTTTCTGCCGCCGTACTCCTGCTTTAATATCTCCGCCATCTCCTCGGGAGATTCAACACAACCACCGCCCA